>JAGWVR010000039.1 GCA_018970785.1 Planctomycetota bacterium
CCGCAACGCGGCCGCCATCGACGTTTTGCGCGACCAGATCGCGAAGGGCAGGCGCCGGATCGCGATCTTCTACGGCGCGGCCCACATGGAAGACTTCGACCGCCGACTGCGTGCCGATTTCGGCCTCGAACCGGTGGAGACCGACTGGGTCGAGGCCTGGGACCTGAGGATGCCGGCTGCGAAACGGGCCGGCCGCTGACCGGCAGAGGGCGCGGGCCTGGAATCCGCCCGCGGCACCGGCTGTCAGTTGACCGCGGCGGCGGTGGGGCACGGTGCACGGATCCGCGCCGGTCGCGCCACGACCCGCTGTCCGGCGGCCTCGAGCGACCAGGCGTCGGCGACGCGCCGGACGCGGCCGAGGACGCCGTCGTAGCCGAGGCATTCGACGGTTTCACCGACGGGGTCGAACTCGAGATCGCCCTCGTAGCCCGCGGCTACCAGAGTGCCGACGACGTCCGCCAGCGGCAGCGCTCCCAGGCCGGGGGGCAGGCGTTCCCCGGCCGCGCACGGCGTGCCGGTGCCATCGGCGACCTGAACCACGGCCAGGGCCGGGGCGAGATGCGGCAGAGCGGCCCGAAACGCCGGGTCGGCCGCGAATTGCCAGCAGTCCAGTGCCAGGCCGACGGCCGGGTGATCGCATTCCTCGACGAGCGCCGCGGTTTCCGCCCACCCGCCGAGGAGGCCGCACCCGGGGGCGACGGCGGGATGGAACGGCTTGAGGGCCAACGTCACCCCCTCCGCTCCCGCCAGCGGGGCGAGGGCGTGGAGGGCTTCGCGCACCAGGCGCCGGGCATGGCCCACCGTGTGGCCCCCCCGACAGCCAGTGTGGATCACCAGGGTGGGGCATCCGAGGAAGGCGGCCTCGGCGATCGCCTCGCGGGCGTCGGCGAGGCTCTCGCGGAACGACCGGCCGTCGCCGCCGGTGAACCCGCCGGCCGACTGCAGGCTCGACACCCGGATCCCGGACCGCCGCAGCAACGAGCGGACCTCGTCGGTGCCGAGATCGGAGACCTTGGTCCGCCACAGTCCGATGCAATCGAACCCGTGCCGGACGAGATGCTCGATCTCGCGGCACAGCTCCCAGCGGAGCGTCGTGATCTCACTGATCGAGGCGTGCAGCATGGAACCGTCACCCACTCCACGAACCGGTCGGGACGTCGCGCCGTCGCACGTTTCCGAACCCCTCGGCACCGGACTGGGCGAAGTATGGGACGCCCCCGCGAGGGCTGTCCAGAGAACTTCACGACCCGCTGAAACGCGGCCGCGGCGCTCGTCGGGAGCCCGCGCGACGGCGCTGGTCGGCACGGGCCTTCGACCTCTTGACAGCCGCGCCGCGCGGGCGCTTCGACGGACTGCCGCGGTGCCCGACTCACCCCGCCAAATCGACGCACACCAGCCGGCCGCGGCCGCGCACCAGGAGCAGCCCGCGCGCGATCACCGGTGCCGCCCAGCAGGGAGGGACGAGCAGTTCGCGCCCCTTGTCGAGCAGCCGGGTTCGTGACACCTCCGTGAAGCGCTCGGGCGTCGCGCGCACCAGGAGCAGGTCGCCGTACTCGCCGAGGACGACGAGGTGACCGTCGACGAGCGCCGCGCTGGCCCGGCCGAGCCCCGGCTCGGCCCACGCGATCCGCCCCGTCCGCCAGTCGGCGCAGACGAGCTGGGCGTCGCCGGCATTGCGGCCGCTCGACCCGTAGACGTGCCCGTCGTGGACCACCGGTGTCGCCCAGTGGGCCCGCAGCGCCCGGGCGGGGCGGCTGGCGGGGGGATCCTCGCGGACCACCGCGAGCCCGTCGCCCGCCGCGTCGAGGAGCACGCTCCCCGGGCCGTAGGTCTCGGACAGGAGGATCTCGCTGCCGACGACGACCGGGTTGGCGGCGTTGACACTGAACAGCTCGTCGGCGCGGAACGGGTGGCTGGCCAGCACGGTGCCCGCCGCGGGATCGACGAGCAGCAGGCGGTCGCGCATCCAGGCGACGATCCGCGGTCGGCCCGCGATCGTCGCCGCCAGGGGCGAGCTGTAGCTGGCCAGTTCGGCACCGGCCCGCCACCGCTCCGCCCCGGTCGCGAGGTCGAACGCCACCAGGCCGCTGTCGAGCGGGCGCACCGTGTCGAGACGGTCAGGGGCCACGGGGCGCGATCCCGGGGGGCTGCCGCCGACCGGCACGACGACGAGGCGCTCGGCGCCCTCGAGGAGCGGCAGCGGCGCGGCGCCGACCCCGAAAAAATTGCGGATCACGTGGTACCGCGCCGTCGTGTCGACCTCCCAGCGCGGGGCGCCGTCGTCGAGGGCGCGGCACACGAGCCGACCTTCGGGGTCGTAGCTCACCACCGCGTCGTCGGCGATCACCGGCGCCGTCCGCGGCCCGCCGTCGTAGCCGAACATGTCGACGTAGGAGGACGGGGCGAGCTGCTGCCAGAGGACGCGCCCCGATTCGGCGTCGAGCGCGCGGAGTCGGGTCTCGGGGCCGACGCGGTCGAAGATCACCACGCGCCCCCGGGCGACCGCCGGGGGGCCGTAGCCCTCCCCGACCTCGACGTGCCACGCCACCTTCGGCCCGGCGGCGGGCCACGGCGTCGGCAGTGGGGCGAAACTGCTCCGCCCATTGCCCGTCGGCCCGAGGAACACGGGCCAGTCCTCGCCGGTGCGGGGGGAGAGATCGGCCGGAGCCGCACCGTCGGCCCGGAGCATTCCCGCCAGCCCGGCGCTCCCCACGGCGGCGAGCAGGGCGCGGCGCGGGTGGACGGGGGAACCCGTGCGATCGCGGGAGCGTCGTCCGGACATCGGTGTGGTCTCCTCGGCCGTGCTCCACCGCGGCTGCCGCCGGCCCGGGAAACCTTCGGCGTTTCCCGCGGTCGCCCGAGTGGACTCAGGCCATGGACGGCTTTGTCCACGGACGGATAAGGTACAGCCGATGGCACTCCCCAAGGAGATCCCCGTTGCCGGTGGCCGCGTGGTGATCCCCGCCGCGGCGCTCGACTGGCAATTCGTGCGCTCCAGCGGCCCGGGCGGGCAGCACGTCAACAAGACCGCCACCAAAGCCGTGCTCCGCTTCGCGCCGGAACGGTGCCCCGGTCTCGATGCCGCGGCCCGGCAGCGGCTGGCGGCGCGGGCCGCGGGGCGCCTGGCGGCCGACGGGGCGGTGTTGATCACCAGCCAGGTCCACCGCGAGCGGGCGCGGAACGTCGCCGACTGCGTCTCCAAACTGTCCGCGCTGGTGGCCGCGGCGCTGGTCGTGCCGCGCCGCCGCCGTCCGACGCGCGTGCCGCGGTCGGCCGTCGCCGACCGTCTCGACGACAAGCGGCGGACCGCCCGGAAAAAGTCGCTGCGGCGTGGCGGCGACGAATGACGCCGCCCGACGCCGAGGGGCCCAGGCCGTTGCTATAATCGGCCGTGAAGGATTCGCACCCCGGGCCGCCGCCCGCGCCGGGGTCCCTCGACGACGAGAAGCCAATGCCCTCCCCCCGCGACATCGACAGCGTTCTCAAGGGCTGGGCGTTCAACCCCGGCGAGGTCAGCGCCCGCCTCGTGAAGACGCGTGCCGGCCGGGAAGTCCTGCAGATGCGGGTCGACATGGGCCTGCTGCAGATGGAGACCGAGCGCCGTCCCGACGGGATGTTTCCGCACGGCGCCGAGACGTACTACGACTACCTCGTCGGCGAGGCGATCCGCGCCGGTGACACGTTCCGGCTCAGCCGCGAGCAGTGTGCGGAGGCGGACCGCGAGTTCGTCCAGTACTACCACCGCCGGATCTGCTGGCTGTCGCTCCGCGAATACCGCCGCGCCGCCCGGGATGCCGACCACAGCCTCGCCTTCATGGACTTCGTCCGGCAGCATTCCCCCGACGACGAATGGACGCTGTCGCACGAGCAGTACCGGCCGTTCGTGCTCTTCCATCGGGTCCAGGCCGGGGCGCTGGCGGCCCTCGAGGAAAAGCGGCCGGCGATCGCGATCAGCGAGATCAACGCCGGGCTCGACCGGTTCCGCGACCTGTTCGCCCGCTACGACGCCGCCGACCGCTATTCGGAGGACGAGCTGGTCCGTCGCCTCGAGCAGATGCGTGAGAGCGTCCGCGAGCGCTACGACGTCGGCCGGACGCTCGACGAGCAGCTCGCCGACGCCGTCCGCGCCGAGGACTACGAGCGGGCCGCGCAGCTCCGCGACGCCCTCCGCGAGGTCCGCGAGACCTCCAGCGTCGACGCCCCCCGGGGCGACCGGCGCGACGAAGCGGATCTCGACCCGGACTTCGGCGCCGACGGCATCCCGTTTTGACGGCCAGGCCCCCGCCCCTGGCAACGACGGAATTGCAATTCTTGCAAACCGGTCGACGCCCCACGGTTTCCGCAGCCGTCACCCTCTGCCCTGCCCCCGCCGTCGCGCGTGAAGCTGGGCTGACGGCGCGGGTCGCACGCACCGTTTCGCGACGCCTTCGGCATTCCGTCGGCGAATCTTCATCCGGCATCGAACGTGCATGAAGGTCAGGGGCCGACGCGGAGCGACTGCCGCGTGGCCCCGAACCGTCGGAAGCAGGAGTCCCACGATGCCCGTGCTGTCCCCCGCCCGACCCGCGCGCCCTGCATCGCCGTTCATCACCGGCACGCTCACCGTCGGCGATGCGCCGGCCGCGGTCCGTTGCCTGCCGATCCGGTCGATCGCGGTCGTGCTCGAGCCGGAGCTCGCCTCCGCCGACGGCGCCGACGACGTCACCCGTGCCTGGATGGCCCTGGTGGCCGAGCCCGGTCTGGAAAGCGTCGTCGCTCCCGATGGCGACGAGCTCGAGGCGGTGGCGGAATCGCTGATGGCCCTGCCGCCGCGTCTCCGCCGCCGTCAGCGGCCGCTGCCCACGCGGGCGCTGGTCCACGGCGCCGGCGGCTGAGCCGAGGCCGGGCGGGAGCCGGCGACGCACCACCGCGTGGCTGCCGGCCGGCTACACTCTCACCTCCCCCGGCGGCCGACCGTGCCGGCACCGGGGGACGGAGCCGGGGGACGGTCGCTGCCGCCCGGCGGAGTCTCGCCCGATGGATGGCAAGCCCTGGCTCGATCCGGCTGCCTGCCGGCAGCGGCAACGGCGGTTGCTCGAGCGCCTCGCGCCGCTCGACCTCGACGCCGTGCTCGTCGTCCTGCCCGAGCACGTCCAGTACCTCACCGGGCCGCGCTGGGACTGGCGGTTCGCCCCGCTGGTCGGCCTCGACGCCGCCGGGAGCGCCCTCCTCGTCTGCCCCGACCGCCCTGCCCCTTTGGCGGCCGCCGACGAGATCGTCACCTACGAGGCGAAGTGGCGTTCGACGCTGCGGATGGACCAGCGGCAGGCCAGCGCCGCGGCGGCCGCCGGCTGGCTGGCGGCGCGCGGGCCGCTCCGCCGCGTCGGCGTCGAATGGTCCGCCTGCCCGCCCCATGTCGGCCGGATGCTCGGTGCGGCCGAGCTTGTCGACATCGAGCCGCACCTCGTCGAGGCACGGCGGCGGAAGGACCCCGACGAGTTGGCCCTGCTGCGCCAGGCGATCGCCGCCACCGGGGAGATGTACCGCGTCGCGCGCGAGATCGTCCGCCCGGGTGTCTGCGAGCTGGATGTCTTCTCGGCGCTCCAGGCCGCTGCGGTGCGCTCCTGCGGCGAGATGCTCACCGGCACCGGCAACGACTACGCCAGCGGCCTCCGCGGCGGACCGCCACGGCCGCTCGACTGCCGGGCCGGTGATCTGTTCATCCTCGATCTCGGCCCGGCGTTCCGCGGGTATTTTGCCGACAACGCGCGGACGCTCGCCGTCGACGGCCGTCCGACCGACCGGCAGCTCGCCGCCTGGGAGCACGTCTGCGGCGCGTTCGGGATCGTCGAGCGGATGGCGCGCCCCGGCGTCCGCTGCCGCGACATCTACGCCGCGGTCCAGGAATGGCTGGCGGCCGCTCCGGTCGGGAGCTGGTCGAGCCACCTCGGGCACGGCATCGGCCTGTTCGTCCACGAACCGCCGCACCTCAACCCGGCGTGGGACGACACGCTCGCCGAGGGGGAGGTGATCGCCGTCGAGCCGGCCCTGTACGGCGCGGGGCTCGACTGCGGGATCCGGCTGGAGAACGACTACCTCGTGACCGCCGACGGCCTCGAACTGCTGTCGCCGTTTCCGCTCGGTCTCGCCTGACGGCCGCGCTCACGGCGCTTCCGGGGCGGTCACCGTCACGGTGCCGTCGGTGGCGAGCGGTGTCTCGAGCTCGGCACACGACAGGTCGATCCGGTAGTCGACCGCGGTGGCGACGACCCCGACGGCCCGGATCGTCGCGGTGGCCGTTTCACCGGCCTCGATCCTGGCGATGGCGTCGAACGCGATCACACCCGGGGCGAGGCGTGCCGGGAGTCCGTCCGCGGCCACCGGCTCGATCCCCTCGGCGAAGAACACCCTGGCCACCACGCCGCGGATCGCCCGGTCACTGGCGTTGTGGATCGCGATCGTGAACTCGAACGGCGCGTCGACCGCGATCGTTTCCGGCAGGCCGGTCAGTTCCAGCGCGACGCTGTCGGTGGCCGCCTCGGCGGCCGCTGTCTCGTCGCGGCGGGGCTCTTCGACCGCGATCGGCATGCCTCCGGCGGTGGTGACGGCTGCGGCCGGCGCCGTGCCGGACGTGGCCGGCGCGGCGCCGTCATCCGCCAGTGGTACCGAGGCGCTGGCCGGGTCGACGGTCCGGGCGATCGCCGAGGTCGTCGGGAGGGGGGCACCGGTGCCGGCCGGTCCCCGGGTGTTCGGCGCCTGCCCCGCGAGGTGCTGAGGACGGGCCTGCCGGCTCGGCGCCGGCCGAGCGGCGACGGCACCGGCCGGAGACGCCGCGCGCGGGATCAGGCCGAGCGGCCGGGGCAGGCGGTTGAACGCGCCGCGCAGCCGGTCGATGAGCACTTCACGCTGCGGTGCGGTCTGGTGCCGGGCCGCGGAGTGCTCGGCGAGGTGCGTGCGCGGGACCGGTGCAGGAGCGATGGCGGCCGGCGTGCCGGCATCGGTCGCCGCGACGGCATCGGTCGCCGTGGCCTCGTCGCCGGGGGCCGGATCGGTGGCGGAGGCATCGTCATCGATGGCGATGGAATCGGGGGCGGCGGCCGGGTCGGTGGTCTCCGCCGGCGCGTCGCTCTCCATCGCCCCTGTCGCCAGGGCATCGGCCGCCGGAGCACCGGCGGAGGGCTCGTCGGCACCCTGCTGGTCGGTGGGCGATTCGGTGGGGAGTGCCGGGTCGCCGGCGACGAGCGCGAGCACCTCGGCTCCGTCCGGCGTGGTGCGATCGCCGGCGTCGGGGTCGATCGTCGCGGTCGGGACGGACTCGGCCACGACGGGCGCTGCGATCCCGGCGGAGTCGGCCACTGCCGAGTCGGCACCGGTTTCGGCCGCCACCCACTGCACGGTCTGGTCCCCCGTGGTCGACGAGTCGGCGATGGCGGTCTCGGCGATCACCGGGGTGACGGCCTCGGCCGGCTCGACGGCCGGGCCATCGGCGACCGCGATCGGCGCGGTCGTCGGACGGCGCGACGCGCTCCGCGGCCGTGGTGGCTGCACCTGGGCCTGGCGGGCCCGCGCCGGTGCGGATGGTTGATGGGTGTGGGCGACGGAGTCGCTCCCCGAGAGCAGGCCGAACGGACGCGGCCAGCGGGCGAGCGTGTCGCGGAACCGGTCGAGGATCGGAGTCGACGACGGGGCTTCCGGAGGGGTGACGAGCGGTGCGTTGACGCGGGGAACCGGGGCCACCCGCCGGGGCGTCGCGGCGACCGCCGGCTCGGCGATCGCGTCTGCCGGTGCCGCGTCGTCGGCGCCCGCGAGCGGATCGGCGGCGGCGATCACGGGCACCGCAGCCGCGGACTCGGGCCCGTCCCCTTCCTCGGCCGGTGCGATGACGACGACGAGGGCTTCGTCGAGTTGCCCGGGGAGGGCGATCGCCGGGTCGATCGACTCCGGCGGATGCGGCACGTCGACGACCAGCGCGGGGTCGGGGGGCAGCGCCGGCGGTGCCACGGGATGCGCCGCGGTGGTTTCAGCCGTCGCCGTGCCGAGCGTGTCGCCGAGCGGGGCGACGACGGCGGCGGCCGGCGCCGCGCCGGGGATCGGCCATTCGGGACCGGAGGTCCGGATCGGCTGGTTGGCGGCGGCGATCCGCTTCGCCAACGGCTTGCGCCCCGTGGCGGCGGTCGCATCGGTGGATTGGGCGACGACGGAGTGGGCCTTCTCCTGGGGCTTCTCCGCGGCCGCCGCGGGCGCCATCGCGAACGTCGCCGCGGAGATTGCCGCGGGCAGGAGGGTCGCGGGAAGACGGTGGCGGGGCATGGCTGGCACGTCCTCGGATGGGGCAGGTCGTTCCCTGGCTGTATCGGTCGATCCGAAGTCAAAGCTTTTGCGGGTAACGCCGGGCCTGCCCGGATCACCGGAATCTCCGCCCCCGTCGGCACCTCCGCCGGCGATGCCGGGGAGAACTACGGGGACTGTTCCGGCGGCGCCCCCCTCGCCTACATTCACCGGCCACGGCCGTTCCGGGCCGCGATCGCGGAGCACCCGACCGGCGACCGTGCCGATCGTCTCGAGGAGGAATCTGGATGAGCACCGTTCCCGTCGCCCCTCTCGGGACCGTTCCGCCGAAGTCTCCGGTGCCGGCGGAGCCGCCGGCTCTCCCCCCTGGAGGGTGGATGGGCCTCGCCGAGCGCGTGCTCGCCGGGGACGGGATCAGCCGGGAGGAAGCCCGCGCCGTGGTGACCTCGGCCGACGCCGAGCTCCTCGAGGTCCTCGCGGCGAGCTACCGGGTCCGCCGCCGCCATTTCGGCGACACCGTCCAGCTGTTCTTCCTGATGAACGCCAAGAGCGGGCTGTGTCCCGAGGACTGCGGCTACTGCTCGCAGTCGAAGATCTCCACGGCCGACATCCCGCGCTACAACCTGCTCGCCCCCGACACGATCCTCGACGCCGCCCGGCTCGCGGCCGAGCGGCAGGCGAAGACGTTTTGCATCGTGATCTCGGCGCGCGGACCGTCGGAACGCGAGATCGACGCGGTCTGCGCGATCGTCCCGCAGATCAAGGCGCGCCACGAGCTCAATGTCTGCGCCTGCCTCGGGTTGCTCACCCCCGGCCAAGCGCGGCGTCTGGCCGACGCCGGAGTCGACAAGGTCAATCACAACCTCAACACCAGCGCCCGCTACTACCCGTCGGTCTGCAGCACCCACACCCACGCCGACCGTGTCGCCACCCTCGCCGCCTGCCGCGACGCCGGCCTCGAGCTGTGCAGCGGCGGGATCATGGGGATGGGCGAGGACCCCGACGACCTCGTCGACATGGCCTTCGAGCTCCGCGCCCTCGGCGTCGAGTCGATCCCGCTGAATTTCCTCACCGCGATCGACGGCACGCCGCTGGGGGGCAGCGCCCGGCTCACGCCCCGCGACTGCCTCCGCGGGCTGGCGATGATGCGGCTGGTCAATCCCGCCTCCGAGATCCGCGTCGCCGGTGGCAGGGAAATCCAGCTCCGCAGCCTGCAGCCGCTGGCGCTGTACGCGGCCAATTCGATCTTCGTCGGCGATTACCTGACGACGAAGGGTCAGCCCCCGGCCGCCGACTACGCGCTGATCGCCGATCTCGGCTTCACGATCACCGGCGGCCCGGAGCGGGGCGCGGGGTGTCAGTCGTCGGCGCCGTGAGCGCCCAGTTCCATCAGGAGCTCGGCCATCTCCCCGGCGGCGTGGTCCTGACCCTGGCGCCGTGCCTCCTCGATGCCGTCGCGGAGGAAGCGCCGCGCTTCCGCGATCCGGCCACTGGCCGCGAGGTGGCGGCCGGCCATGTGGAACGCCGGCACGTAAGCCGGGGAGGCCGTGGCCAGGGCGGCGAAGATCGCCGTCGCCGCGT
Source organism: Planctomycetota bacterium (assembly GCA_018970785.1). Lineage (GTDB taxonomy): Bacteria > Planctomycetota > Planctomycetia > Pirellulales > UBA1268 > F1-20-MAGs016. Next base: position 9,850 of record JAGWVR010000039.1, read on the forward strand.
CGATCTCCCCTTCCTGCGCCATCTCCAGCGCCAGGCCGTAGCGGAGGAACGTGTCGCCCGGGTCTTCGCGGAGCAGGGCCTCGATCCGTTGGCGGCGTGACGCGGTCATCGGCCCTCCTGCGGCGCGGCGGCATCGGCCGGCCGGTCCGGAACGGTGATCCTCACCAGCCCGCCGCTGCCGTCGGTGTGGCTGACGATCACCACCTGCCGCGGCAGGCACACCAGTCCCTGTGCCGCCGCGACACGGGCGACGCACACCGGGCGGCAGGTCTGTCGGACCCCGGTCAACTCGGCGTCGAGACGCCACAATCCCGGCGGATGCGCTGCCGACCCATCGACCCCGGCCAACGCGAACAAACGCCCGGTCTCCGTGTCCCAGGCGACGTCTCCCACGCCGGGGAGGCCCGTGTCGAGGGCCATCAGCGCCCCGCCCCCCGAGGACGCGTACCACTCCAGCCGCGCCGCGGCGTCCGCCCCGGGTGCGACCGTGAACACGACCCATTCGTCGCCGGGGCCGAACGTCAGCGCCGCCGCCTGCCGGCCGTCGAGCGCGGGGCAGCGGCGCTCCGACGGGGCGTCGAGGCGGACGCCGGTGATCCGGCCGCGGAGGATCGGCGGCAGCGGCGCGGGCAGGCCGACCACGGCGAACAGCGTGCGCGACGGGCTGATCACCAGGTCGACGCGCCGGCCGGTGCTGTCGCCGTCGGCACGGCCCAGCGCCACCGTCTGGAGCGTGGCCTCGGCTCCGTCGGTCCCCGGGGGGCGGACGCGGTGGGCACGGAGCGACCATTCCCCGCCGTCGTTCCAGAGCACGAGCATCGTGCTCGAGTCGAGGCTGGCGATCGCGGCGACCGTCCCGGGAACGTCCGCGACACCCCCGTCGGCGCCGAGGGCGGTCCAGCGTTTCGTCGGTTCGGCCGGATCGGCGGCGACGATCCGGCGGCGGGACGGATCGAGGAACGACAGCGTCTGCCCCGTCCGGGTCACGGTCACCGGCCCGGCGGTGTCGAAGCCGTCGAGCGGCGTGACCGTGGCCGGCTGCACGTCGGCGCCCCACGACCGGCCGACGAGCCCCCCGGTCACTGCCGCCAGGCCCGCGCGGAAAAACCCCCGGCGGGCGTTCATGGGGACGACGCTCCGGCGCCGGGGGCGATCCCGTGGGCCTGCTCCCAGGCGTCGATCTCCGCGCCGTGGGCCAGCGACAGGGCGATCGAGTCGAGGCCACGGAGCAGGCAGTCGCGGCGGAACGGGTCGACCGTGAACGAGCGCTGGAAGGGAGCGTCGCCCGGCGCGTCGACGGTCACGGTGCCGGCGGCGAGGTCGATGACGGCCCGGAGCTGCCGGCCGTCGCGGGCCGCGGCCGCCGCGCGGCGAAACAGCTCCTCGACGTCGGCATCGGCGAGGGCGATCGGGAGCATGCCGTTCTGGAAGCAGTTGGAATGGAAGATGTCGGCGAAGCTCGGGGCGATCACCGCACGAAAACCGTAGTCGGCCAGCGCCCACGGGGCGTGCTCGCGGCTCGAGCCGCAGCCGAAGTTGCGCCGCGCCAGGAGGATCGTCGCCCCGGCGGCCTCGGGGCGGTTGAGCTCGAAGGCCGGATCGGGGCTGCCGTCGGGCCGGAAGCGCCAGTCGAAGAACAGGAACCGGCCGAACCCCGTGCGCTCGATCCGCTTGAGGAACTGCTTCGGGATGATCTGGTCGGTGTCGACGTTCGCCCGGTCGAGCGCGGCGACGACCCCGGTGTGGACCGTGAACGGCTCCATGTCGCTCCCCTGAGTGGCTCCCCGCGGTTCAGGCGTCGGTCCGCCAGGTGCGGACGTCGACGAACGTGCCGGCGACCGCCGCGGCGGCCGCCATCGTCGGCGAGACGAGGTGCGTCCGCCCCCCCTTCCCCTGCCGCCCCTCGAAATTGCGGTTACTTGTCGAGGCGCAGCGCTCACCCGGGGCGAGCGTGTCGGGATTCATCCCCAGGCACATGCTGCACCCCGCCTCGCGCCATTCGAAACCGGCGTCGCGGAACACGCGGTCGAGCCCCTCGGCCTCGGCCTGCCGCTTCACGCGCCCGCTCCCCGGCACGACCATCGCGTGGACACTCGGGGCGACGCGGTGACCGCGGACGGCGCGGGCCGCCTCGCGAAGGTCCTCGATCCGGCTGTTGGTGCAGGAGCCGATGAACACCCGGTCGATCGGGATGCCGACGATCGGCGTGCCCCCGGCGAGACCCATGTAGGCCAGCGATCGCGCGGCCCCGTCGCGCTGTCCGGGATCCGCGAACGACGCCGGGTCGGGCACGCAGCCGTCGATCCCGACGACCTCGGCGGGGTTCGTGCCCCAGGTGACCTGCGGCACGATCGCGGCGGCGTCGAAGCGTTCGCTGCGGTCGTAGACGGCGCCGGGATCGCTCGGCAGCCGCTCCCAGCGGGCCACCGCGGCGTCGAAGTCGCGCGGCGCGAAGTCGCGGCCGCGGAGGTAGTCGAAGGTCACGGCGTCGGGGGCGATCATCCCGGCCCGGGCCCCGGCTTCGATCGACATGTTGCAGACCGTCATCCGCTCCTCCATCGAGAGGCTGCGGATGCACGATCCGGTGTATTCGATCACGAAGCCCGTTCCCCCCTCGGTCGACAGCCGGCCGATGATGTACAGGACGAGGTCCTTGGCGGTCACGCCGGGGGCGAGCCGACCGTCGACGCGGATTTCGAGCGACCGCGGCTTCGCCTGGCGGAGCGTCTGCGTGGCGAGGACGTGCTCGACCTCGCTCGTGCCGATGCCGAAGGCCAGGGCCCCCAGGGCCCCGTGGGTCGCGGTGTGGCTGTCGCCGCAGACGATCGTCATCCCGGGCTGCGTGATCCCGAGCTCGGGGCCGATGACGTGGACGATCCCCTGGTCGGCGTCGTCGAGGTCGAACAGACGGATCCCGAACTCGCGGCAGTTGCTCCGCAGCGTGTCGATCTGCTGCCGCGAGATCAGGTCGGCGATCGGCAGCCGCCGGTCGGTGGTCGGGACGTTGTGGTCGGGGGTGGCGAACGTCGCCTCCGGGCGGCGGACGCGCCGGCCGGCGAGCCGCAGCCCTTCGAAGGCCTGTGGGCTGGTCACCTCGTGGACGAGGTGGCGGTCGACGTACACCAGCGCGAGTTCACCGGGCGGGGCGCAGACGACGTGGTCGTCCCAGATCTTGTCGAGCAGCGTGCGCGGGGCGGGCATGGGTGGACGAGCCGGGGGGAACGGGCGCCGGGAGACGGCTGCCCGAAGGACCGGCCCGCAATGTACTGCCGCCGTCGCGGGCGTGCCACGGTCGCGGCCGCTGCCGGCCCGGGGGCGGCGTCAGCCGGCGCGGCGCTGGACCGAGGCGCTGGCCAGGTCGGCGAGCTGCGACCGCGACAGCGGAACCCACGCGCCGCCGCGCGACTCGACGAACACCGTCGTGTCGGTGCCGACGAGCCGCTGGACGAACAGCCACGCGCGCTCGAGCTCACGGGGGGGCGTGTCGGCGGCGACGACCACCAGGTCGAACGCGCCGAGGTGGTTGCACAACCGCGACAGCGTGCTGTCGACGTTGCCGGGCACGAGCCTCACGCTGCCCAGCCCATGGAGGCGCCGGTGGGCCTCCTTGAGCGACACGCCCGGGCCCTCGGCCGGCTGCCGGCTTTCGAACCGGTCGATGCCGACGTAGGTGACGGGAGTGCCTCGGGCACCGTCGGCGGCGAGATGGAGCAGCCGTTCCGCACGGCGCAGGTTCCCGAGGCCGAGCTCGAGGATCCGCGCCGGCCGCCGCGCGAGCACATGACGCGCGAGGATCCGCTCACCCGCCGGCAGCGAGAAGCGGGTCAGCCAGAGGTGGTCGAGCCAGCGTGGAAGCATCGCGGGGCCGATTCGACGGGAGCCTGCCCCGCGGAAACCGTCCGCCGGGACCTCACCCGTCCAATCGGCTGCCGGCCGGCGCCGGTTCACCCGACCGCCTCCGCGCCGCTTCCGGCCCCCCAGCTTTCCCGACCCGCAGCGCCGGCAGCGGTGCCGGGAACGGAACCGCCAGGTTACCGTGTCTCGGCGCCGTTCTTGAGGGCCCGCAGGGCCGCGGCGGCAGCCGCCCGCACCGCTTCCGACGGATCGCCGTCGGACATCAGCTCGAGCATCGGGATCGCACTCTTGGCAGGCGCCCCGATCTCACCGAGCGCCCGGGCGGCCTCGACCCGCGCCATCTCGCGGTCCGACCGGAGCGCCTTGCGGAGCCGCGGAACGGCCTGCTCGAAATGTTTCGCGTTCCCCGGCTCGATCTTGAGCAGCGCCCAGGACGCCATCGTGGCGAGCATCGGGTCGTCGCCTTTGTCGGCCAGCGCCACGAGCGGTGCGACGGCCGCGCTCGCGGCGGGACCGATCTTGCCGAGGGCGTAGGCCGCCGCCAGCCGGTTCCCGGCGACGGTGCCGACGGCATCGGTCGCCGACGGTTCGGCGGTGTCAGGGGCGGCCGGGGCGGTCAGGATCCGCACCAGTCCGGGGATCGCCTCGGCAGCTTCCGAACCGACGCTCGCCAGCGCCAGCGCCGCCTCCCCCTGGACGAGCGTGTCGGTTTCTTCGAGAGCCTTGGTGAGCGAGTCGACCGCCGGATGCGAGAGCTTGCCGAGCGCCGCCAGGAGCTGGACGGCCGGCATCCGCAGGCTCGGGTCGCCGAGGGCCTCCTCGAGCGTGGCGACGGCCGTCGGACCCATCTGCACCAGCGCCTCGGCGGCCGCCATCGACACGTCGGGCTTCGGATCGGCGAGGAGCCGGACCATATCGTGGGCCACCGCCGCTTCGCGCTCGTCGGCGATCGCACCGCGGAGGTCGGCGAGGCCGCGTAGCGACGCGGCCCGGACGTTGGGGCGGTCGCTCTTCAATCCCTCGCCGAGCCGGGTGACGGCCGCGTCGACGAGGGCCACGTCGTCGGGATGGATCCGCGCCCGCGCCCAGGCCGCGATCGTCGCGAGGAAGGCGTCGGGGTCGGCGGCGGCCTTTTCGAGGGCCGCATCGGCGCCCGCGCCGCGGACGCGCCCCAGCGCGTAGGCTCCGGTGAACCGCAGGGCCCCGTCGGGCGTCTCGAGGAGCGCGGCCAATTCGTCGGTCGCGGCGGCAGCCGGCTCGCCGATCGCGGCCAGCGCCAGTCCGGCCTGCATCCGCTCGTCGATCTCGCCGGTGCCGAGGAGGGCGATCAGGTCGTCGGTCGCGGACGCCGCCTTGGGCCCCATCTCCATCAGGGCGATGCTCGCCCAGTAGCGCGCCTTGGGATCCTGCAGCGCCTTGCGGAGCAGGGGGACCGCCGGTTCGCCGATGTCGGCGAGGCTCCGCAGCGCCGGCAGGATCACCGACGGATCGGAGTCGGAAAGCAAGCGGACGAACAGCGGCCCGAGCGTCTCGGGACCGGCGTTGAAGGCTTTCAGGCCCTTGAGCGCCGCGCGCCGGGCGCGGGCGTCGCCGTGGCTGCTGGCCTTGACGAGGGCATCGAGGGCCTTCGCGAACCGGTCCGCCTCGGCGGCGGGCAGATCGGCAGCGTGGCGCGGGTCGTCGGCGCGGATCTCACCGAGCGCTGCGGCGGCCTGGGTGACGACGATCGGGTCGGCGTCGCCGAGCGCGTCGATCAGCGCCGGGATCGCCGGCGCGGCATCGTGGCCGATCCGCCCGATCGCCCGGACGGCATGCCAGCGGATCCGCTCCGACGCGTGCGCGGCCGCTTCGAGCAGCTTGTCGAGCGCCGGCGCCGCCGCCGCGCCGAGCTTCGCGATGTCGTCGATCGCCGCCACGCGACCATCCTCGTCGGTGGCCGCCGACAGCGAGCCGAGGAGAGCCGTCACCGCGGCCGTCCCGGCATCCTTCACCGCGGCGACGTCGGCTTCGACGTCGTCGGCCGGCGCCGGAGCGGGGGTCGGTGCGGGGGTCGGTGCGGGAGCGGCCGCCTGCCGGGGCGTGGTCGGCGGCTGGGGGGCGGCTGGCTTGGGCGTGGCCTGCTCGGCGGCGGCCGTCGGGGCGGGCGCAGGCGCCGGTCGCGGCGGGGCGGGAGGAGCTGCCGGCTTGCTGCAGCCGGCGATCGCCAGCACCACGCAGGCGGTGGCGGCGCCCGTGCGGGCGGTATGCAGGATGGCCCCGAGCCATGCCCGGTGGCAGGGATCGGCGGCGGCGGGCGACGGATGGCTGAAGCGGGCGACGACGCGGCACATGCAAGGCACTCCGAAGGCTGACCGGAAGGTCGCCGCGACCGCTTCCCGGAGGGTCGCGCGATTCGACGTCGCCGGCAGTTCCACCGCAGATTATACGTTCAGTCTCATCGGTCACACGGAAGTTTCGCCCCCCGGTCACGGGTCGCCCCGGGGCCAGAGTCGCTCCGACCGGCACATCCGTTGCCTCCCCACCATCGTGTGATGTCCGCGGGATGACGGGGTCGTGAGCGGTGTGACGGAAGTGCCGAAGGCACCAACGCCGACGCCGTCGGGCGTCGCCCCCGGGAGCGCCCGCATCGACCGGGCCCGTCCCGCGAACTATGCTTTTCGGTGGCCGCTCCGGGGCACGGTCGCGGAGTGCCCGACGGCAACGCCCCGCCCGTGGTCCACCGGTGGGCGGCATCGCTGATCACGCGCCCGCCGTCCGTCAATCGAGCTTCACGTCACACCGTTCCCGTTCGCGATCCCTTTCCTTTCCGCCCGTGGTGAAACCATGCCGATCCGACCTGCCGCCGTCATCTCCCCGCGGTCCGTTTTCTCCCGCAACCCCCTGCCACTCGCGGGCGGGCGGACGCTGGTGGCGCTGGCGGGGCTGACGGCCGCGCTCCCGGCAGCGGCCCAGTGGGGCGGATGGGGCTACGGCTCCGGCATGGCCGTGACCGCCGGTCAGGCCGCCGACTACGGCTATTCCGCCGTGATCAGTTCCGAAGGGCAGGCCAACCTCTCCAATTCCGAGGCAGCGAAGAATTGGGAGCAGGCGAAGTCGATGGAGATCGACAACCGCGCCAAGTGGACCGAGACCTACTTCGACATGCGGCGGACCAACCGCGAGAAGCGCGCCGAGGAGGAGGGGCCGCGGGTCACCCAGGAACAGGCGATCCGGATCGCCAAGATGGCGACGCCGCCGCGGCTCGACTCGACCCAACTCGATCCCCTCACCGGGCACATCGAGTATCCGCTCGTGCTGCGCGACGGCCGCTTCGCCGAGAACCGGTCGCAACTCGACTCGCTCTTCGCCCACCGGGCGTCGACGCAGGGGAGCATCGATTTCGAGGACCAGCGGAAGATCCGCCAGACCGTCTCGAACTTCATCGACGCGCTCAAGGCCCACGTCAACGACTACCCCGCCAACGACTACGGCAGGGCGCGGACGTTCCTCGACAGCCTGCTCCACGAGCTGCGGTTCCCGATCAGCGGCTGAGCGAGCGGCCGCGGCAAGCCGGTCTCCCGCACCGGGCGTTCGCCTTCGCCCGGGCCGGGTACGGAGCCGGTGGCGTCTTCGTCGGCGTCGTGCGAGACGGCGGCGGCGGCTGGCGGTCCGACTGCGGCCGCGGTCGCTCCCGGCTCCGGAGCCGCCGCGGCCCCGTCCGTCCTCCCGCCGCGGTTGATCCGCGCCATCAGCGGGATCACCGCCGCGCGGAGAATCGCCGACGTCACGAACAACGCGACGTATGCCGACCTCCCTTCCCCGAGCCACTCGAGCAGCGCCGCCCCGGCGGTCGCGCCCGACACGGTGGCGACGGCGTGGCCGACGTTGTAGACGGTGACGACGCTCGTCCGGTCGGCCGGTGCGACGGCATCGAAGAACAGCAGCGCGACGGCCAGCTCGTAGCCGGCCCAGCAGCACCCCGCCAGGACCTGGACCGCGACCAGGTACGGCACCGTTCCGGCCGGAACCCACAACAGCGCCAGGGGGGTGACCGCCAGGGCACTGGCCCACAGCAGCCGCGTCGACCCGATCCGCGACCCGAGCCGGCCGAGCGCCGGCAGCGCGAACGCCTTGGCGAGGAAGGCGGTCGCGCCGACGGTCATGAAGTCGAGGTAGGAGAACCCCAACTCACGGCGCATGAACGGGGTGAAATAGGGCGCCGAGATCTGGCAGGCGAAGGCGAACAGCCAGAGAAAGACGACCAATGCCGCCGGCCCCGACCCCGTCAGGCGACGGAGCCGGTCGGCGAGGGGCGGAGTGGCGCTCGGCGGCGCCTCGCGGACGATCTGGGCGGGGCGCTTCAGTTCGCGGCAGGCCAGCAGGCAGCCGGTGGAAACGAGGCGGAACGCCGCGGCGATCGCGAACAGCACGGCGAACGCCCCGCGCGCGTCGCCGCGCGATTCCCCCCATTGCAGCACGAGCCCTCCGGCGACGAACCCGGCGAAGGCGGCGAACTGCCCGAGCCGGTGGCGCTGGGCGAAGTAGGGAGTCCGCATCCGCTCCGGCACCATCGTGCCCATCCAGGCGTTCCAGGCCGGAGCCCCCGCCATCCCCGCCGACCAGTAGAGGCTCGCCGCGACGAGCACCTGCCACAGGGCGGCGTGGCCGGTCAGCGCCCAGACGATCAGGGGCACGAAGCTCGCCGCCTGGAGGAGCGTGCAGCCGACCACCCAGCCACGGTTCGTGCCGACATGGCGGACGCCCCATGGCGTGACCGATTGGAGGCAGGCTCCGGCGAGCACCGGGACGGTGGCCGTCATACCCGCCGCCACCGGGCCGAGCCCCAACTCCAGCGCGAACGCCGGGATGTAGGTCTCGCCGCAGCCGACCATCACGCTGAACGCGGCGGCGTCCGCCGCCGACACCCACAAGTCGCGGCGGAGTCCGGCGCGGGGGGGCAGCAACGTGCGGAGCGCGGCAGCGATCCGCGGGCGGCGGGCGAACACGGGTGACTCGGGCAGCTGGGCGGGGTCCACGCCGCTCGACCGGTTGGTCGTCGCAGGGCGCGGCGGCGCGGCGGGGGTGGCAGGCGGGGTCTCCTGTTTATACTTCCGCACCCGTCCCGGCGCCGACACGGGTTTCGCCGTCGGCAGCGCGGAGCGGACGGGGCCGTCGGAGATGTCGCGATGCGGGCCCTCGTCACCGGTGCCACGGGTTTCGTCGGGCCGCGTTTGCTGCGGCTGCTCGACGCACCGACGGTCCTTTCGCGATCGCCGGAGCGGGCCCGCCAACGGCTCGGCCCCTCGGTCGGCCCGATCTTCAAGTGGGATCCGCTCGCCGGTCCCCCTCCTGCGGAGGCCTTCTCGGGAATCGACACCGTCTTCCACCTCGCCGGCGAGTCGGTCGCCGACGGACGGTGGACCGCCACGCAGAAGGCGAAGATCCGCGACAGCCGCGTGATCGGGACGCGGAATCTCGTCCTCGGGATGCTCCAGGCGCCGTCGCGGCCGGCGACGCTCGTCTCGTCGTCCGCGGTCGGCATCTACGGCAACCGCGGCGACGAGGAACTGATCGAGACGAGCCCGGTGGCCAGCGATTTCCTCGCCGGGGTGTGCGTGGAGTGGGAACGCGAAGCGCTCGCGGCCGCGTCGGGCGGCGTCCGCGTGGCGCTGCTGCGGACCGGCATCGTCCTCGGCAGTGGGGGCGGGGCGTTGGCCAAGATGCTGCCGCCGTTCCGGCTCGGGGTGGGGGGCCCTCTCGGCAACGGCCGCCAGTGGATGCCCTGGATCCACGTCGCCGACCTGGCGCGGCTCTACGTTCATGCCGCCGATCAGGCCGGCATCTCGGGCCCGGTCAACGGCGTCGCCCCGGAACCGGTCCGCAACGCCGACTTCACCAAGGCGCTGGCCCGGCAACTCCACCGCCCGGCCTTCCTGCCGGCGCCCTACTTCGGCCTGCGGCTGCTGTTCGGCGAGTTCGCCCAGGTGCTGTTCGACTCGCAGCGCGTGATCCCGCGCGTCGCGCTGGAGACCGGATTCCGCTTCCAATACCCCGACATCGCCTCGGCGCTGCGGGCGATCCTCACCGTGGCCGCCTGAGCGCCGCTTCGGCGCCGGCGCGATCCCGTCACGGGGCGGTGCCGTCAGCGTCGCCTGTCTCGTCCGGGGAACTGGCACGCGTGAGCCGGTCGCGGATCGCGTCCCACGCCGCCTCGGCCGGGGGCGCGTCGGCGACGATCAGGTCGAGCGACCGGCGGTCGAGGGCGTGGAGGAGGGCGTAGAGCCGGGCGCCGTATTCCTGCGGCACGGCGGGCATCGGCACGACGACGGCCTCCGTCGATCCGGCCACCGCCCGTGTCGCCGGCGCGTCGGGCGTGAGGCACAGCCAGCCGACCCGCTTCCCCGCGCGGATCGCCCGGCGGACGACGCGCGGGGCGTCGGCGGCGACCTCGAGCGGCGTCCGCGGTGCGTAGTGGCGGCGGAGCTGGCCGGGGGACCGCGCCACGCCGGCGCGGTCGCCGGCGGCGGCGACGGGATGGCCGAGGAGGGTGGCGAGCGTGGCCGCCGCCACCGGGCCGGGGCGGAGGACGACCGGCTCGGCCGCCGTGCAGTCGACGACCGTCGACTCGATCCCGGCGCTGCACGGCCCGCCGTCGAGGATCAGGTCGACGCGGGCGCCGAGGCTCTCGAAGACGTGTCCGGCCGTGGTCGGCGAGAGGCGCAGCGACCGGTTGGCACTCGGTGCCGCGAGCGGCGCGCCGACCATGGCGATGAGCCGGCGGATGACCGGGTGCGCCGGACAGCGGAGCGCCACCGTGGCGCCGCCGGCGGTGACCAGATCGGGAACCGCCGCGGCACGCGGCACGACGACCGTCACCGGCCCGGGCCACAGCGCCGCGGCGAGCCGTTCGGCGGCGTCGGGCCAGGCCGCCGCCAGCGAGCGCGCCATGGCGGTGTCGGCGACGTGGACGATGAGCGGATTGGAGGCGGGCCGTCCCTTGGCGGTGAAGATCCTCGCGACGGCCGCCTCGTCGAGGGCCAGCGCGGCCAGCCCGTAGACCGTCTCGGTCGGCACCGCCACCAGCCCGCCGCCCCGGAGCACGGTGGCGGCGCGTTCGAGAGCCGCCACCGTGGCCGCTGGCGGATGCGCGCCGCCATCCGGCCAGGGCACCGGCAACGTGTCGGGGAGGGCGTGGTCCATCGCGGCCGGTCGGTACTCGGGGTGGCGGGCCGAACCCGCGACGGGCACCGGCGCGGGCGAGCGGCAGGCCGGGGACGGCACGATGCCGGCCGGCGGAATGGTCGGCCGGGCGTGTCCCGGAGTCAACCGGCAGCTGCGGTCGTTGCATGACGGGGAGGTGATCGGGAACAATCCAGCCACACCCCACCCCGTCGTGACCTGCCATGGCCACCGCTCAGACCGCCGGATCCCCCGACCCTGCCGCGCTGGTCGCGGTCGTGATGGGGAGCCGTTCCGACTGGACGACGCTCGAGCGCGCCGCGACGGTCCTCACCGAGTTCGGCGTGCCCCACGAGTGCGCCGTCGTCTCGGCACACCGCACGCCGGAGCATCTCGCGACGTTCGCCCGCGAGGCCGCCGCCCGCGGGCTGCGGGTGATCATCGCCGGTGCCGGGGGGGCCGCACACCTGCCCGGGATGCTCGCCGCCCATACCCCCCTGCCGGTCCTCGGCGTGCCGGTCGAATCGCAGATGCTGCGGGGGATCGACTCGCTGCTGTCGATCGTGCAGATGCCCGCCGGCATTCCGGTGGGGACGCTGGCGATCGGACCGGCCGGGGCGGCCAACGCGGCGCTGCTGGCGATCGCGATCCTCGCCCTCACCGATCCCCGTCTCGCCGAGCGGCTCGCCACCTACCGGCGCGAGCAGACGGAACGCGTCCTCCGCGACGGCCTCGACGGGATCGCCGAACCCTCCGCGCCGCGGGTGTCGACCCGGTGACCTCCGCGCTCCCCGCCCGTCGCCGCCCCCCGCTCCTCCCCGGGGCCTGCCTCGGCGTCCTCGGCGGCGGCCAGCTCGGGATGATGTTCGCCACCGCCGCCCGGCGGATGGGCTACCGGGTCGAGGTGTTTTCCGACGTCGCCGACTGTCCCGCTGCCCGGCACTGCGACCGGCTCCACGTCGTCTCCCTCGACGATCCGCAGGCCGTGGTCCGGGCCGCGGCCGACGTCGACGCGGTGACCTTCGAGTTTGAAAACGTCTCCGCCGCCGCCGCCGAGGCGCTCGCGGCACGGACGCGCGTCCGCCCCTCGCCGAACGTGCTCCACACCGTCCAGGAGCGGCGCCGCGAGAAGGCGTTTCTCGTCGCCCACGGCTTTCCGGTCGTCCCCCACGCCGTGGTCACCGACGCCGCGACGCTCGCCGCCGCCGCCGATCGCGTCGGCTTCCCGGCGGTGATCAAGACCGCCGCCTTCGGCTACGACGGCAAGGGGCAGCGCCGGGTGGCGGACCGCGCCGGCCTCGAGGCGGCGTGGCGCGATCTCGGCGCGGGGCCGGTCGTCGTCGAGGCCTGGGTCGAGTTCGTCGCCGAGCTGTCGGTCGTCGCCGCCCGCGGCGACGACGGGGCGTTCGCCCCGTTTCCTGCCGTCCACAACCGCCACCGCGACCACATCCTCGACCTGACGACCTCCCCGGCCGCGTTTCCCGAGGCGGTCGGCGCGGAGGCGGCGCGGATCACCGCCGGCGTGTTCACGGCCCTCGACCTGGTGGGGGTGGCGTGTGTCGAGTTCTTTCTCCTCGGCGACGGGCGGCTGCTCGTCAACGAGATCGCGCCCCGCCCGCACAACTCCGGGCACCTGACGATCGAAGCCTGCGCATGCTCGCAGTTCGAGCAGCAGGTGCGGGCTCTGTGCGGCCTTCCGCTCGGCGCGCCGCGGCAGCTCGCTCCCGCCGCGATGGCCAATCTCCTCGGTGAGTGCTGGGGCGGCGGCGAACCGGACTGGCCGGCGGCGCTGGCGGTGCCCGGGGTGAGCCTGACCCTGTACGGCAAGGCGGCGCCGCGGCCGGGGAGGAAGATGGGGCACCTCACCGCCGTGGCCGCAACGACAACCGCGGCCGAGGAGGCGGTGCTCGCCGCCCGCGCCCGTGCCTGCCGCGCCGCGCCGGGCACCTGAGCGGCGCTCACTGCGGGTCGAGCGACCGGCCCCGCCACGAGGTTTTCGCGCCGGCGAGCTTCCGGGCCAGTGCCCACCACTGGATCGCCACCAGGACCGCGACCCCGAGCGGGTGGCCGAGCCAGCCCACGGCACTGCCGGTGAAGCGGCGGTCGAGCTGGATCCGCGTCGCGGCGGAGAGCGCCGCCGCCGCGACCGTGGCGACGATCGCCCATCCCGGCCAATCGCGCCAGCCGCCGAGGAGCCCCGCCCCGACGAGGACCCAGGGGAGAACCTGTCCGCCGACGAGGAGGACCGTGAACGGGACGATGGTCCGCGGCGCCCCGATCCCCTCGGTGGCGTTCTTCGCGAGCCCCGCGAGCGTCGCCCGGCTGGTGTCGTACATCCGGCAGCTGGCGACGTCGGTGGCGTCGAAGATGTCGGTCCGCAGCCCCGCGCGGCGGAAGGCCCGCGGCAGCATCACGCCGTCGTGGAGCGATCGCCGGATCGCGGCATGGCCGCCGGCGCGCTCGTAGGCCGCCCGCCGCGTGATGAACCACTGGCCGCACCCCGCCGCCAGCGCCGGCGACGGCTGGGCCCGGGCCCGGCCGAGCGGGAGGAAGCCGAGGAGAATGAAGTGGATCAGCGGCAGCAGCAACCGGTCGGCGGCCTGCCCGGTGATCTGCCGGGGAAAGCCGCTGACGAGGTCGGCCGCCGCAGCGTCGAGAAACGCCGCGCCGCGGGCGAGGGCGTCGGGCGCGAGGCGGACGTCGGCATCGACGAAGGCCAGCGTCTCGTGGCGGGCGGCGGCGGCGAGCTGCGCGCAGGCGTGCTGCTTCCCGCACCACCCGGCGGGGAGCGGCTGACCGGACAGGAGCCTCACGCGCGGGTCGGCCGCCGCGCGCGCGGCGACCCGCGCGCCGGTGTCGTCGCGGCTGTCGTCGTCGAGGACCACGACCTCGAGATCGACCCCCCGGCTGGCGAGGAGGTGGTCGAGGAGCCCGTCGATCGCCTCCGCTTCGTTCCGCGCCGGGACGAGTGCCGAGACGGAGTGGGGATCCCCGGGCGGGGGCGCCGGGGCGAAGCGACGGAGGTTGGCCACGACGAGGAGGGCGGGGAGCGCGGCCGTCGCCAACGCCACGGCGGCCGCCACGCCGACGAGCGTCATCGTCCTTCCTCCGGCGTCCGTCGCGCGTGCGCCGGGTCGAAGCGCTGGCCGCGGAGCCGCGCCACCAGCCCGCGCCACACGTCGTAGGGGCCGCCGACGCCCACGGTGCCGTCGAGGAGCGTGCGGAATCGCCCCGGATCGCGGCTGCAGGCGGCCGCGGCGAGGCGATCCTGCGTCGCCTCGAGCGCCGCGGTCAACTCCTCCTGCCACAGGCGCCGGTCGCGGACCGGCTCGAGATCCAGCGGCGCTCCGATCGCCACCAGCGCCTCGGGGCAGCGCTCGGTCCAAAACGGATACTCGACCGCCAGCGGCACGATCCGGCCCGGGCCGCCGGCCGCCGCGACATGGGCGATGCCGGAGCGGAGCACCAGCGGCCGCGTCCGCGGGTCGACGAACTCTCCCTGCGCGGTGCACCAGAAGATCACGTCGCTCCGCGCCATCGCCGCCCGGGCGACGCGGAGAAAGCGGGCGGCGCCGGCGCGGCTCCGCGGGTCGATGCCGATGAAGCCGATCCGTTCCATGAACCGGTAATGGCCGAGGGCCGCGGCATCGATCGGGCCGTAGCTCATCCGCCCCGGCCAGACGATCCGGCCGACCGACAGGAACACCAGCGGATCCCACCACCCCGGATGGTTGGTGTAGACGAGCACCGGCCTGCCGCCGAGGTCGGGAACCGCGTCCGGGCCGTCGAGGAGGCGGAGGGCGTGGAAGTGGCGCTTGAGATACCCGCGCACGTACCACATGAACCAGTCGTTGAGACGGTGGGAGAACGGCGGCAGTTCCTCGGCGCGACCGGTGTCGTCGCTCGCCCCCCTGCCCCGCCGCTCCGCCGTCGCTCGCCGCGCCATGCTGGCCCCCACGGGCCGCGTTGACCGCCGCGACGGTCGATCGGCCACTGTCGTTCGGACCGGCCCGCGCTCAGGCGGGCGATGCGGCCGCGGCCCGCGCCGCGTTGACCGGCTCGACGAGTCCGTCGCGGTCGACGCAGTCCCCGGCGATCCAGCCCGACATCAGCACCATCGGCATCCCCGGCCCCGGATGGGCGGCACCGCCGGCGAGGTACAGCCCGCGGATGTCGGGCGACCGGTTGGCGGGCTTGAAGGCACCGAAGAACCGTCCGTGGCTCGCCAGCCCATAGATCGCGCCGTCGAGCACGCGGTAGCGGTCGTGGATGTCCTGCGGCGTCAGGGCCCGTTCGAAGACGATGTGGCGCTCGAGGTCGCGGAGGCCGGCGGTCGATTCGAGCTTCTCGATGATCCGCTTGCGGTAGGCGGGGAACATCGCCTTCCAGTCGTGGTGCGGCCGCAGATAGGGGGTGTGGACGAGCACGTACAGCGCCTCGCCGCCGGGGGGGGCCACCTCGGGTTCGGTGATCGCCGGGGCGCAGACGTAGCAGGTCGGATCGGGGGCCGGCTCGCCGCGCCGGTAGATCGTCTCGAACTCCTCGTGGGCATCGGCAGAGAAGACGAAATTGTGGTGGATCAGCTGCTCGTAGCGGCGGTCGAGGCCGAGATAGAGCACGACCCCCGAGCAGGCCGGCTCGTACCGGCGCCGGCCGAGGAACCGGTCGCCGGCCGGCGGGGTGAGCAGTTCGCGGTGGGTCCGCACCGAGTCGCTGTTGCTGACCACGGCGGCCGCGGGGAGCCGCTCGCCGGCGGCCGTCTCGACCCCACGGACCCGGCCCCCCTCGACGATGATCCGCCGCACCTCGGTGCGGGTGCGGATCTCGACGCCGAGGTCGATCGCCAGGCTCGACAGCGCCCGCGGGACCGCGCCGGTGCCGCCGCGCGGATACCAGACGCCGTCGTGCGACTGCATGTGGGCGATCCCACACAGCACGGCCGGCGAGGCGTCGGGGGCGCTGCCGACGTATTGCGTGAAGTGGTCGAGCATCTGCGCGGTGCGCGGATCGGCGACGAACGAGCGCACGGTCCCGGCGACGCTGTGGCCCGGGCGCATGTTCATCACTTCGCGGAGGACGCCGAGCGACATCCCCCGGCGGGGATCGAACATGTCGCCGAGCCCCCCCACGCTCCGCCAGAAGAAGAAGTCGTCCGACAGCCGGTGGAGCCGCTCGGCGAGGGCCATGAAGCGGCCGTAGCCCGCCGCCGACCCCGTGCCCGGGGCGTAGGTGTCGAGGGTCCGCTGCATCTCGGCGACGTCGGCGACGAGGTCGAGCGTCGAGCCGTCGGTGAAGAAGCTCCGCCACTGCGGATCGAGCGGCACCAGGTCGAGCGCCGTGTCGAGATCGCGATCGGCCTCGGCCCAGATCCGCCGCAGCACCCCGGGGATCGTGAGGATCGTCGGGCCCATGTCGAACCGGTAGCCCTGCTCGGCGAGCACGGCCGCCTTCCCCCCGACCCAGGAGTTGGCCTCCAGCAGCGTGACGGCGTAGCCGCGGGCGGCGAGCGTGCATGCCGACGCCAGCCCGGCGAGCCCTCCCCCGACGACGATCACGCGGCGGGTTTCATCGACGTGTTTCATGCTCGGTCTCGCTCTCCCGCCACCTGCCGGACCGCGGACGATCACCCGGGCCGCGATCGGGTGCACAGCCTACACCGCCGCCGGTTCCCCCGTGCGCCGTCCGGCGTCCCGCGGCGGGCGGCCGGGTGCCGACGCCGCGAGGCCGAGGTCGTCGAGGAGGAGCTCGGCTGTGATCCGTGCCGAGGAGTAGATCACCGGCAGGCCGCTGCCGGGATGGGTGCCACCGCCGACGAGGTAGGTGCGTTCGAGATCCTCGAAGCGGTTGTGGGGCCGCCGATGGAGCATCTGGCCGAGATCGTGGGCGAGGTTGAACGTGGCGCCGCGGTGGATCTCGTAGGCCTGCTCCCAGTCGTCGGGCGTCACCATCTTCTCGTAGCGGATCCGGTCGCGGACCCGTTCGATGCCGATCCGCTCGATCTGATCGAGCGCCACCTCGCGGTACGCCGCGGCCTCGCGCGACCAGTCGACGTTGGGGTGGCGGTGGGTCACCGGGATCAGGATGTAGAGCGTCGAGTGCCCCGCCGGCGCCAGGCTCGGGTCGGTGATGCAGGCGTTCTGCACGTACATCGACGGGTCGCGCGAGAGGCGGTGGCGCGTCTCGATGTCGGCGAGGTTGTCGCGGTAGTTTTCCGACAGGTAGATCGTGTGATGGGGCACGTCGGCGTCGAGCCCCTCGACGCCGAGATAGAGCATGAACGTCGAGCAGGAGAACCGCGACGTCGCCAGCTTGCGGTCGTTCCAGCGGCGCCGCAGCCTGTCGGGCACCAGCCGGGTCATCGTCCGGGCGAAGTCGGCGTTGACCACCGTGGCGTCGGCGGGGTAGCTGCGCTGCGCCGTCCGCACCGCGCTGATCGCCCGGCCGTCGAACTCGAGCGCCTCGACGGCCTCGCCGTAATGGAACTCGACCCCCATGTCGGCGGCGATCCGCGCCATCGCCTCCGACACCGCCCCACAGCCGCCCACCGGGTGGTAGACGCCGTGTTCGTATTCGAGGAACGAGAGGATCGAGAACAGGCTCGGGCAGCGGAACGGCGACATCCCGAGGTATTTCGACTGGAACGTGAACGCCAGCCGGACGCGCTCGTCGGTGAAGAACGTCGCCAGTTCGGAGTCGAGGCTTTTCCAGGGCTTGAGGAGCGGGACGAGTTTGAGGAGGTCGGGATTCGCCAAATCGAGCCAGCTCTGGAACGGCTGCTCGAGGAACGGAGCGAACCGGGAGAACTTGGTCCGCGTCGCCTCCATGAACCGCGTGAACGAGCCGGAATCGGCCGGCGACAGCCGCGAGACCTCGGCCTCCATCCGGGCCACGTCCGGCGTGGCACGGAGCTCGCCGCCGCCACCGAACGCGATCCGGTACTGCGGGTCGAGGCGGATCATCTCCACCTCGCGGCGGAGGTCGTACCCGCAGGCGCCGAACACCTCTTCGAGGACGCGCGGGTAGAGGAAGAACGTCGGACCGAGATCGAACCGGTAACCGCCGGGGGCGGTGATCGTGCTCGTGCGCCCCCCGGGAACGGGAAGCCGCTCGAGGACCCGGACGCGGAGGCCGGCATTCGCCAGGAGCATGGCGATCGCCAACCCGCCCGGCCCGGCACCGATGATGTTGACTGTGCGCGCCATCCGTCCGCCGCGGCCGAACCGATCCTGGCCGGCGGGATGGGCCGGCGCGGAGCCGGCATTCCATCCCGGAGCCGTTGGCGCCCTGACGACAGGACACGCCCGAGCCCGACTGCCACCCGAACGGGGTGCCAGAAAGACCGAAACTATAGGTCGGCGGTGCGGACGGTCAAGAAATCGACAGCCGCAGCGGCTGCGTCGCCCCCGAGTGCCCCCATGCTCACCAGCCGGGATAGACGTATCCCGAGCGGACCGGCCGCAGACCGCCGAACAGCCCGCGCCGCAGCGGAACGACGACGGTCGCCGGGGCCATCGGCACCATCGGCATGGCGGAAACCGTCACGGCGGGCGCGTAGCCAGCGGTGACGACGGTCGCCGTGGCGGAGACCGGCGCGGGTGCCATGGCCGTCGCATAGCTCGGGGCGTAGTAGGTGGTCACCGGGCGGGCGCTGGTGACGAACGTCGGCGTGACGGCGCTGGGCAGCGCCGACATCGCCAGCGGGGAGTAGCCGGTGTTGCCGAGCGAACTCGACGGCACCGTGTCGACGACCGGCACGGGCACCGACGCTAGCGGCACGGCCTGGACGACCGGGGGCGAGAAGGCCGTCACGGCGGCGTAGTTGCCCACCGGCGAGTAGTTGGCGACGTACGGGCCGGCGGCCGGCGCGAACATCGGAACCACCGGCCGGTAGACGATCGTCTGGGCGGGCAGCGGCGCCGCCACGGCGGCGACGGCAAGCGCGAACACGAACGTCGAGACGGGGCGGAGCATCGCGGGGTTTCCCGGGGGGAGCGCGGGGCGGAAGCGGCCGGAGGCGGGCGTGGCGGGGGGCTGGAGAGTGGCCCGGACCGGCTTGTGGAACCAGCGTGACAACCGGAAGAATACGCCGCCCTTCCCGGAGGCTGCAATCGTCGGGCCCGTGTCACGGGCGGTCTTCACGGAAGGGGCAGGGCTCCCATCCCCTGCCGTCGTGACAACCGTCATCACCCCACCTGCGAGCCCTGTGTGGACCACCCCCCTTCCCACAACGCTGTCGCCGCTGAGGGCGACATGCCGTCGAGGCCGATTCCGGCGGGGGCGTTCGCGGCCCTGCTCGTGGCCCGGTGTCTGACCGTCGTCAACGACAATCTGCTGCGCTGGTTGGCGATCGGGTTGGGCAAACGGGCCGCGGGGGCGGCCGGCACGGCCCTCGTGCTCACGATCGGTACCGCCGGTTTCGTGCTCCCGTTCGTGGCGCTGGCGTGGTTGGCGGGATGGCTGGCCGACCGGTATCCCAAACGGACGGTGGTGATCTTCTGCAAGGCCGCCGAAGTGGCGATCGCCGCGGCGGCGGCCGCGACCCTGGCATGGAACACGAGGCCCGGCGGCGCCTTCGCGGGTTGGACCGGCGCGGTGCCCGCCGCCGCGGCGCTCATCGGCATCGCCTTGGCAGGTTGGGGGGCAAGTCTGCGTCTGGTGGCGCGGCCGGCCGCCGACCCCACCGCGCCGCCGCCGTTCAACGCGCTGGCGCGCACCTGGGCCGACCTCCGCGACCTGTTCGCCTCGCGCGAGCTGCTCGCCGCCGGGGCCGGCATCGTCTTCTTCTGGGCGCTCGGCGCCGTCGCCCAACTCAACGTCGACCAATACGTGGCGGAGGCCGGGGCGTCGTCGCAGGGCCAGGCGGTGCCGATGCTCCTCGCCCTGGTGATGGGAATCGGGCTGGGCAGCGTCGTGGCGGGCAGACTGTCGGTCGGCGGGGTGAACCTCGGGCTGGTGCCGGTGGGCGGGCTCCTCATGGCGGTCGCCTCGTTGGCGCTCGCGCTCGGGCCGACCGCCATCTTCACCCCCTCGGGCACGCGGCCGTTCGCCTGGTGGTGGGCGGTCGCCCAGCTCGGGCTGCTCGGTTTCGGCGCCGGCATGTTCGACGTGCCGCTCGAGGCACACTACCAGGACCGGGCGCCGGAGAACCGCCGTGGTGGACTGCTCGCGGGGCTCAATCTGCTCACCTTCGCCGGGATGATGGTCGCCTCGCTGCTCTACGGTCTCCTCCGCGCTCCCACCGATCAGCCCGCCGGGAGCCTGCCGCCCGGGCTGTGGCTCCTTCTCGGGACCGTGATCCTCATCGGCTGCCAGGCGGCCTTGATGGCGCCGGCGATGATCGGCTCGATAGCCGAGGCGGTGCCCCGCGCGGCGCTGTCGGGCGCCAAC
>JAGWVR010000040.1 GCA_018970785.1 Planctomycetota bacterium
CGGCGTCCGGGCGGCGCTGGCCGACGCCCCGCGGGAGGCGTTCGCCGCCGCGGTGGCCACCGCCCGCGAGACACACGCCGCGGCACTGGTGCTCCTTGGAAACACGCTCGATCCGCTCCGCGCCAGCCCGGCGCAGGCGGCCTTCGTACGCCACGCCATCGCCGGCCTGGCGGCCGACGGCTGCCGCACGGTGTGGATGGTCGACGAGCCGACCGCGTGCACGGCGCTCGCCCGGGCGCTGGGCGAGCCGGCGGGGTTGACGCTCGTGTCGCCGTTGTCGCCGCTCCGCCTCGACGTCCACGGCGTCGCGGTGGACCTCGTCTGCCTCCCCGCCGAGTCGCGGGGAATCGCCGCCCCGGCGCGAGTCGCACCCTCGTTCGCGTCGGAACACGCCTCGCTCCTTCCCGCCCAACACCGGATCGTCGTCGGCTGGGACGAGTCGTGGGCCGGCAGCCAGGTGGCGCACGCCGTCGCCTCCCCGATTTCCCCCGCCGGCGCCGGCAGCTACGCGACCAGCTTCGTGTGGGGATCGCGGCGGCCGCAGCCGATCGCCGCCGGCGTCCTCCAGCTTCCGGCCCTCCAAGCCCGCGGACCGCGCGAGGCGGGCCCGGGCAGTTGCGGCGTGCTCGGGTTCACCGGCATCGCGGCGCTCGCCGACGGCACCCCCGCGGGGGGCGCGACGGTCGGGCGCGGCGCTGCGGCGATCGGTTGGCGTGAGGTCCCCACGCACCGCGTCGCCTGGCGCGGCCTCTCAGTCGCCTCGACGGTCGGCGGCGACGAGGAGCTGGCGGCCATCATCCAGGCGGCGTTCGACGCCCTCGTCGTCGACCCGCGTGGGCCGCTGCAGGTGGTCCGCGTCAACGTCGAGTGCGGCACGAGCGTCTCGCGGCGCGTCCGCGTCGCCGAACTGGTGGCGGAGACGATGGCGCGACTGCGGCTGCCCGACGAGGCCGCGGCGCGGATCTGGTGCCACGAATTGGGCCCCGACCCGCTCGAACCGATGACGATCCTCGCCCGTGGGCCCTCCGGCCACGGGCACGTCGGCGGCGGCGGGGCGACCGACGCCTTCGCGGCGGCCCTGGCGACGCTCGTCGCCGCGCGCGAGGCGGCCTCCCCCTCCACTCTCCACCGCGAGGCCGGGTGGATGGCGCTGGAATTGATGGGATCGACCTGACGCGGTGAAAGGGAGCGGGCGATGATCATCGAACGGATCGAGGTCGAGCGCTTCGGCGGCATCGCCGACGTCACGATCGACCACCTCGGCCCCGGCGTCGAGGTCCTCCATGGCACGAACGAGACCGGCAAGACGTCGCTCCTCGAATTCGTGCGTGCCGTCCTATTCGGGTTCGCCGGCTCGTTTCGCCGCGGTGTCCTCGACCCCGCGCGCGCCTGCGGCGGCCGGCTCACCGTGCGTGGCGGTCTCGACGATCGGCGGATCGTGATCGAGCGGCACCACGCCCCTGGCCGCGCCGTCGACGCCGACGACCTGCGTGTCGTCACCGCCGATGCCGCCGCCACGCCGCTGTTCCTCCGCGACGAAGTCGGCGACATCGACGAGGGGACGTTCACCGCGGTCCTTGCGTTCGGCCTCGACGAGCTCCACGAACTGCGGACCCTCGACGCCGACGGCTGCGGCAGCCGCCTCTACGAACTGGCCAGCGGTCTCGACCGGGCCGCGGTGACCGTCGCCCTCGGCAATCTCCGCGACGCCGTCTCCCGTCTCGACTCTTCCGATCCCGAGGTTTCCCCCCTGGAGGCCCTTCGCCGGCAGCGCGCCGGCGCGGTCGCCCGGCTGGCGGCGATGAACGCGCCCGCGGTCGCCGCCGGGGCGCTGGCCGCCGACCTGGCACGGATCGACGCCTCGATCGCCGCGCTGGCCGAGGCCCGGCAGGCCGCGGAGATCCACGAGGCCGAGATCCGCACCGCGCTCCCCCTCGAGCCGCTGTGGCGGACCCGGGTCGAGACCGCCCGGCGCCTGACGACGATCGAATCCGACTGGTTGGTCCACGCCGACCTCGACGCCTGGCAGCTCGCCCGCCAGCATCGCGACGGCGTCGAACGGATCGTCCGGGCACGGAAACGGGCCCGCTCGCGCGCCGCCCGGGCGCTGAAGGCCCTCGAAGCGGATGCCGCGATCTGGAAGCGTCGCACGGCCGTCAAGGCGCTGTGCGACGAGGAGCCGCGGCTGGAGCGCGCGGTCGCCGAGGCGGCGCGGGCAGAGGCCGCCGCCCGGCAGGCGGCGCGGCGCTTCGGCGAGCAGCTCGGCGCGTCCGGCCTGGCCCGCCTCGCGGCGACCCAGGCCGCGGCCGATCCGGTGCTGCCGGCGGGGATCGTCGGCTCGTTCAAGCCGCTCCGCTCGCGGGGCGCGGCGCTCACCGCGGCCCTCCGCGAGGTCAAGTCCGCCCGGCAATCGCTCGCGGCGGCCCGGCGCGACGCGGAGGGGTCGAAGGCCGCCCTCCACGGCGCCACGCAGTCGATCGAGGGGCTGTCGATCGCCGCCGCGATCGAGGAGGCCGCCGGACGCGCGACCCTGCTCCGCAACCGCATCGCCGTCGGCGACCAGGTCGGCGACCTCGACCGCTCGCTCGTCCGCCTCGAGGGGGAGCTGGTCACGCAGGTCGACGGGCAGTTGCTTCCGGTGCCATGGCTCGTCGGCCTCGGCACGGTGTTCGTACTCGGGACCACGATGCTGCTCTCCGGGCTGCTGCTCCCCGGCGACGTCACCGGTTCGATGGCCTACGCGTTGGCCGCACTCGGCCTCGCCGGCACGGGCGTGGCCTCGGTCGCGACCTGGTCGCTCGACCGCGCCGCGGCCAACCGCCTCGATGCCGTCCGCCAGCAGCGCGAGATGGTCCGCCGCCAGCGTGCCGATGCGGCCGCGCAGTGCGGCGTTCTCGACAAACGGATCGACGGGCTCCGCCTCGAGCCGCTCCGCGCCGGTGCCGAGCGCGGCGACTGGCTGCGGCGCCACGCGGCCGCCGCGGCCGCGGAGGTCGAGCGGCTCGAGGCGATCGCGGCCCGCGAGGGGGCGCTCCACGTCCTCGCCGACCGGGTCGCCTCGGCCCGCCAGGACTTGGCCGCGGCCCGGCGCCGCGCGGCGGTGGCCCGGTCGCGCTGGCAGCAGAGCCTGCAGAAGCGCGGCTTGCCCGACGACCTCTCCCCCGGCGACGTCCGCCGGCTCGCCGACCACCGCCGGACGCTGCTCACCCTCGACGACGAGCGCCGCGCCGCCCGCGACGAGGCCCGGGCACGGGCCGAGGAGGTGACGGCGATCGGACAGCGGATCGAGCAATTCCTCGTCGACTGCGACATGCTCGTGGAAGGCACGGCGCTCGAGCAGCTCCGGACCCTCCGCGAGCGCCTCGACCGCGAGGCGGGTGGTCAACGGCGACGGGCGCTGCTGACAAAGCGGCTCGAGCGGTCCCGGCACCGTCACCGCGACGGCCTCCGCCGCCTCGCGCTGGCCGAGCGCCGCGTCCGCGACGTGCTGGCGCGGTGGAACGTCGACACCGCCGACGCATTCGTGGCGCTCGTCGATCGACGCCCCGCGGCCGAGGCCGCCCGCAAGGACGCGCTGGCCGCCGATGCTGCCTGGCAGGACGCCCGGCGCCGCTACCAGGGCAGGCTCGACGTCGATCGGCTGCTCACCGATGCCCAGCGGGTAGCGCTCGACGACCTCCTCGTCGCCGCTGAGGCGGCCACCGCACAAGCGACGGCCGCGGTCGCCCGGGCGCGTGACGAGCGTGCGGCCGCCGCGGCGCGGGTCGAGGCCGCCGGCCGCGATCACTGCACCGAGGGGCTGCAGCGCGAAATCGCGCTGCTCGACCGCGACATCGATCACCAGCTGCACAGGCGCACGCTGCTGGAGGCTGCCCGGGGCCTGCTCGAGGAGACCCGCGACGGGTTTGCCCGCGATCACCAGCCGGCGGTCCTGCGCGAGGCGTCGCGCTGGCTGGAGCGGCTCACCGAGGGGCGCTACGCGTCGGTCACGACCTCGATCCACGAAGCCCGGCTCGAGATCCACGACGGGGCCCACGCGGTGTGGAGCCCGGATCGGCTCAGCCGCGGCACGCGCGAGCAGGTGTTCCTCGCCCTCCGGCTGGCGCTGGTCAAGGATCTCGAGCGCCGCGGTGTCCACCTGCCGGTCGTGTTCGACGACGCCCTCGTCAATTTCGACGACCAGCGCGCCCACGCGGCGGCCCGGGTGCTCGCCGAGTTCGCCGCCGAGCGGCCGGGCCGGCAATTCCTGGTCCTCACCTGCCATGCCCACGTCGCGACGATCTTCGCCGCCGTCGGTGCCCACGTCCGGTCGCTGTCCGATCCGCGGATGGCATGGGACCTTCCCGCGCCACGCCCCGTCCCACCCGTGCCTGTGCCCGCGGCGGTGGTGGAGGGTGAGCGGGCGATGGCACGCCGTGTCGTGGTCCACGCGCTCCCGTCGCCACCGGTGCCGCCGACACGCTCGGCTCCGCCCGGAGGCAATCCCTGGGTCCCGCGCGGGATCCCGCTCCCGCGTCCGACGCCGGCGACCGTCGGCCCGGCGCCTGTGGCGCCTGCCAGCGGAGGTTGGCCGGTGCGGCTGCAACTCCACGCCCCCCATGCGACGGTGGCGGGCGATCGCACCGGACATGTCCTGGCAGACGACAAGCCGGTCCGGCGTCGGACGCGGACGACCAAGCCCGCCTGAACGATCACCGTCGTCGCCGGGCACGGGCCCCGACGAACGGGGTCAGGTCGTCGCGTCGGACTCGATCAGTCCCTCGCGCAGATCGCGGTGGTAGCGCTGCCGCATTCCCGCCAGGAGCAGGCCGAGGTAGGCGTTGGCTCCCAGCGACATGAACAGCGTCAGCAGGCTGCCGATGAGCAGCGGCCAGGAGTGGGACGCGGTGCGGGGCACCGTGCCGTCGACGGCCGCAGTGGCGACACCGCCCGGCAGTGACGCAGCGGTCAGCGATGCCGTCGGCCGGGGCCGGCGTGCGGCTTCGGCAACCGCCCGCTCGACGTTCGGCGGCCAGGCGTCCGCGACGTAGATCCGCACCCGGCGGACGTCGCGCATCTCGCCTCCCAGTTCGCTGGTCAGCGGGTGCGGCAACCCGTGGCGGACCAGATCGGGCTCGACACGGAGCAGGTATTCGGAACCGCCCCCCTCGGCAGGCACGTAGGCCGACTCGATGGCGGGCGCCACCGCCGGCACGCCGAAGACCGCGAGGACCGCCATGACCACAGGCAGCCGAGCCATCCGTTCCATCGTCGCCCCCTTCCCTGCCAAGCGCCGCCCGGCGTCGCCGCCCGTGTGCGGCGTTCGTGCCGAGGTCCGGGGTGCAGCGGCCCGCTGGGCGCCGCCCCGGTCAGGAGGATTTCACCCTCTCCACCGCGGTTTGTGCAACCGCGGTTCGGACGCGGTTTTCGCCCCCCGGGCCCGCGCCATCGCCGGGAGTGTCGCGGGACAACGTGTCCAGTTCCACTTGGAGCATCGTCAGGGCCGCCTGGAGGAAGGCCACGGCGATCGGCCCGACGAAGATCCCGATCGGCCCCAGGGCGCCGACCCCCCCGAGGACGCTCAGCAGGGCGAGGAGCGGATGGAGCTTGGACTGCCCGTGGAGGACGATCGGCTTGATGACGTTGTCGATCGTCGACACCACCAGCAGGCCCCACGCCGCCAGGCCGACGGCGGCCCACGTGTCCTTGACGAAAAACAGCAGGTACAGGCTCGCAGTCCCCCACACGCTCGCCGCCCCGACGAACGGCACCAGGGCGCCGAAGAACGTGAGCAGCGTGAGGAGGAACACCCCCTTCAAACCGGCGACGTAGAACCCGATCCCCGCCAGGATCGCCTGGACGATCGCGGCCAGGAGGGTCGAGCTGACCACCGCCCGGCTGACCTCCTCGAACTCCTCGAGCAGCTGCCACTGGTAGTGGGCGTCGAGGGGGATCAACCGGGTGACGGCCGCCAGCATCCGGCGTCCGTCGGCGAGGAAGTAGAAGAAGCTGAAGATCGTCACCACCAGTCCGATGATCAGCTTCACCATCTTCACCGGCGCGCCGGCGGCGATCGGCCCGATCCAATCCTCGGCGAGCCGACGGAGCTCGCCATTGACCTCCTCCGAGGTGACATGGAAGCCGGTGGCGTCGTTGACCGACGCGATCAGGCCGTCGAGGACAGCCTGGTCGAGCTTCAGTCCACCGGGGCTGCGGAGCATCGTCACCGCGTCGCCACCGGCGCGGACGACGAGGAGGACCAGCGGCACGAACACCAGCACCAGCACGAACACCGTCGTCGCCACGGCCGCCACCCAATCGCTCCAGGTGAACCGGTCGCGGAGCCAGCGGTGGAGCGGCCCGAAGATCACCACGAGCATCGCCGCCAACAGCAGCGGCAGGAGAAAACTCGACATCACCCGCAGCGACAGCAGCCCGAACACGGCGACGAGGCCGAGGATCACCGCCAGGGAGATGATGCGCGCCATCGGGGAACCGCCTCTGCCGAGCAGCCGTGTCACGGGTCGATGCCCGCCGATTCTAAGGGCCGTCGCCACGCCGCGCCGACCGCCGTCGGCATGGCGGCCGCGAACCGGGGCGGCTATCCTTGCCCGCTCCGCCTCGCCTTCCCCGAGCCGGTCGCGCGCCGCACCCGCCCACGACCTCCTGGTTGCCCACCATGGCCACGCCGGACGTCTCGCTCGTCGTCCCGGTGCGCAACGAAGAAGGGAACATCGGCCCGCTCGTGGCGGAGATCCGGACGGCGCTCGACGGCGCCGGGCTCGCCTGGGAAGCCTGGATCGTCGACGACGGCTCGAGCGACGGATCGTGGGGGGAGATCAGCGCCGCCGGCGCGGCCGACCCGCGCGTCGCCGGGATCCGCCAGCCTGCTGGCCTGGGCAAATCGGCCGCGCTCGCCGCCGGCTTCGCCCGCTGCCGGGCGGAGCGGGTCGTGATGCTCGACGGCGACGGCCAAGACGACCCCGCCGAGATCCCACGACTCCTGGCGCGGCTCGACGCCGACGCCGATCTGGTCAACGGCTGGAAGCACCCGCGCCTCGACCCCTGGCACAAGACCCTGCCGTCGCGCGTCTTCAACCTCCTCGTTGGTGCGGTCACCGGGCTGTGGCTCCACGATCACAACTGCGGCCTCAAGGCGATGCGGACGGCGGTGGCCCACGGGCTGCCGCTCGACGAACCCGACATGCACCGGTTCATCTCCGCGTTCGCGGCGGCGGCGGGGCACCGGGTCGTCGAGGAACCGGTCCACCACCGGCCGCGGCTGCGTGGACACTCGAAATACGGCGTCCGTCGCTTCTTCACTGGCTTGGTCGACCTGCTCCGGGTCGCCGGCCGGATCCGCGGCCGCGGGCTGCTGGTGGCCCCGTCGCCCCCTCCAGCCGCTCCAGCGGCGACGCGCCGCGCCGTGGCCGCGGTGCTGGTGGCGGTGGCCCTGGGGGGTGCGGCGGGACGGATCGGCGCGGTGTCGAGCGTCGATCGCTGGGGGCTCGAGAAGCGTCTCGTGGCCGACGCCGTCGCCAAGGCCAAAGCCGATGGCGAAGCGGCCGACCCCGCCGCGATCCGCAGCCGGATCGAGCGCGAGAAGCGGCTCGTGCGCCCGTTCCTCTCCGCCAACGACCGGAGCCGCTGGCTGACGGTGCGGGCTCTGGTCGAGCAGGGGACATTTGCGATCGACGGGCTCGTCGGTGAGCCGGGATGGGACACGATCGACGCCGTCGCCCATGACGACGGCAGCGGCCGTCTCCGCCTGTACTCGAGCAAGCCGCCGCTGCTCGGTCTGCTCGCCACCGTGCCGTATTGGATCCTCGCGCGACTCACCGGCTGGACGCTCGGCGACCACCCGTTCGAAGTCGGGCGCATGCTGCTGTTCCCCCTCGCCCTGCTGCCGCTGGCGGTGACGCTGGTGTTCACGTGCCGCCTCGTCGAGCGGCTCGGCACCACCGATTGGGGACGGATCTTCGCGTTCGCCCTGGCCGCCTGCGGAACGCTCCTCTCGACGTTCGTCGTCGCCTTCACCAACCACCTCCCGGCGGCGGCGTGCACCGCCGCCAGCGCCTGGGGGGTGCAACGGATCCGCGGCGACGGGGCCCGCGCCCCAGGAACGTTCGCCGCGACGGGACTGACCGCGGCGCTGGCGGCCGCCTTCGACCTGCCGGCGCTGGCCTGGACGGCGGCGGTCCTCGCGGTCCTGGCGGTGTCCGACCTGCGGAAGACGCTGTTTGCCGCCGTGCCCGCGGCGGCGGTCGTCGCCCTGGCCGCCCTCGCCGCCAACCACGCCGCCCATGGCACCCCCTGGCCAGCCTACTCCCACCGCGGGACCGCCCCGGCGGAGGCAGGCGGACCCGATGCCAACTGGTACGACTACGCGATCACCCTGCCCTCCGGCAAGGTGCTCACCAGTTACTGGCGCGACCCCAAGGGGGTGGACCGTGGTGAACCGTCGGCGCCGTGGTACGCCTTCCACGTGCTCATCGGGCACCACGGGATCTTCTCGCTCACCCCGGCATGGCTGCTCGTCGTCCCGGGGCTGATGCTGCTGGCCGCTCCGCACCGCCACGCGCGACCGTCCACGCTCCTGGCCGTGGCGATCGGCCTGGTGTCGGCGGTCGTGCTCGCCTTCTACCTCACGCGCCCGAGGCTCGACCGCAACTATGGCGGCGTCGTCTGCTGCTTCCGCTGGGCGCTGTGGCTCGCTCCCTTGTGGGTGGCGGCCGTCGTCCCGGCGGCCGATCGGCTGTCACGGAGCCGGGCCGGACGGGCACTGGCGCTGACCCTCCTCGCGCTGTCCGTGCTGTCGGTCACCTACCCGACGTGGAATCCCTGGGCCCCCCCCTGGATGCAGCAGTGGCTCATCCACGGGGGCTGGCTGCCGGAGTGACTTCCACCAGTCCGGCGATCGTCGCTGCGATCGCCACCGGCCACGACGACGGAAGCGGTGCCGCGGCCCGGGCGGGACGACCGTCGTCGGGATCGTGCCAGGTGATCTCGAGGGCGTGGAGCAGGATCGGCTCGATGCGGTGATCGACGACGGGCCGTTGCGCCCCGTCCAGCGACGGGCCGCCGTAGAGCGTGTCCCCGACGACCGGCATGCCGCGTAGCGCCGCCTGCAGCCGGAGCTGGTGCATCCTTCCGGTGAGCGGCTCGAGGAGCACGACGACCCGCTCGTCGGAGATGGGCATCGCCCTCTGCACGATCGTCACGGCCTCGCGCGCGCCCGGCTCACCTGCCGCC
The DNA here is from genome assembly GCA_018970785.1 of Planctomycetota bacterium. Lineage (GTDB taxonomy): Bacteria > Planctomycetota > Planctomycetia > Pirellulales > UBA1268 > F1-20-MAGs016. Next base: position 9,232 of record JAGWVR010000040.1, read on the forward strand.
GCGCCCCGTGCGCGCGGTTCGTCGGCCACCTTGCACAGCCAGTCCGTCCAGGTATCGCAGGGCCGGGGACGCGACTCGGCCACCGTGCAGGCAAGCAGCGCGGCGTAGCGCTTCGCGATCTGCCGCCGCTCGAACTGCCGCGACAGCTTCCGTGCGGCCCGCGGTGTCTCAGCGAGGAGCAAGACACCCGACACCGCCCGGTCGAGACGGTGCGGGATCCCCAGATACCCGCCGGGACCGACCACGCACCGGCGGGCCCAGGATTCGACCGAGTCGATGCCGGACGGGGCCTGCGTCGGCAGCCCGGGGGGTTTCGCCACCACCACCACCCCCGCCTGCCGACTGACGACGATCGGGTCGGCGACGGTCATCGGAGTGCCGCAGGGGTGGCCACGGGGCACGAACCGGCCGACTTGCAGAGTGCCCGAAGGCCGGAGTATATCTCTGCCCGGGCGGTGGGGACTTTTCTTCGGGGTTCGGGGTCCGCGCGCGGCTGCGCTCGCGCGGCACCGAGTGCCGTGGGGGTGCGCGCATGGCGATCCGGGTGCTCGTCGTCGACGACCATGAATTGGTCCACCTCGGGTGCCGGAGCGTCCTCGACGGCGCCGGGTTCGAGGTCGTCGGGACGGTCGCCGACGCCGACAGCGCGATCCGTGCGGCCGCCGACTCGGCACCGGACGTGATCCTCCTCGACGCCCGGCTCGGTGACCACGACGGGCTGGCCGCGATCCCGGCGCTCCGCGGCGCCGCCCCCCGGGCGCGGATCGTCGTCTTCTCCGCCTTCGCGCCCCGCGCCTACGTGAGCCGGGCCGCGGCTGCAGGGGCGCAGGGCTACGTTCTCAAGTCGGCGCCGATCGCCGACCTTCTCGCCGCGTTGTCGCGCACGGTGGATGGCGAGGCCGAATACGGGCTCGGCCGCCAACGCCGCTCGAAAGACGGTGGCGGCGCGTTGGCTCCAGGAAGCGAGTCGGGCCTGACGTCCCGGGAGACGGGAGTCCTCCGGCTGATCGCCGGCGGCAGGAGCAATCTCGAGATCGCCGCGGACCTCGGGATCAGCATCGAGACGGTGAAGGAGCACGTCCAAGCGGTGCTCCGCAAGACCGCGTTGATCGACCGCACCCAGGCAGCGCTGTGGGCGCTGCGGCACGGCCTGACCTGAGCGGCAGCCGGTGCGTTACGGTCAGGGCTTGGCTTTCTCCAGCCCACCGAATTCCGCCGCCGATACCTCCCTGAGCGTGCCGTCCTGGAGGAGCACGAATCCCCCCTCCTTCGCGGCCTTCGTCTCGAAGCCGACCATCCGCTTGCCGGCATCGGGCCCGGATGCGAGCGACGTCCCCCAGACGTACTCGATCGAGCCGTTCTGGATGAACGCGCCAGCCGCAGGGAACATCGGCTCGATCGCCGCCATCTCGGCGGCTGACTTGGGGGCCTTCTGCTGCCCCGACTTGACGGCGTCGAGCAGGGTCTTCAAGTCCTGGAGCCCGTCGTTGGGCTTCGGACCAGCGGTCGCCGGGTCCTTCGGTCCCCCGCCGCCACCGCATCCTGCCGCCGCGATCGCCATGGCGGTGACGAGGGCCGCGAACGACCACGGCGAACGGGACCGAGCGGCTGAAACGGACGTCATCTGTCTTCCTCCCTCGGCGCGGTCATCCTCGGTGCGCTGCCACGGCAGCGCCGAACTCGGGGCCCTGCGAGACGATCGCACACGTCGGCACGCTCACTCCAGGGAAACGTTCTCGCCCCCTTCGCGGCTGCCGGTGGCCTGCCAGACTGCGAAGTCGATGTCGTCGGAGATGAACCGAGTCGACCCGTCGGCGAACGTGACCATCACGCCGCCGGGATGGTAGCTCGACGCGGCGATATGCGCGACCGTGAACGACGTCGTCCCGCAGTTGTACCGCTGCTGTGCGAGATCGGAGACCTTGCGGTTCCAGTTCGGCGGCAGGGTCGTGCTGAAGCTGAACGTGTAGGGCAGGTCCCGGTAGTACTGGTGGCCCGTGTAGCGGATCCAGCTCGAAGTGGTCGTGTTGCCGTTGGGCATGCACTGCGGGATCGTACGGCCGTCCATCGCCTGGGCGCCCGTCCACGCCGTCGTCGAATTGAAGGCCGTCGTGTTGTCGTATTGGTTGGTGTCGTTCCAGGTCTTCGTGCCCCGGATGACCTCGCCGAACATCACCGTCTTCGACAGGCCGTCGGGGACCTGTGCCGTCCGGTAGCCCTTGAGGGCGGTGCCGGCGGGACCGCCCTGTGCCGCCGAGCTCGATGCCGCCTGCCCCGGGAAGGGCATCGCGAAGATGCCGTCGATCGGAGTCCCACCGCGCTGATTCGCCCCGCCCGTGCAGGCCATGACGTTGTTGCGACCGGCGCCGAAGTAGTTGTTGGGCGACTGATCGCTCGGGCACATGTACGACGCCACGTCCTGGAGCCGGGCTCTGGAGTTGGCACCGGTCTTCGCCGGGATCCCGGGGGCGATCGCCGCGTCGCTGTTGACGTTGTAATTGAGGTCGAAGAGCTGGTAGCGGTTGGCTTCCTCGAGGTACTGGAGGACGAGCACCTGCGGAACCGCACCCGACGAGTAGGTCGTCGGGACACCGGTGGCATTGGGAAGGACTTTCGAGTGCCGGTTCGGGGGCAGCGTCTTGTTGGCGCTCTCGTAGTTGAGGGCAGCCAACCCGCACTGCCGCATGTTGTTGGCACAGCTCGACCGCCGGGCTGCCTCACGGGCAGCTTGGACGGCGGGAAGGAGCAGGCCGACGAGCGTGCCGATGATCGCGATCACGACAAGCAGTTCCACGAGCGTGAAACCGCCGCGGGTCCTGTGGGAATGCATGAGAAGCCTCCGCTGACGAAGCGACGGATGGATGGAGGAAGACGACCGGAAAATGACGATTGTGCCGATCAGGATGTGCGATCAATCTGCGGGTGTCCAGAACTACACCCCGCCGCAGGCCCGGCCCCGACGTGCGCTGGGACACGCGTGCCTCACCGAGCCGGGGATTGACTGCATCGACTGACCGACCCGCCGGGAGGCGTGAGGCGATCCCCCCCGGTGAGTCGGTAGCCTAGCCCGTCCCTCGGAAAGCGGCAAACTTTCGGGTTTCCGTGAGGTTCGTCATCCAGGATGTGCGGGCCCGTACCCGGCCGATCGCAGCCCCTGACGAGGCGAACAGCGTGCCCGGTATGCTCGTCGCATGATCGAATCGGCCGCTGGTTTCGTCGCGGCGGTCTTGGGCCTCGCCGGCTTGTTTCCGGTGCTTGCCGTTCACTGGCCGCGGCCGTTTCGGGTCGTTCCCCCGATCGTCTGGTCCTACGTCGCGACCACGATCTTGGCATTGTGGGGAGTTTGGGCCGACGTCCCGGCGATCGCGGACGTGCGGCGGGAGTCCTCGGCCCGGCTCCTGCCGGCGCTGGTGTTCCTGCTCATGGTCGGGTGCGACCTGCGTGCGATCCTCGGCCTCGGGTCACGGGCGCTGGCCGCGTTCGCCTGTGCCGCAGGGTCGATCGTGCTCGGGCTGGGAGTGGCCTGGCGCGTCTGGCATGGCCTGCTGCCGCCGCAGGGCTGGCAGGCCGTCGGCTGCCTCGCGGGGAGTTGGGTCGGGGGAACGGCCAACCTGTACGCGGTCGGTCAGGCCACCGGGGCCGAGCCGGCGATGGTGGGGGCGGCGCTGGTCGTCGACACGATCTGCTACGCCGCGTGGGTCGCGCTGCTGTTCGCGACGGTGCCGTTCGCGGGTCGCTTCGACCGCTGGAGCGGTGCGGCCCGCATCGCCGTGCCCGTGGCGGTCGACGAGCCGTCGGGCCCGACCACGCCGGGCCATGCCCTGCTCTGGTTGGCAGCCGCACTGACCGTGGGCAACGCCGCCGCGCTGGCGGCACCGCGCCTGCCGGCCGACGGCCCCCTGACGCCTGCCACCTGGACGCTCCTGCTGGTCTCCCTGGCCGGCCTGGCGGTGGCGCCCACGCCGGTGGCACGGATTCCGGGAGCGGGCGGCGTCGGCTCGGCGCTGTTGGCGGTCGCCGTCGTCTCCCTGGCATCGGCCGGCGACGTGAAGGGGCTCGAAGCCGTCGGCTGGCTCGTCGCGGTGGGCTTCACGGCGCTGGCGATCCACGGCCTCCTCCTCGCCGCCGCCGCTCGCGCGTTCGGCTTCGAACTGGCGTTGGTGGGGATCGCGTCGCTGGCGAGCGTCGGCGGAATCGCATCGGCGCCCCTTCTTGCCGCCGCGCACCGCCGTGAGCTCGTACCCGTCGCGGTGCTCCTCGCGCTGCTCGGCTATCTTCTCGGGACCTGGGCCGGGATCGGTCTGTCGGCCCTGCTTTCCCCCCTCGCCGGAGCCGCTTCATGAGCGTGGCACGATGCCTCCTGGCCGCGGCCCTCGCCACCGGCGGCCTGCTGAGTCCCGTCGCTGTGGCGACGGAGCCGCCGGTCTTCAATGGGACGCCGTTTCCCGAGTCGATCCCGGCCGAACGGCTCACCGCGGCATTCTGGACCGAGCGGGTCGCGGCCTGTGACACGGTGCTGCTCGATGCCGCGGCCGTCGCCCGCCAGAACGCCGGGGTCCTCGCCACCGGTCCCGGCCTCCACGACCTCGCGCGGCTGCCGGAACGGCTGTCGCGCGACGAGGTCCGGGCGCTGATCACCGGCGTGGCGGCGGGAAACAAGGCCCTCCCCGTCGTCGCCGATGGCGACATGGCCCCTGACCTCGAGGCCCTCGTGGCCCGTGACGCGATTCCCCCCGAGGTCGCGCCGCGGTTCGCCCTCGCGGTCCGCCGGGCCGACCTGCGGACGTTTCCCAGTGATCTCCCGGGGCGGGCCAAACCCACCGACACCGACATCGACCGGTTCCAGGAATCGGCGCTGTTTCCCGGCACGCCGGTGGCGATCCTCCACACCAGCGCCGACGGCCGCTATGCCTTCGTCGTCGCCCCGCACTACGCCGCCTGGGTCGCCGGCGCGGCACTTGCCGAGGGGGACCGCACGACGGTGCTCGGCTTCGCGGGGAGCCAGCCGAGGCGCGTCGTCACGGGACCGACCGCGCGCGTCGTCGTCGCGCCACCGGACGGCGCTGCCGAGGAGATCGTCGTCGACATGGGGGTGTCGCTTCCCGAGGTGACCGACTGGCCGCTCGGCCAGCCCCTCGCCGGCCAGGGGACGCTCGCGGCGACCGTCGTCCGATTCCCGTCGCGCGGCGCCGACGGCAGGCTCGTGCTCGCCCCCGCGCTGCTGCCCCGCGGCACCGACTCCCATCCCGGGCCGCTCCCGGCGAGTCGGGCCAACCTCCTCCGGCAGGCGTTCAAGTTCCTCGGCGAGCGCTACTGCTGGGGCCACCGTGGCGGGGGCCGCGACTGCAGCGGCTTCGTCGGCGAGTGCTACCGCAGCCTCGGGCTCGTCATCCCGCGCAACAGCCGCGACCAGGCAGCCTGCACGGCGTCGTTCGGCCGAACGGCGATCGTGCCCGACGCCGACCGGGAGGCGCGGTTGACGCTGCTGCGTTCGCTCGAGCCGGGTGACCTCGTCCACGTGCCGGGGCACGTGATGATGGTCATCGGCCACGACGAACGCGGGCCCTGGATCATCCACGACTCCCACGCCGCCACGGTGCGCGGCCCCGACGGCCGCCCGCGGCGGCTGCCGACCAATTCGGTCGTCATCTCGCCGCTCGAACCACTGCTCCGCGACGACGGCCGGAGCATGGTCGAGGCCGTCACCGTCGTGCAGCGCTACCTGCCGCCGTCCCCCGAGCGGTGACCAGGGGCAGGTGTCACTCGGCGGCGCCGGTCACCGCCCACCCGTGGGCGAACAGGTTGCGCGCGTCGACGTAGCGGGCGTCGGACGAAGTCGATCCGAGGACGACGACCACCAGTTCGCGGCCGTCGCGTTTCCCCCAGGCGGCGAGGCAGCAGCCGGCCGCGGTCGTGGTGCCGGTCTTGACCCCGGCGTAGCCGGCGATCGGGAGGAGGCGGTTGGTGTTGGTCCAGACGACGTCGCGCCGGTAGCCGTCGACCGACTCGATCGTCGCGCCGCGCTGCCGGGTGGCGACGATCGTGCGGAAGCGTTCGAGCCCCATCGCGACGCGCACGAGCTTGGCGATCTCCGCAGCCGTCGTCTCGTGGCCGGCTTCGGTCTTGCCGTGCGTGTTGCGGTAGCCCGTGGCCACGAGGCCGAGCTCGGCGGCGGTCGCGTTCATCCGCGCCACGAACCGGTCGAGGGGATCGGTCGCCTTGCCAGCGCCGGCACCCAGGTCGGGAAGATGGGCGCCGACGTGCTCGCCGAGCGCCACCGAGGCGTCGTTGCCAGACGGCAGCATCAAACCGTAGAGCATCTCCCCCACGCTCAGCCGGTCGCCCGGCCGCAGCGACGCGCTCGAGCCGGTTTCCTGGCCGGCGCGGGTCGACACCGTGATCGTCTCGTCGAGCAGTCCGGGACGCTCGTCGGCCCTGCGCAGGACGACCAGCGCCGTCATCACCTTGGTGATGCTCGCGGGCGACCGCCTGGCATCGGGCTCCTTGCCGGCGACGATCCGGCCGTCGGCGGCGTCGACGATCACCCACGCCGGTGCCGTCGTCTGCGGTGGCGCTCCGGGGCGATCGGCCTCCGCGACGGGCAACGGCTGGCCGTTGACCTCCGCGGCCGCCGGCAGGGGTGGGTCGGCGGTCAGCAGCGGTCCCAGCGCGCGCCACGTCGCCGCGTCGACGCGCCCGGTGACCGGCAGCTCGGCGAGCGCCTGGAATCGCCGCACACCGGCTGCCGTGGCCGGCCCGAAGTCGCCGTCGACGCCGAGCCGCTCGGCTGCCGGAAGGCGGGCGTTGAGCGAACGCTGCAGCTCCTCGACGAGCACGCCGCTGGCCCCTTCGCCGAGCTCCTGCGGCGCCGCGGGGCGGTCCTCGGCATGCCGCGCCGAGAAATACGCGGCAATCTCCTTGCCGCAGGCGGCGGCGAGATCCTCCGCCGCGCCACCGTCGATGCGCCGGTCCTTGTTGTCGGTCGTCAGCAGGCAGTAGGCGACCGGACCGGCGGGACCGATCAGCAGGCCGGCGTCGGTCCGCGACCCCGACACGCCGCCGGTCTTGTGGGCGCAGCGCCAGCCGCGCGGGAGCTCGCGCGGCACCATCCGCGCGTCGTCGCAGGCGAGCAGATGGCCGATGATCGCCGGCGTGGCGCCGACCGGCACGATCCCCCGCGCCTCGAGCTCGCGGCGCTCGAGCATCGCCAGGAGCCGGACGAACTCCGCCGCCGTCCCGCTCCCCAGCCCGTACTGCCGGCTGCGCTCGGGGTCGAGCGACGTGTCGCGCCGGTAGACGAGCGAATTGAGCCGGACCTCGCCGAGCCCGAGCTCCGCCATCAGCGCCGTCGTCGCGGGCCGGCCGATCCGCTCGACGACGAGGTTGGTGGCGGTGTTGTCGCTGGCGGCGATCATCATCCGGATCCAGTCGACCAGCGGCAGCGCGGCGCCGTCGGAGAGCAGGTCGACGACGCGCGATCCGGGCACGCGATCGGCCGCCGCCAGCGTGATCCGGTCGGCGAGCGTGACCCTGCCCTCGTGGACGGCGCGGTAGGCGGCGAGCATCACCGGCAGCTTGACGAGGCTCGCCGTCGGCATCGGCTCGTCGGCGCGCAGCGCGTAGCGCTCGCCGGTGCCGAGGTGCTCGACGGCGATCGCCACCCGCCCCTCGTGGGCGGTGATCAGCGGCAGCAGCGCGTCTTCGAGGGTGTCGGCCGATTCGGCGCCGCGGGCGGTGCCCCACGCCACGAGGGCTACGGCGACGACGGCGCCCGCCCACCACGGCCGCGGGATCCACGGCGAACCACATCGGCGCGTCATCGCCCCCTCCCTCAGGTTCCGTCCGCCCGGCTCGTCGTCGAAAGCGCGCCGCCGAGCAATTCCACGCCGGTCCCGGTGCGGTCGGGGAACGTCGCCCGCCCCGCGACCACCCGCACGCCGCTGGCGATGTCGGCGGCGAGCAACGCCGCGCCATCCATGTCGACGTGATCGAGGAGCGGCACGAGCTGCGCCAGTGCCGAGATGCCGACGGTCGACTCCGTCATGCAGCCGACCATCACCGCCAGGCCGAGGTCGCGTGCCCGGGCGATCATCCGCCGCGCCGGCGCCAGCCCGCCGCACTTCACCAGCTTGATGTTGATCCCGTGAAACCGCCCCGCGCAGCCGTCGACGTCGCCTTCCGCGGCGCAGCTCTCGTCGGCGAACACCGGCAGGGCCGAGCGCCGGAAGACCTCGGCCATCGCGGGATCGCCGGGGGGAAGCGGCTGCTCGATGAACTCCACGCCGAGGTCGGCGAGCGGGCGCGAGAGGGCGATCGCCTGCTCCGCCGACCAGCCGCAGTTGGCATCGACGCGGAACGGCCGGTCGGTGTGGCGGCGCAGCTCGCGGACGATCTCCAGGTCGTCGGCGGTGCCGAGTTTGATCTTGTAGATCGGCCAGTCGGACGCGGCGGCGAGCTTCTCGCGCATCACGGCGATCGTGTCGATGCCGATGGTGAAGTTGGAGACCGGCCCGCGCGACCGGTCGAGGCCCCACCACGCCGCCAGGCCCCGCCCCGCGCGCCGGGCGGCGAGGTCGTGGAGCGCCATGTCGAGGGCGCAGCGTGCGAACGGCTCGTCGGGCAGCGCCGCGGCGACACGGCCGAGCGTCGCCTCGAGATCGTCCGTCGTCGCCCCCGCGAGGATCGGCCGGACGCGTTCGGCCGCGGCGGCCATCCGCGCGATCGATTGCCCGTAGAACGGGTTGGTGGTCGCCTCGCCGTACCCGCGCTCGCCCCCCTCGCCGAGCTGGACGATGAACGTCTCCTGGACCGCGACGCTGCCGCGGGCGATCGTGAACACGTGCCGCAGCGGCAGCTCGAAGCGCGCGTGGGCCAGTGCGATCCCGGTGCTCATGCCGATCCTCCCCGCGTTCCCGCGCGACGCTCCCGGTGCAACCGTTCGACCGCCGCGACGAGATCGTCGCTGCCGTCGCGGACCGGATCGGCCGTCGGCAGGCCGAGCCGATCGGCGACGGATCGCCGCTGCGCGGCGGCCGCGGCAGCGTCGAGCGAGCGTGTGTTGAGCGCGACCCCGATCACCTTGCCCCCGCCGGAGAACTCCGCCATCGTCTCGTAGGCGGCGATCACGCGCTCGAGCGACGGCAGCGCCACGTGCGGCAGCCCGCCGTGGTGGACCCGCCCCGGCTCGTGGACGAGGATCATCCCGTGCGGCATCGCCCCGTGGAGCAGGCCGAGCGACACGCCCGAGTAACGCGGGTGGGTGATCGTCGCCTGCCCCTCGACGACGAGAACGTCGTGGTGCTGGTTGGCGAGGACGAGCTTCTCGACGGCACCGTTCACGAAGTCGGCGATCACGCGGTCGATCGGGCAGCCGTCCCCCTCGACCATGATCCCCGTTTGGCCGGTGGCGACGAACTTGGCGTCGACCCCGCGGCGGCCGAGGCCGCGCGTGAGCTCGACCGCCGCGACCATCTTGCCGATCGAGCAGTCGGTCCCGATCGTGAGGATCCGCGTGCACTCCTCGCGGATCCCGAGGCGCGAGGCGACGTCGCGCTCGTCGTTGCGGCGGACGTCGACGATCCGGGCGCCGTGCCGCGCCGCGGCGGCGGCCACCTCGGGATCGTCGGAGAGGAAGTCGTGGAGGCCGGAGACGACCGTCATCCCGCGGGCGAGGGCCTCGAGCAGGACCGGCCGCCAGGCGTCTGGGACGCGACCGCCGGGGGGGGCGATGCCGATCACCAGGTGCGTCGCGTGCGGCGCGGCGGCGAGCCGGCCGATCACCGGGATCGCCCCGCCGACGCCGAGCACGTCGGCGGCGGTGCGCCCTGCGGCCGTCGTGTCGAGGATCGCGTCGACCTCGTCGGGACAGTAGCGGAGGAGGCAGGAGGCCGTCTTGGCGATCACCGGATCGGCGCAGTGGCCCTCGGTGAGCAGCACCATCCGCCGCCGGGGTCGGTCGGCAGGTCCTGGCCCGGTCATGCCACGCTCCTTCACGCTGCAGTTCGTGGCCGGTCCGTCCAGCCGCGGCTGTTCCGGGAGTATCACCGGGCCGGCCGGGGCGTCAATCGGGCGGCAGCCGGTTCTCCCGGATGGCGCCGAGAAATGCCCCCGACCCGGTCGCGGTAAGCTCTTCTCCAATTTCCTCGAGCGCGAATCGTCATCCCGATGCCGCCGCGACCGTCCGTCTCCCGCCGTGCGGTGCTCGCCATCAACGCCGCCTGGTGGCTGACGGGGCGGGCGCGCGCTGCGGTCGCCGACGACTCGGTGCGGCAGGTGGTGGTCGTCGTGACTCGTTCGTGGGAGGCGACCGCCGGCGTCGCCACCTGGCTCGGCCGACAGCCCGGGGGCGCCTGGACGGAGGCGGGGTCGGCATCCGTGACCGTCGGCCGCGCCGGATGCGGTTGGGGCCTCGGGCTCCACCCCGACGGCCTCGAGGGTCCGGCGAAGCGCGAGGGGGACGGCCGCTCGCCGGCGGGCGTGTTCACGATCGGTGCGGCGTTCGGCGCGGCACCGGCGCTCGACACCGGGCTCGCGTACCGCCCGCTCGACGGCGACGACTGGTGCATCGACGTGCCCGCATCGCCGCTCTACAACCGGACCGTCAACCGCCGCGACGTCGGCGCCGCCGCCGTCGTCGGCAGCACCGAGCCGATGCGCCGCGACCTCGCACCGACGGCCGACGGGCAATACGCGATCGGCTTCATGATCGGCCACAATCCCCGGGGCACGGCCGGGATGGGGAGCTGCATCTTCGGCCACGTCGTCGCCGGCCCGGGCGTGCCGACCTCGGGCTGCACCGGATTCGCCGAGCGCGACCTCCGCACCCTCCTCGCCTGGCTCCGCGCCGACGCCGGACCGCTGTTCGTGCTGCTCCCGAGGGCCGAAGTGCACCGGCTCGCCGGATGGGGCCTTCCCGAGCCGCTGGCGCCGGGGACTGCACGATGAGAGCCGCGGCCGGCGTCTTTCTCGGGCTGCTCGCCGGCGGTCTCGCCGGGCTGCTCCTCGGACGGCTGCCGGCGGGATGGTCCGACGCCGTCGTCGCCGGGGCGCTGCCGATCGGCCGGGCATGGCTGTCGGGCCTGCAGATGACGGTCCTGCCGCTGGTCAGCGCGATGCTCGTCGTCGGCGTCAACGAGGCCAGCGCCGTCGCCAGCGGCCGGATCGCGCGGCGGGCACTGGCGTGGATGGTCGTGCTGGCGCTGGCCGGGGCGCTCGTCGGGGCGGTGCTCGCGCCGCTGCTGTTCGGCCTGGTGGCGCCCGACGCGCGGCTGGTCGCCACGCTCCGCTCCCAGGCCCCGGCGCTCGAGACGGCCGGTCCGGCGCCCGACGGCGTGGCGGCGCTCGTGCCGCGCAACCTGTTCGCGGCGCTGGCCGGCGGCAGCGTCGTGCCGGTGGTGGTGTTCATGCTCTGCTTCGCCGCCGCGCTCACGCGACTGCCGGCCGAGCGGCGCGAGCCGATCCTCGCCGTCGCCCGCGGTGTCGCCGAGGCGATGCTCGTGATCGTGCGCTGGCTGTTGGTCCTGGCGCCGCTCGGCGCCGCGGCACTGGTGCTCCCGGTCACGGCCGGCGCCGGCGGCGCCGCCCTCGGGGCCCTCGGGCTGTACGTCGGGGTCCTGCTGGCGGTCTACGCGGCGATCGCCCTGCTCGTGTACGTCGTCGCCGCCGGCGGGGGAGCCGGGCTCGCCGGGTTCGCCGCCGCGATCCTCCCCGCCCAGGCCGTCGCCGCCGGGACGCAGAGCTCGCTGGCGACGCTCCCCACGATGCTCGACTGCGCCGCGGCGGGGCTGCGCTGCCCGCCGGCGGTGAGCGGCATCGTTCTCCCGCTGGCGGTGTCGCTGTTCCGGATCACGAGCCCGGCGCAGTACTTGACGATGGCGAGCTTCATCGCCTGGGCCGAAGGCACGGTCCTCGAGCCGACGGCGCTGGCCGTCGCGATCCCGTTGGCGGTCGTGATCAGCCTCGGGGCGGTGAGCCTGCCGGGGCAGGCGAGCCTGCTCTCCACGTCGCTGCCGCTGGTCCAGTCGCTCGGCCTTCCCGTCGAACCGCTCGGCCTCCTGCTGGCGGTCGATTTCGTCCCCGACATCGCCGCGACCGCCTGCAACGTCACCGCCGATCTCGCCGTCGCCGACCGCGTGGCCCGGGGGGAAGCCGCTCAGCCGCGCCCCGTCGCCGCCGGGTCGTCGGCGTAGAGCAGCCGACACGCTTGCTCGTCGGCCCACGCTTCCTCCTCGGGGCGTGCCAGGCGATCGAGATCGGCGGCGGTGGCGGACGGGTCGTCGACCCACCGGCGGAGCCGTGGCCCGCCGTCGATGACGTCGATCGCGAGCCGCTCGAACTCGTATTCGTAGGCGAAATCCCGCCACAGCGGCTCGTCGGGGCGGAGCCGGCGGAAGGCCTTGAGCGCCGCGGCGACGATCCGCCACGGTCGGCACCGCGCCGGATCGTAGGCGCCGTCATCGACGTGGATCTGCAGGCCGCCGCAGAGGCGGCCGGCGTGCTTGTGGAACGTCGGCTCGAACCAGCAGGGGCGCAGCCGGCAGCCGCCGAGCCACTCCGGCGCGAGGCGGGCGATCTCCGCGGCCCACTCGTGGCCGTCGAGAGCCGGGTGGCCGAACAGTTCGAGCGGCCTGGTCGTCCCGCGCCCCTCGGAGAGGTGCGTGCCCTCGAGGAGCACGGTCCCGGGATAGCAGCGCGGCATCCACGGGCTGGCGGCGTTGGGGCTGGGGTTGACCCACGAGCGCGTTCCCAGGGGCCACCCGAAGCCGGGGCCTTCCTCCGGGCGCCACCCCTCGAGGCGGACGACCTCCCACTCCACGCGGAGTCCCAGCCGCGCCACGAACCAACCGGCTGCCTCGCCGAGCGTGAGCCCGTGGCGCATCGGCAGCGGCCCCGCGCCGACGAAGCTCTCCTGCCCGGGCTCGAGCACGAATCCCTCCACGGCCCGCCCCGCCGGATTCGGCCGATCGAGGACCCACACGGCGCGCCGCGCGGCTGCCGCCTCCTCGAGCACGGAGCGGAGCGTCGTCAGGAACGTGTAGACGCGGCAGCCCACGTCCTGGAGATCGACGAGAAGGACGTCGCACTCGGCTACCTGCGCGGCGGTCGGCCGCCGCACCGTGCCGTACAGGCTGTGGACCGGGATCCCGAGGCGCGCGTCACGGAAGTCGTCCGATTCGCGCATGTTGTCCTGTTTCTCGCCGCGCAGGCCGTGCTGCGGTCCGAACGCCGCCACCACGTCGATCCCCGCGGCGACCAGGGCGTCGAGCGTGTGCGTCCCATCGGCCGTGACACTCGCCGGGTGGGCGACGACGCCGACGCGCTTGCCGCGGAGGTGCTCGCGGAGCGGCCGCTCGGCGAGCAACCGGTCGATGCCGAACAGCATGGGCGCCTCCGCGCGGCCGTGACTCACCCGTCGCGCCGAGGCACCATGGCCCGCCGTGCCATCCGCGCCGCCTCGAGGGCCGCGTCTTCGACTACCTCGACCCGCGCCGGCGGCCGCCCCTCCTGCCGCAGCCGCGCCGTCACCGCGTCGGCGAGACTCGGCGAATGGACGAGGAGCCCGCCTGCCAGACGGAGGCTCCAGGGCGCTGCCGCCACCGGCCGGCGGCGCTCGACGGCGAGGACGAGCGCCGCCAGCTCGGTCGCGGCGGCATCGAGGATCCGCACCGCGACGACGTCGCCGGCGGCCGCGGCTGCGACGACGTCGATCGCCGCCGCCGCCACCCGATCCCGCGGCAATGCCGGTCCCGAGAGCGCTGCAGCGAGGAGCCCGGGGCGATCGACGCCGTAGCGCGACAGCAGCCGCGCGGTGAGCGTTGTGTTTCGACCGCGCCCATCGGCCGCCGCCGTGACGGCCGCCAGCGCTTCCCTCCCGACCCACCAGCCGCTCCCCTCGTCGCCGAACACCGCGCCCCATCCGCCGGCTCGGTCGAGCGTGCCGTCGGCGGCCCGGGCGACGGCGATCGAGCCGGTGCCGGCGATCAGCGCCACCATCTCGCCCGGCGCCGCATCGCCGAGGAGCAGATCGGCGTCGGTGACGACCGCGACCGACGCCGCCACGTCGGCCAGCGCCGCGGCGACCGCGGCTGCATCCTCGGGGCGGCCCGCCCCCGCGAGGCCGAGGCAGGCGCGGGCCGCGGGAGCCGGCTGCACCCCTGCCGCGGCGAATGCCTCCGCCACGGCGGCGCGGATGCTCGTCGCCGCCGCCTGTCCGCCGATCGCCCGCGGGTTGGCCGGGCCGCCGCTCCCCCGCCCGAGGACCGTGAGCTCACCGGCGGCGACGCGGCCGACGACCGCGCGGCAGCCGCTGCCGCCACCGTCGACGCCGATCACGAGATCGGGGCTCGCGGCGGTGGGCTGCGGCACCGGCTCGGCGCCGATCGCGCCGCGGAGCTGGCCGCCGGCGGCGGCGAGGAGGCGCCGCGCCTCCGTGGTCGACACACCGCGCCGCGCGGCGACGATCGCCGTCTTCAACTCGCCGTCGTGCCGCGTGAGGAGCGCGGTGGCGGCCGCGTCGTCGAGACCAGTGAGCCGGGCGGCGATCCGCCGGCTGCGGTCGAGGAGCTTGGAGTTGGTGGCGCGGAGGTCGACCATCAGGTTGCCGTAGGTCTTCCCGAGGAGGATCATCGCGCCGGTCGACAGCATGTTGAGCACCAGCTTCGTCGCCGTCCCCGCCTTGAGCCGCGTCGACCCGGCGATCACCTCGGGGCCGACCAGCGGCACGATCGCCAGCTCAGCGGCGGCGGCGAGCGCCGAATCGGGGGAGCAGGCGACGCCGATCGTGAACGCCCCGCACCGCCGGGCGTGTTCGATCCCGCCGATCACGTACGGCGTCCGGCCGCTGGTGGCGATGCCGACGAGGACGTCGCCGGGGCCGAATCCGATCCCGTCGAGATCGGCCACGGCCAGCTCCGGACGGTCCTCCGCCCCCTCGATCGCGCGCGTCAGCGCCGTCGGCCCGCCGGCGATCAGCCCGACGACCATCTCGGGCGGCGTGCTGAAGGTCGGCGGGCATTCGCTGGCATCGAGAACGCCCAGTCGCCCCGACGTGCCGGCGCCGAGATACACCAGCCGGCCCCCCGCGCGGAGCCGGGCGGCGATCACCTCGACCGCCCGGGCGATCGCCTCTGCTTCGCGCGCCACGGCGCCGGCGACCCGGCCGTCTTCGGCGACCATCACGCCGACGATGCCCCGGGCGTCGAGCGAGTCGATGGCGGTTGAGGCGGGATTGACCGCCTCGGTGGCGAGCGGACGCATGGGCGACACTATACTCCTCGCTCACCATCGCCGCGGAGCCCACCGGCGCTCGCGGCCGGCGCTGCCGAGCGCCGGCCCGCGGTGGACACGACGCGAGGACCCCATGCTCGGCCCGGTCGACATCGCCGTGCTCGTCGCCTTCCTGGCGTCGGCGATCGTCATCGGCCTGGTCGCCGGCGGCAAGACGAAGACGCTCGACGCCTACCTGCTCGGCGACCGTGACCTGCCGTGGTGGGTGATCCTCGGATCGATCGTCGCCACCGAGACCAGCGCCGCGACGGTGCTGAGCGTTCCCGGCGAGAGCTTCGGGACGGCGGGGATGCGCTTCCTCCAGCTCCCCCTCGGCTACATGCTCGGCCGGCTGGCGATCGTCCGCTTCCTCCTTCCGCTCTACTTCCGCGGCGAGCTCAACACCGCCCACGAGGTGCTCCGCGACCGCTTCGGCCCGGCGGTCCAGCGGGCCGCGGCGCTGTTGTTCCTCGTCGCCCGGACGCTCGGCGACGGCTTGCGGCTGTTCCTCGCGGCGCTGGTGTTCCACAAGCTCAGCGGCCTGCCGCTGGCCTGGAGCGTGGTCGTGACCGGCGTGGTGACGATCGTCTACACCGTGCTCGGCGGCCTGCGGAGCGTGGTCTGGAACGACTGCCTCCAGCTCGTGATCTACCTGCTCGGCGGGATCGTCGCGGTGTTCGTGATCGTGGCGCGGATCCCGGGTGGCTGGGCGGCGGCACGGGAGTTCGCCGCCGCCGGCGACAAGCTGCGCGTGTTCGACTTCTCGCTCGATCCCTCCGACCCGTACACCTTCTGGGCCGGGCTCGTCGGCGGTGCCGTCCTCAGCCTCGGGACCCACGGCACCGACCACATGATGGTCCAGCGCTACTTGAGCGCCCGCGGCCACCGCGACGCCGCCCGGGCGCTGGTGACCAGCGGCGTGGTCGTGTTCCTGCAGTTCGCGCTGTTCCTCGGCATCGGCGTCCTCCTCGCGGCGTTCCACCACCTCGGCGGCGAGGCCGCCCCGGCCCGACCCGACGAGGTGTTCGCGACGTTCATCATCCGTCACTTCCCGGCCGACACCGGCCTCATCGGCCTGCTGCTGGCGGCGATTCTCGCCGCGGCGATGTCGACGATCGCCAGCTCGCTCAACGCCTCGGCGTCGTCGATGATCCACGATCTCTGGCTGCCGCTGAGGGGGGCGTCGGGGCGCTCCGCGCCCCTCTCCGCCGAGGCGGCCCTCGGGCTGACGCGCCAGCTGACCGTGGCCTTCGGCCTGGTGCAGATCGCCGTCGGCGTCGCGGCGGCGCGGATCGATGCCACGGTCGTGAGCCGGGCGCTGACGATCGCCGGGTATTCCTCCGGCCTGCTGCTCGGCGTGTTCGCGCTCGGCGTCGCCACGCGCCGCGTCGGACAGGAGGCGGCTCTGCTCGGCGCGGCTGCGGGCCTCGTGGCGCTGCTCACGGTGCAATTCGTGCTTCCCGCACAGGGCGTCAGGATCGCCTGGCCCTGGTACGCCCTGATCGGTGCGACGGTGACGATCGTGGCTGGCATCGCGGCGTCGGCGGTGTTTCCCCGGAGGACCGACGGATGATCGTGCGAGCGCTTCTGGTCATGGGCGGGCTGGCGGTGACGGCACTGGCCGGCGTGGCGGCGGCACAGGCGCCGGCCGTCGTCGCTCCGGAGGAGGTCGGTCTGGACGCCGAGCGGCTGCGGGCGATCCGCCCGCTGGTCGAGGCGGAGATCGCGCAGGGCAATCTCCCCGGCTGCGTCGTCTGCATCGGCCGGGCCGACCGGATCGCCTGGCTCGAAGCGATCGGCGAGCGCCAGGCGCAGCCCAACGCCGAGCCGATGACGGTCGACACGATCTTCGACCTCGCCTCGCTCACCAAGCCGGTGGCGACCGCGACGGCGATCATGCAGCTGGTCGACGAGGGGAAGCTGCGCCTCTCTGACACCGTCGCCAGCCACTTCCCGGCGTTCGCCGCCAAGGGCAAGGAGAAGATCACCGTCCGCGACCTGCTCGTCCACGCCAGCGGCCTGATCGCCGACAACGCGCTGGCCGACTACGCCGACGGGCCGGAGAAGGCGCTCGAGAAGATCATGGAGCTCGAGCCGCTCGCTCCGCCCGGCGAGCGCTTCATCTACTCCGACGTCAACTTCATCCTCCTCGGCCAGCTCGTCGCCACGCTCTCCGGCCGCCCGCTCGCCGACCACGTCCGCGAGCGGATCTACCGGCCGCTGGGGATGGCCGACACCGGCTACCTGCCGGCGGCCGACCTCCGCGGGCGGATCGCCCCCACCGAGCCGCGCGACGGGGCGATGCTCCGCGGCGAGGTCCACGACCCGCGCGCCTGGAAGCTCGGCGGCGCCGCCGGCCACGCCGGCCTGTTCGGCACCGCCCCCGACCTGGCGCGGTACTCGGGCGCCCTCCTCGCCGGCCTCCGCGCCGGCCCCGGCCGCCCTGCCGGCGCTCCGATCCTCTCGCCGCAGGCGCTCGCCGAGATGACGCGCTCCTGGCGCGTGCCCGGGGGCGCCTTCCGCGGCCTCGGCTGGGACAAGCGCAGCGGCTTCTCCTCCAACCGCAGCGACCTCTACACCGACGCCGCCTTCGGCCACGGCGGCTTCACCGGCACGAGCCTGTGGATCGATCCGCGCCTCGACCTGTTCGTGATCTTCCTCTCCAGCCGCCTCCACCCCGACGGCAAGGGGCTGGTCAATCCCCTCGCCTCACGGATCGGTTCGTTGGCGGTCGCGGCGATCCGTGCCCCGGCCCCGGTGGCCGAGCCTCCGCGACAGGTGCTCACGGGCCTCGACGTCCTCGAGCGCGACGGCTTCCGCCAGCTCGCCGGCCGGAAGGTCGGGCTGATCACCAACCACACCGGCCGGTCGCGCGGCGGCCGCACGACGCCGGAGGTGCTCAAGGGCGCCCCCGGCCTGGAGCTGGTCGCGCTGTTCAGCCCCGAGCACGGCTTCGCCGGCGCCCTCGACCAATCGGACGTTCCCGACGCCAGGGATCCGGCGACCGGCTTGCCGGTCCGAAGCCTGTACGGCAAGACGCGCCGCCCGACGCCGGAGATGCTCGCCGACCTCGACACGCTCGTCTACGACATCCAGGACATCGGCTGCCGGTTCTACACCTACGTCTCGACGATGGGGGAGGCGATGAAGGCCGCCGCCGCCGAGGGGAAGCGGTTCGTCGTCCTCGACCGCCCCAATCCGATCGGCGGCGTCGACGTCGCCGGACCGGTCCTCGACGCCGGGAGCGAGTCGTTCGTCGGCTGGCACACCCTGCCGTTGCGCCACGGGATGACCGTCGGCGAGCTGGCGCGGCTGTTCAACGACGAGCTGAAGCTCGGCCTCGACCTCGTCGTCGTCCCCTGCGAGGGCTGGCGGCGGGCCGATGCCTTCGAGGCCACGGGTCTGGAATGGATCAATCCCTCGCCCAACATGCGGAGCCTCACCGAGGCCTTCCTCTATCCGGGCATCGGGCTGCTCGAGACGACCAACGTCTCGGTGGGGCGCGGCACCGACACGCCGTTCGAGGTCCTCGGCGCCCCGTGGATCGACGGAACGGCGCTCGCCGGGGCGCTGGCGGCGCGGCGGATCCCCGGCGCGGCGTTCGTGCCGGTGTCGTTCACGCCGGAGTCGAGCACGTTCAAGGGGGAGCGCTGCGGGGGCGTGAACGTCGTGATCACCGACCGCGCCGTGTTCGAGCCGGTCCGCACCGGAATCGAGATCGCCGCCGCCCTGCGCCGGCTCCACCCCGACACCTGGAAGGTCGACGGCTACGGCCGCCTCCTCGGCAACACGAGCGTTCTCGAGGCGATCCGTGCCGGCGGCGATCCGCAGGAGGCCGTCGACCGGGCCGCCACCGGCGTGCGCGAATTCATGGCCCGCCGCGCTCCCCATCTGCTCTACGAATGACCGGAGGCCCGGTGGCGATCGCCGTCGCACGCCCAACGCCGCTCGTCGCGGCCCTTGTCGCGCTGATCGCGGCGCTGGCGGGGAGTGCGCCGGCTGCCGAGCTGGTGCCGCTCGGCTACGAACACCCCGGGCTGGTCGTCGATCTCGGCGTCGGCCTCTGGGCGTGGCCCGTGCCGGCCGATGCCGACGGCGACGGCGACCTCGATCTGCTCGTCTCCTGCCCCGACAAACCCTCCAACGGCGTCTGGCTGTTCGAGAACCCGGCCGGTTCGTTTCCGCCCCCCGCGTTCCGCCCCGGCCGGCGTCTCGGCCGCACGGTTCATTACGTGATGCCGAGCGTCATCGGCGACCGTCTCCGCGTCCTCGGACCCGGCGTCGAGTTCCCCGACTTCCTCCGCCGCGGCACGGAGGAGCGCCGGCCGCTGCCGGTCGCGGCCAACTGGTACGTGCCGCGCTACGGCCAGCCGAAGGGCCCCAAGGTCCGCCACAACCAGTGGCGCCTCGCCGACGTCGATGCCGACGGTCACGACGACCTCGTCATCGGGATCGAGGACTGGAGCGACTACGGCTGGGACGACGGCTACGACGCCGCCGGGCGCTGGACGCACGGCCCGCTCCACGGCTTCGTGTTCGTGCTCCGCGCGCGGCCCGACGGCACATACGGCGCACCGGAGCAGCTCACGGCCGGCGGCCTGCCGATCGACGTCTTCGGCTGCCCGTCGCCGAACCTCGCCGACTTCGACGGCGACGGCGACCTCGACCTGCTCTGCGGGTCGTTCCTCGACGGCTGCACCTACTTCGCCAACCGCGGCACGCCGACCCGACCCGACTTCGCCCCCGGCGTGCCGCTCCCGACCGTGGCCGGCACGCCGCTCCGCATGGACCTGCAGATGATCGTGCCGGTCGCCGTCGACTGGAGCGGCGACGGCCTCCCCGACCTCGTGATCGGCGACGAGGACGGCCGTGTCGCGGTCGCCCGCCACACCGGCCGCCGCGACGCCGCCGGCGCGCCGGTGTTCACCGCGCCGGAATACCTCCGCCAGGAAGCCGACCGGCTCAAGTGCGGCGCGCTGGCGACCCCCGTCGGCCATGATTGGGACGGCGACGGCGACGACGACGTCCTCTCCGGCAACACCGCCGGCTACGTCGAGTGGTTCGAGAACCTCTCGGGGCCGCGCGTCGCCGCGCCCCGGTTCGCCGCCCCGCGCCGGCTGACCGCAGGCGACGAAACGTTTCGCGTGATGGCCGGCCCCGCCGGCAGCATCCAGGGGCCGGCCGAGGCCAAGTGGGGCTACACCACGTTCAGCGTCGCCGACTGGGACGGCGACG
>JAGWVR010000041.1 GCA_018970785.1 Planctomycetota bacterium
CCTCGGCTTCGACCACACGCGGCTCACCTACCGCTACGCCGGCCGCGACTACCGGCTCACCGACCTCGAAGGGACGGTGGTCGAGCCGATCCTCGCCTGAGAGGTACCCGGGACCCTGCCCGGGAATGATCTCGGGCGTCTTCTCAGTCCCCCGGGCGCCGGTTCGTAAATAAACCTGGGGTACGTCGCGGACGTTGGCAGTCCGCCGGCGCCGATTGCGAGAGAAACAACATAGGGCATTTGCCGAGGGTGCGGGTTTTGGAAGACCCGCCGGCCGCGGCCCGACCCTCGTGCAAACGACGGTTGATCCTCGCGTCGAAGGAGTTTCCCCATGTATCGAATCGCTCAATTGTTTGGCGTTCGCAAGGGTCTCGGTCACCGGCGCCAGCCCGCATGGGCAGCAATTGCGGTGATCCTCGCGGCCGTGCCCTCCCCCGCGCAGATCGTCGACGATCCGGTCAACGACGCCATCTTCGTCATCGGGGGCACCAGCAACACCGTCACGACGAACCTCGGGAGCCGGAGGGTGTTCGTCGGAAAGGACGACCTGGCCTCGTTCACGACACTGGCCGGTCCGATCACGCTCACGATCGGACCCGGCGGACTCGTGGACGGCTGGCCGCCATTGACCGCACCCGATGGCCGGAGGTACTCCGGCGTGAACGTCTTTGGCCCTAACCGCATCGAGATGCTGGGAGGCACCGTCTCGCGCATGGCCGCCTTCGACTCGAGCGTGATCTCCATGACCGGCGGTTGGGTCGGAGATCTCGACGCCTACGGCGCGAGCAGCGTGACGTTGAGCGGGGGAACGGCGACCTTGCGGGCCTTCGAGGGCGGCCAAGTGACGATGTCGGGGGGCTCAGGCTCCGTGTCGCTCTCCGATGCCGCCAGCGGGCGCATCGACGGAGCCGCCGACGCCTTCTCGATTTGGGGCGTCAATGCCTACGGCACGTCGACCCTGACCGTCGCCGGCTCCGGCCTGAACACCACCCCGTCCAACGAGCGCTGGGGGCTCGATCCGACCACCGGCCTCGGTCGTGTCGCCGACTACCACATCATCGGCCTGCTCGCCGACGGCACGGCCATCGACCAGACGATCACGGCCTCGGCGAGCGGCTCGAGTATCTCGGGTGGCGAGGTGGTGCTCCGCGGCATGAGTCTCGTCCAGACCAATCCGCTTTACTTCACGGCCGACGGCACGGCCGACGCGTTCGGGAGCCTCGTGACCGTGGGGCGCAGCGCCGACGGCACCGTCCAAGCGAGCCCCACGGTCACCCTCGAGGCCGGTCTCTCCACCGGCATCGTGACGGTGCTCAACAACAGCGTCGTGGTCATGAACGGCGGGGAGATCCTCGGCAGGCTTGACGTCCTCGGAGCCAGCCAGGCGACCATGAACGGTGGCACGTCCGAGAACGTGACAGTCGGCGCCGACGCAACCTTCCATCTCGTCGGCGGCCAAGTCCATGACACCGTCAGGGGCGTCGGCAACGGTGTGGCCACCATCAGCGGGGGGAGCACCGACATCGCCTGGGCCTTCGACGACAGCACGATCACCATCACCGGCGGATACGCCCGCGATGCGACCAGCTCCGGCGGCACCGTCAACATCAACGGTGGCCAAGTCGGCATGTCGTTTTCCAACGGCGCCAAGGCGGTGGTCAACGTCAACGGTGGCACGGTCGGTACGAGCGATCCGTATAGCTTCGGCGCACTGATGTACGGCGGGACGATCAACGTCAACGGTGGCGTTGTCCGGGGTAGCTATTCGGCAATCGGTGGCTACGGCAACCTCACTGTCACCGGCGGAACGATCGCCGGGCGCGTGGATGTCGGTTCCGGTCTTCTCGCGGTCACCGGCGGCCATGTCCAGTCGTTGGCATTCCAGGAAAGCGCGACGATCAGCGGCGGCACGTTCGGCAGTATCCTTCCCCGCGGCGATTCCGTGCTCGACCTTCTCGGTAGCGGACTCCAAACCACGGCCGGGCCGGAACGATGGTCCTTCGATTTCGCAGGGCAGAAACTCGGAAGGGTCGCCGACTACCGGGTCGTCGGTACGCTCGCCGATGGCACTCCCTTGGACCACACCATCGAAGCGTCGTCCACCGGCGCGCTGTCGAGCACCGACTCGGTCAGGCTGCTCGGCACCTCCCATGTCGTCGCACCGGACCTCGTCGTGACCAGCGGCGGATCGGTGACGGGCGCCTACAGCCGGCTGACGATCGACGGCGCGGCGGCCACGCTCGACGCGGTCCTCGACGTGGGTATCGTCGACGTGCAAGGAGGAAGTTCAGTGACGATGAACGCCGGCACGATCCATGGCTCCGCCTACGTCCTCGACTCGAGCGTGCTCACGATCCTCGGGGGAGATGCCAGAGTGGCCGCGTACAATTCAGCCCTCGTCGACATCCGGGGCGGCCGCGTCGGCTACCTTGACGTCTCCGGCGATGCTAGCGCGACGATCTCCGGTGGCACGGTCATGGGATCGTCCGCGGGCTCCCTCTTCGGGTTCGGCCGGGGGCACGTCGACCTCGTCGGTGGTGAGGTCTCGGGAAGCTTCTGGCTGTTCGAGCAATCACGGCTCGATGTCTTCGGCCACGGCCTCGGCTTCAATTTCGACACTATCGGGGGAGAGGACGGGTTCGGCCCCTACGCCCGATACGTTCTCTTCGGCACGCTCCTCGACGGCCGGAGCATCGACGGCTTGCTGCTCTACGACTTCCTCGACGGCGTCTACGACATCGGCGGCGACCCGGCGCTCTCGCCGCTATGGTTCAACGGGCAACCCGCGAGCGTCCCCGAGATCGACCCCGCGGCGTTCTCGAGCGTCCTGGCCTTGGTCGGCGCTGGCCTCGGCCTGCTCGAGAGGCGCAGGGGCGATGCCCGTGAAAAGCGCCGCGGCGGCGGCGCCGGCTACTCGAGCCCGTAGGCGCCGGCCATCGGCACGTCGAGCCCGGTGCGGCTGGCGAATTGCGTCCGCGACAGGAACCGCGGCTCGAGGTTGAACGTCACGCCGACGTTGTTGCGGCTGTAGTCGACGTTGAATCCGAAGGTCATCAGGAACGACTCGCCGATCCGCACGAGCTGGAAGTTCTGCCCGATGTTCATGCCGCGGAGGTTGAGCGCCGTACCGAACGAGCTCGCCCACTTGGGGCTCATCCGGTAGGTGTACGACCCGGTCAGGACGCTCGCCTGGATCGGTCCACCGAACTCGTTGAAACCGATGTAGAAGCTGCCGCGCGGCGTGCGGTTGAGCAGCGCCCCGACGGTGTACAGCTGCTGGCCGCCGGTGAAGAAATCCACGTCGGCGCTCGACAGGACCGTGGTCCGGTCGCCGACGTGCCAGCGGAAGTCGTACTGCCACAGGCCGAGCGGCTGGCCGAAGTTCTGGCCGGTCACCGGAAACAGCTCACCGTCGATGTCGAGCGTGATCCAGTCGATGATCCGGCGGTTGCCCGCCGGGCCGCGCTTCGTCTGCCAGCGCTGCCGGGCGGCGAGCCGGAACACCGACAGGTCGTTGGCGATCTCCGTCGGCCCGGTCACCCAGCTGGCGAGGCCGCGCCGGACGGCGTAGGAGCGCGGGTCGTATTTGCCGTCGGGGCCGAACACCACCCCCGGCGGCAGTGGCGTGGCCTGGCCGGGGATCGCCCCGTAGTCCCAATAGGGGATGTTGCGCCGGTATTGGTTGATCGTGTCGTCGTCGATCTGGTCGTAGAGCGGGAGCTGGGACAGGTCCTGGGTCGAATCCGCGTAGGCGTACTCGAGCTCGAAGACCACCTTGTGGGCGATCCCGTGCACGTTCCACAGCGTGCTCTCGACGGAGTTGTCGGCGGTCCACATCGGCAGGCTGGAACGGATCCCGACCTGACCATACGCGCGGTCGAGGGGCGACTGCGACAGGTCCTGCCCCCAGTGGGCCAGCTCGCCGAGCGCGTAGGGCACGAGCTTGACCGGCCCGGCCTGGAACGGCAGGTCGATCTCGTGGCGCGTCGCCAGCCGCTCGCCGATCACGTCGGCCTCGTAGGGGAGCGTCGTCCAGTACTGCAGCCCCTGCCCGGGCGTCGGCGTCTGCGGCAGCCCCTGGCGGACGTAGGAAGCGCCGCTGTGCTCGTACCACGAGAGGGCGTCGCGGAGCAGCGGCTGCGCCATCGTGTAGTGGTCGAGCCGCGGCCACCACTCGCTCTGGGTGAAGAACGGATCGACGCGCACGCTGGTCAGCAGCCGCAGTTCGCGGTTGTCGATCGGCCGGCGGAGGTCGAGCCAGGTGCGCTGCTCGTAGCCCTCCTCCCACTCGGCCTCGTAGTACTCCTCGAGGAAGTTCATGTCGCTGATCCACCCGGCGGCGCCCCGCGCCTGCCAGCCGCCACCGAGATCCTGGCGGTGACGCCAGAAGGCCCGGCCACGGAAGTCGTTGGGGTAGGTGAAGTCGCGGCGGTAGAGGCCGAGGTTGTCGATGCCGTGGTCGTTGATGAACCAGGCGTCGAGCACGCCGTTGGCCGGGGTGCCGATGCGGAGGAAGTCGGGGCGGTTGTAGAGCAGCGCGGTGCCGAAGCCGAGGCCGCGGTAGCTGAGGTAATCGACGTTCAAATCCCAGTCGACGCCGTCGGGGGGCTGCCGCCAGCCGAAGATCTGGAACAGGTCGAAGCTCGTGAGCACCTGCGTGCCCATCACCTGGTCGTTGCGCAGTTGGAGATTGTTGATGTAGAAGGTCGGCTTGCTCGCGTCGGTGGCGAGGATCGGCCACCACAGCACCGGCACGCCGCCGAGCGTGACGGTGTTCCCCCGGCTGGCGATGAACTGGCGGTGCTCGACGGCGGGCTCGCCGGTGAGCGGGTTGACGGCGGGAGCTCCGTCCGGCCCTGCGAGCGGCACCTGCTCGTCGGTGAACTCCATCTGCCGTGAGCGGAACTCCCAGGTCGGCACCCCGAGGCGGCTGCTCGTCAGCCCGGTCCCGCCGGCCACGAACCGGCTCCGGTCGACCTGGCGGAGGACGTCGGCGCGCAACCGCACCAGGCCCGAGTAGTTGTCGACAGGCGTCAGCACGGTGGCGCCGGTGATCACGCCGGAGCTGCGCGGCACGTCGTAGAACATGCTCGTCGCCTCGACCACGCGTTGCCCCTGCCGGAAGACGACGTTGCCCTCCATGTACAGTTCGAGCGGCACATCAGCGGCCTGCGCCGCACTGCCGTCGAGGTCGGGTTGGCCCGCGCCCCGGGTCCAGATCACGAGCCGGTCGGCGGAGATGTCGAGCGGCCCGGCGGGGTCGACGCCGTCGACGACGAGGTTCACCCCCGACGTGATCACCGCCACCCATTCACCGCCGGCAGGGCTGGGGAACCAGCGGATCGCGAGCGGCACGCTCGACCGCGGAAAAGCGCGGAGCCGTCGCCCCGGCACGGCGGCCACGGCGGGCGGAGCGCGGCCGCCGAACTCGCTGTACTGCGCCAGCGTCACCGCACCGTCGTCATCCGCGCGCCCGGTCACCGGGGGCGGGGCGCCTTCGGGCGGCCGTTCATAGACCGCCGGCGTGCCCGCCGCCGGCACGACGCTGGTGAAGGCGAGCGTCGGGGATCGGCAGGTCCAGAAGCGCCCCGTCCACTGCGGGCCGCGGACCGTGGCGTTTCCCGTGGCGTCGCCGGAGGCGACGCGCACGTCGCCGGCCATCCGCACGAGCACGCCGCGCAGGGGCGGCCGCGGCGGGCCGTCGGCACCGGGATCGGCGTCGGGAGGCGGCGCACCGGGATCCTGCTCGATCCAGATCACGGCCTCGTGGGCGGTGGCCAGTGTCGTGCCCTGTTCGATTCGCACGCCGCCGGTGAGATGCCAGACGTCGTACGAGCCCTCGGTCCACCGCGCCGCCTGGCCCGCGCCGATCGACAGCCCCTCGCCGGGATCGACGGCCGGCACCTCGATCCTGCCTGCCTCGGCGATCGCAGCGGCCAGCCCGCGCGCCGGCACCGCGGCGAGCACGCCGGCCGTCGGCGCGGGTTCGGGCACCGTCTGGGCGCCGGCGCGCGGCAGCCCGATCGCCACCAGACAGGCGACGACGAGGGCGCTCCCGCGGGCAGACCGGGGATGGCGGCGAGGCGGTGGAGGGATGCCGTGTGAGCGCACGCGTCGGGTCAGCGCGGAAGCGCGGGAGGGGACGGACTTGAAAAAATCCGCGGGGTTATAGGAGTGCCGCGCGCAGGGGGTCAAGGCATCGCGGACCCCGCCGACGGCCCCCAAGTCCGCGTCGCGATTGGGGTTATCCCGCCGCGCGGCAGCCAGCTCGACGGTCTCGTCTCAGCAGCCCGTGGAAAAAGTCACCGGCTGCCGGATGCGGCCGAGGGCGACCCGGGAAACCCTCGGCGTTTCCCGCGGTCGCCAAAGTGGACAAAGGCCATGGAGGGCTTTGTCCACGGACAGTTAGGGCAGCGCCCTCAGGTCACCTCCGCCACGGCGCTCCCCGCGCGGGCGATTGGGTGGGACTGGTGACCCGCGTCGGCCGACGGCTACGATGACGATGTTTCCCAGCCTGCCCCGGGAGCGGAGAAGGACGTGGTCCACCGTCCGTCCGCCGTCGCCCCGGCCCGCCCCGTTTGCCCGAAGAGCCCCGCCCGATGCCCACGCTGAGCCAGCGGGTCGCGGGGTGGCTGATCGCCCGGCGCGTCGTGCTGGCCGGGCTGGCGCTGCTCGCCGGGGTCGTGGCCGTCGAGCGGGCGCGGCATCTGGAGTTCTCCCGGTCGATCGACGCGATGTTCGATCGCACCGACCCGGCCCTCGTGCCCTACCACCGGGTCGCCCGCACGTTCGGCTCCGGCGAGGTGCTCGTCGTCGCCTACGACGACGCCGACCTGTTCTCCACCGCCGGGATCGCCCGGCTCCGCACGCTCACCGACCGGATCGCGAAGCTGCCGGGGATCGCCGCCGCCACGAGCCTCGCGACGACTCCGCTCGGCGACGGGATCGTCGACGTCGCCGGCAATCCCGCCGCCGCGGCGCTGGTCACGCTCCTCGAGGGCTACGTCGTCGGCACCGACCGCCGGACGGCGGCGGTCGTCTGCGTCCTCGCCCCGGCAGCCGGCGACGGGACCCAGCCGGGACGGGGGGCGACGATCGACACGCTCCGCACGCTGGTCGCCGACCTGCCCGAGGGCACCGTGGCCGGCGAACCGGTGATGCTCCGCGACGGGTTCGCGATGCTCGAGCGCGACGGCGACCTCCTCGGCACGACGGCCGGCCTGCTCGCGGCGGCCGTCCTCCTCGTCTCGTTCCGCAGCCTCCGCTGGCTGGTGGCGCCGCTGGCGGTGGTCCTCCTCGCGCTGTGGACGACGCGCGGCGTGCTGGCCCTGCTCGGCCTGCGGCTGACGATGGTCTCGACGATGCTCTCGGCGATGGTCACGGTGGTGGCGATCGGCACGGTCGTGCACCTGATCGTGGAGTTCCGCCGGCAGCGGTCGCTGGGGCTGCCCCCCGAGGCGGCCCTGCGCGAGGCGCTGTCGATCCTGATGTGGCCGATCGTCGGGGCGATCGCCACCGATTGCATCGGCTTCGGCTCGTTGCTGGTCAGCCGGGTGGGGCCGGTCCACGACTTCGGGCTGATGACCGCGATCGGCGCCGTGATGGTGCTCCTCGCCGCCGCGGCGTTGGTGCCGTTCCTCGCCCTCGCCGGTCGGTTTTCCTCCGACCCGCGCCGTGCCTGGGGCGAGGAGTTGCTCGACCTCGGGCTCGACCGGCTCGTCAAGCGGATCGTCGCCCAGCCGTGGACGATCCTCGCCGTCACCGCCGGCGTCGTCGCGGTGGCGGTCTCGGGGATGCGCTGGCTGGAGGTGGAGACCGACTACATCCGCAACTTCCGCCGTGGCAGCGCGGTCGTCCGCTCCTACGAGATGGTCGAGACGCGGCTCGGGGGCGCGGGGGTCTGGGACGTGCTCGTGCCGACCACCGATCCACCCGACGCGGCGACGCTCGCCGCCGTGGCCCGCCTCGAGCGCCGGCTGCGCGAGGAGGTCATCGTGCCGGGTGCCGACGGCGGGTCGGCGCCCGGGCTGACGAAGGTGATGAGCCTCGCCGACCTCCTCGACGCCCTGTCGCCGGTGAAGCTCGCCGATCTGGAGAGGAGCCGGGTCGGGGGGTGGGTGGTGGGCGGGGCGTTGGCACTGCTGCGGCAGCGCGAGCCGCGGCTCACCGCGGCGCTGTGGGGCCGCGATCCCGACGACGGGTCGGCGTGGCTGCGGGTCATGCTCCGCTCCCGGGAGCGGCAGCCGGCGGCGGCGAAGCGCGCCGTGATCGCCGGGGTCCGCCGGATCGTCGCCGAGGAGTTTCCCGCCGCCCCGGATCGGCCGGGGGGCGAGGTCACCGGGTTCTTCGTGCTTCTGGCGCAGCTCGTCGACCGGCTGCTGGCCGACCAGTGGGCGGCGTTTCTCGTCGCCACCGCGGGGATCCTCCTCCTCCTCGCCGTCAGCCTGCGGAGCGTGGTCTTGGCGCTGGTGGCCCTGGTGCCGAACGCGTTGCCGATCTTCCTCGTGCTCGGCATGCTGGGCTGGATCGGCGAACCGGTCAACATGGGGACGGCGATGATCGCGGCGGTGTCGATGGGGCTGTCGGTCGACAGCTCGATCCACTACATCGTCGCCTTCCGTCGCCGGCTCGCCCTCGACGGCGCCGTCGAGGCGGCCCTCGGCGTGGCCCACGAGACGGCCGGGCGGGCGATGGTGTTCGCGACGCTGGCCCTCGTCGTCGGGTTTCTCGCGCTGCTGTCCAGTTCGTTCATCCCCACCGTGTCGTTCGGCGCCCTCTGCTGCCTGACCCTGACCGGTGGACTGGCCGGGAACCTTGTTGTCCTCCCTGTGCTCCTGGCACTGGTGGCGCCGTGGCTCACGCCGCCCCGGTCGATGCCGTCCGACGGCAGCACGGTTTCCGGACCGGCACCCTCCCCCTACACTGTCGCTCCCGCCACCCCGGAGACGCCGTGATGACCCCCGACGCGATGCCCCCGCAGCCCCCGATCACCGTCGATGCCACGACGAAGGTCGCCGCGGTCACCGCCGACGCGCTGGTGATCTTCGTCTGCAGCCGCGACGGGCGCGCCGATCTCGGCCGCGGCCCCGCCGCGGCGATCGACGCCGCCACCGGCGGCCTGCTGACCCGTCTCGCGGCCGCCGGTGAACTGCACGGCAAGCCGGGGGAGTGCCTCGCGCTACTCGCCCCTCCCGGCCTCCAGGTCGGCCAGCTGGTCGTCGTCGGTACCGGTGCGGCGGCGCCGTCCGATCCGGCAGCGCCCTACCGGGCCGCGGCGACCGCCACCCGCCACCTCGCCGCCAAGCCGCGGACGGCGGTGGCCCTCGTCGCCGACCCCGACTGGACGGCCCGGCAGACCGAGCAGGCCGTCGCCGGGGCCGCGGTCGGCATGGTCGGCCAGGATCTGTTCCGTGCCGAACGGCGCCGCACGCCGTTTCCGGTGGTCTGGCTGGGGGCCGACGCCGGCGCAGTCGAACGGGGTGCACGGATCGGCGCCGGGGTCAACCTCGCGCGGCGGCTGGTCAACATGCCGCCGGACGACATCTACCCCGCGAGCTTCGCGGCTACCGCCGCCGCCGTCGCCGCCGACACCGGTCTCGGCTGCGAGATCTGGGACGAGGCCAGGCTCGTGCGCGAGGGCTGCCGGGCGATCCTCGCCGTCGGCAAGGGGAGCCACCGTTCGCCGCGGATCGTCCTGCTCACCTATCGCGGTCCCGGGGTGCCCGAGGGACCGCCCCACCTGGCGCTGGTCGGCAAGGGGGTGACGTTCGACTCGGGGGGGCTGTCGCTCAAGCCGCCCGACGGGATGCTGACGATGAAGTGCGACATGGCCGGCGCCGCCGCCACGCTGGCCGCGGCGGCGACGATCGCCCGGCTCGGACTGCCGATCCGTCTCGTCGCTGCGCTCGGACTGGCGGAGAACATGACCGGCCCGGCGGCCTACAAGCTCGGCGACGTGATCAGGGCGCGGAGCGGGACGACGATCGAGGTCCACAACACCGACGCCGAGGGGCGGATCGTCCTCGCCGACGTGCTCGACGTCGTCCGCGGCCTCGGTCCGGCGGGGATCGTCGACGCCGCGACGCTCACCGGGGCGTGCGTCGTGGCCCTCGGCACCGAGGTCGCCGGGCTGTTCACCAACGACCAGGCCTGGTGCGACCGCGTCGCCACCGCAGCCCGCGCGGTCGGCGAGCCTGTCTGGCAGCTGCCGATGTATCCGGAGATCTACGACGACCTCATCAAGGGCGAGGTCGCCGACATCAAGAACATCGGCGACGGCCGCTGGGGGGGCGCGATCACCGCGGCGAAGTTCCTCGAGCGGTTCGTCGGCGGGATCCCCTGGACCCACGTCGACATCGCCGGTCCGGCGTTCGCCGAGAAGCCGCGTCCCTGGACCGACGGCGGGGGCAGCGGGGCGATGGTCCGGGCGTTCGTCGAGCTCGCCCGCGGCCTCGGCTGATTCACGGCGACGATGAGCCCGCGCCGAGCATGGCGGCGACGGCCTGACGGGTCACCGGCGTGATCACGCCCCGTTCGGTGACGATCCCCCGGATCAGGCGCGCGGGGGTGACGTCGAAGGCCGGGTTGTAGGCGCCGGCGCCCTCCGGGGCCGCCCGCACGCCGAGCGGTGCGAGCACCTCGGCCGCCGACCGCTCCTCGATCGGGATCCCGCTGCCGTCGGCCAGCGACAGGTCGAACGTGCTCGACGGCGCGGCGACGTAGAACGGCACGCCGTGTGCCGCCGCCAGGAGCGCCAGCGAGTAGGTGCCGATCTTGTTGGCCGTGTCGCCGTTGGCGGCGATCCGGTCGGCACCGACGATGCAGGCGCCGATCCGGCCGGTGGAGAGGAGATGGCCGGCGGCGGCGTCGACCAGCACGGTCACCGGAATCCCGCGCTGCACCAATTCCCAGGCGGTCAGCCGCGCCCCCTGCAGCAGCGGCCGGGTCTCATCGGCGAAGACGGTGAACCGCCGGCCGAGGTCCCAGGCGGAGGTGATCACCGCCAGCGCCGTGCCGGCGCCCCCGGTCGCGAGGCAGCCGGTGTTGCAGTGGGTGAGGACGTCTCCGGCGGGAAGGATCGCGGCGCCATGCCGGCCGATCGCGGCGCACAGCCGCCGGTCCTCGTCGTGGATCTCGCGGGCGACCGCCAGGAGCCGCGTTCGGCAGTCCCGCGCCGTGGCGCCGGCGGCCAGCCCCGCGAGCGCCGCCGTGCAGCGCTCGACCGCCCAGCGGAGATTGACCGCGGTCGGGCGCGCCGTGGCCAGGGCCTCGGCGCGTGCCGCGAGATGGTCGCGGAGGGCCACGCCTTCGAGGTCCTCCGCCAGGGCCTCACCGGCGGCGACCGCCATCCCGTAGGCACCGGCGATCCCGATCGCCGGCGCACCGCGGACCCGCAGGCTGCGGATCGCCTCGACGACCGCGGCGACATCGCCGCAGGCGATCCACTCCGCCCGGCCGGGAAGGAGCGTCTGGTCGAGGAGGAGGAGCCGGCCGGCCGGGCCGTCGTCACCCTCCCAGCGGATCGCGACCGGCTCACCCGGCGCGGATGCCCCGACGTTCACGGCTGGTACCGCTCGCAGGGCAGGCCGAAGGCGGCGGCGACCGCCGGCTGGACGAGCCGACCACGGTGGACGTTGATCGCCGAGCGGATCGCGCTGCTGGCCCGCGCCGCCTCGTCGACCCCGGCGGCGGCCAGTTCGAGCACGTAGGGGAGCGTGGCGTTGCACAGTGCATAGGTGCTTGTCCGCCCCACGGCACCGGGCATGTTGGTGACGCAGTAGTGGACGATGTCGTCGACGAGGTAGGTCGGCTCGGCGTGCGTGGTCGGACGGCTGGTGGCCACGCACCCTCCCTGGTCGATCGCCACGTCGATGATCACGGCTCCCGGCTTCATCAGCTTGAGATCGTCGCGCTCGACGAGGTGCGGCGCCCGTGCGCCGGGGATGAGGACGCTGCCGATCACCAGATCGGCACGGCCGAGATGCTCGCGGATCGTGTGCCGGTCGGAGTACAGGCAGTCGATGTTCGGCGGGGTGACGTCGTCGAGGTAGCGGAGCCGCTCGAGGTTGGTGTCGAGCAGGGCGATGTTGGCACCGAAACCGGCGGCGACCTTGGCGGCATTGGCCCCGACCGTTCCCGCCCCGAGCACCAGCACGCTCGCCGGCGCGACCCCCGGCACCCCGCCGAGGAGGATCCCGCGCCCCATCTGCGGCTTCTCCAGGTACTTTGCCCCCTCCTGGATGCTCATCCGGCCAGCGACTTCGCTCATCGGCACCAGCAGCGGCAGCCGGCCACGGTCGTCACGGAGGGTCTCGTAGGCCACCGCGGTGGCACCGGTGGCGAGGAACCCCTCGGTGAGCGCGCGGTCGGCGGCGAAGTGGAAATAGGTGAACAGCGCCTGGCCGGGGCGCAGCAGCCCGAGCTCGGCCGGCTGCGGCTCCTTGACCTTGACCACCAACTCGGCGGCGGAGAAGACCTCCTCGGGACCTTCGACGACGGTGGCCCCGCAGGCCGCGTATGCCTCGTCGGCCAACCCCGAGCCCGCCCCCGCACCGGCCTGCACGAGGACGCGGTGGCCGCCGCGGACGAGCTCTTCGACCCCGACCGGGAGGAGTGCCACCCGGTACTCGTCGCGCTTCGTCTCCTTGGGAACGCCGACGATCATCCGCTGCCTCCCTGCTCACTGGCCATCACGATCCCACCGCCGCACCCGGTCACGATGCCGTCCGGGCGAGGTGGCCCACCGTCGCGCTCAGGCGATCCGGTAGTCGGCCGGCATCGGAATCTTGTAGTTGCCGTCCTTGTCCGGCTGCACCGGCGGCTCGGCATCCCACGAGAGGTTCTCCGGCATCGTCCGGTAGTTGAGCTCGAGGGCCTGCTTGTAGCCCCACTGCTTGCCGGTGTAGGTCGCGAACCGCCCGAGGACCGATGAAAAGCTCGACGTCGTGCCGTAGTAGGCGTTGTTGAGCGGCCGGTCGTTGCGGATCGCGTCCTGCAGTTCGTCGTGCTCGACCTGGTAGGGGTTGGGATTCTCCCCCTCGAACTTCCACAGCACCTTGCCGGCGTAGTCGGTGATCTCGCCGATCTTGACGTAGCCCTTGGTGCCCTGGAATTCCTCGTTCACACGGCCGTCGCCGCCGGGAAACTGGCGGCACTGGCTCGCGATCCGGATGCCGCCGGGGTAGGTGAAGTTGACCGCGTGGTGGTCGTAGATCTCGCTCGGCTGACCGGGGACGCGGTTCTGCTTGCCACCGGTGCCGTAGGCGCTCTCCGGGAGTTTGTCGAGGAACCAGTTGGCGACGTCGATGTTGTGGACGTGCTGCTCGCAGATGTGATCGCCGCACAGCCAGTTGAAGTGATACCAGTTGTTGACCTGGAACTGCATCTCGGTCTGGTTCGGCTGGCGGTTGCGGTACCAAATGCCGGCGCCGTTCCAGTAGACCTGGCCGCCGATGATGTCGCCGGCGAGCCCCTCGCGGATCCGGGCTACCGTCTCGCGGTACTTCCGCTCGTAGCGGCGCTGGAGACCGACGACGACCTTGAGTTTCTTCTCGTCGGCCATCTTCGCCGCCTCGAGGCACAGCCGCGCGCCGAACGAATCGACGCACACCGGCTTCTCCATGAACACGTGCTTGCCGGCCTCGACCGCCTTCTGGAAATGGAACGGACGGAAGCCGGGGGGTGTCGCCAGGATCACCAGGTCGCAGTGGTCGAGGACCTTCTGGTAGCCGTCGAGGCCGTCGAACCGTCGGTCCTCCGGGCAGTCGAGCTTGTCCTTCATCGAATCGACGGCCTTGAGGGCCCCTTCGATCCGATCCTTGAAGGCGTCGGCCACCGCCGTCAGCTTGACGTTCGACCCGGGCACCGACAGGGCCTGCTGGAGGGCACCGGTGCCGCGGCCACCGGCGCCGATCAGGCCGATGCGGATCGTGTCGGTCGACGGGGACTGGCCGTGTACGGCGCGGGCCGCGGCGAGCGCACCGGCCAGGCTTCCAGCGGCCCCGAGCCCCGCTCCGCGGAGGGCATCACGGCGCGACAAGGCAGGGGTCACGATCACGGGAGCGGGCATCTCGGAGTCTCCGGAGGGGACGACGCGGGACGGTGGCCGGCGGAGAGACTACCCGACCGCGGCGTCGAAAAACACCCTCTTCCCGCCGGCGTCAGACCGCGCCGCACGGGGCTCACTCCCCGCCTGGCCCGGCGGATTCGTCGGCCGACGCCCCCCCCTCCGCAGCCGCCGCGCCCCGGTCGCGGACCACCAGCCGGATCGGCACCTCGCGGAACGGCGTCCGCTCCCGCAGGGCGCCGATCAGGTAGCGCTGGTAGGTCTCGGGAAGGCCGGCGGTTCCGCTGGTCGCCAGCACGATCGTCGGCGGGAGGACCTCGACCTGCGTCGCGTAGTACACGCGCGTCGGCCGGCCGCGCCGATCGGACGGCGGCGGATTGGACGTGACCGCCTCGCGGATCAGGGCATTGAGCCGCGCCGTCGCCACGCGGGTGCCCGCCTGCCGGAACAGGCGCTGGGCGGTGTCGACGGTCGCCTTGACGTTCCGCGCGGCGGTCGCCGTGACGAACTCCACCGGCGCCCAGGGCATCGTCCGGAAGGTGTCGCGCAGGTACTGGATCCACTCGCGGCGCCGGACGTCGGCGGCGTACAGGTCCCACTTGTTGACGACGAACACCACCGGCTTGGCCTCCTCGACGATCGTCTCGGCGAGCTGCTTGTCGACCTTGCCGATCGGCTCGGTGGCGTCGAAGAACAGCAGCACGACGTCGGCCCGGCGGATGCCGCGCTGGGCGCGGTGGGTGGAGTAGAAGTCGATGTCGCTGGTCCGGCTCTTGGCGCGGCGCAGCCCGGGGGTGTCGATCGCCAGGAAGGAGTGGCCGTCGACCTCGAAGCGGACGTCGATGCTGTCGCGGGTGGTGCCGGCCACCGGGCTGGTGATCACCCGCTCGGCCCGTGCCAGGGCGTTGACGAACGTGCTCTTGCCGACGTTGCGCCGGCCGACGATCGCCAGCTTCATCTCCGGCAGTGCCCCCGCTTCAGCCTCCTCCGGCCACGCCTCGGGGATCCGCTCGAGGATCTCCTCCTCGAGCCGATCGCGCCCGCGGTTGCCGCGGACGCTGGTCACCACCGGCGTGCCGAATCCCAGGGCGGCGAACTCCGCGGCATGGGCGTCGAGCGCGGCGTCGTCGGCCTTGTTGGCGACCAGCAACACCGTGGCCCCGGTGCGGCGGACGCGGTCGGCCACCATCCGATCGTCGGCCACCAGCCCGGCACGGACGTCGACGACCATCACCACCAGCGCTGCCTCGGCCAGCCCGGCGGTGATCTGGGCGTCGATCTGTCCGGTCAGGCCGTCGGGATCGTCGAATCCCATCCCGCCGGTGTCGACCAGATCGATGAACCGGCCACCGAGGCCGATCCGCTGCACGAGCCGGTCGCGCGTCACCCCCGCCGTCGGATCCTCGATCGCGATCCGTTTGCCGACGAGCCAGTTGAACAGGCTCGACTTGCCGACGTTGGGGCGGCCGACGACGACGACCCGGGGCACGATGGCGTCAGAGGCGGGCATCGGCGGCATCCAGGGGGTCGCCCAGGCGCCGGCGCGGCGCGGCGTGGACGAGGTAATGGTGGGTGATCCCGTCGGAGAAGGCACGCAGATCGTGCTCGAGCCGACCGAGAAGGAGGCCGAGCGCCCCCCGCTTCCCGGCGCCGTCGACCAGCGCGAGCTCACCGACGTCGGCGAGCCGCACCGCCGCCAGCGCCCCCATCGTGGCGCGCCGTTCGGCCGACAGCACCGGCGAGACCTCGTCGACCGGCAGGGCGGCGGCATGGGCGTCGAGGGCGGCGACCTGGAAGCCGATCGAGCGCGGATTGGTCTCGTCGATCACCAGCAGGTCGATCACCGGCGCCGCCTCGAGGGCCCCGAGGTAGCGCGTGCGGTAGGTCATCGAGCTGTCGGCGATCTCCAGCAGCATCTCCAGCAGCCGCGGCTCGTCGGCGGCGGCGCTGACCAGCGTGACGCGGAGAAGGCGGATCAGCCCCACCGCGCGCTCCAGACGCCGACCCATGTCGAGGAAGCGCCAGCCTGGACCACGCGTCATGCTCTCGGTCCCCATGCCGGCGAAGGCCGCCAGATCGATGATCACGCCGTCGAGGCGCGCGAGCACGTCCGGGCCGGGCCCGGACGCCCCCGGCGACTCCGCCGCCGACCGAGCGAGGGCCTCCCGCCGGACCCGGGCGAGAATCTTCCAGGAATCGATCGACAGCCGGTCCCGGACGACCGATGCGGTTCGCCACAGGCTCTCGATCGACGACGCCACGCTCCCGCCGCGGTCCGCTCCCGAGACGGCACCGTCGAGCTCGACGGCGATCTCGCCGGCGGTGGCGGCCCGTCCCGGCTCGAGCCACTCGCGCCGCGGCACCGGTGGTTCGCCGAACGTCGCCAGGAGGTGGGCGACGGCCCCGACGCTGTCGAGGTTGCTCTCCGACGACAGCCGCACCGCCGCGGCGCGGAGCAGCCGGGCGGTGCCCTCGGCGCGCTCGACGTGCCGGCCGAGCCAATGGAGATGGTCGGCGACCCGGCTGGGGAGATCGTGCCCGCTGCGCCGCAGCGGCACCGGCTGGCCCGGTGCGCGGAGCAGGCTGACCGCCGCCACCGGACCGGGTGACAGGACCCAGACGTCCTTGGAACCGTCGCCGAAGAGGACCGATTCCTCGACACTCGACCGGCCCAGGCTCATCCGCGCCAGCCCCCCCGTCATCACCGTCGGACCATCGGCACCGGCGGCGCTGAAGCAGCGGATGACGACAGCCGCCGGCGCGATCGCGCTGCCGTTCCAGCAGGGGGCGACCGAGCGCTCGATCATCGGCCTCCCGACCCAGCCCTCCGGCCGGTGGCGGATCCGCGCGACGAGCCGCGCGCGCGACGCTCCGTCGAGCAACCCGGGGGCGAAACGCTTCGTCCCGCCGTCCGGTGCGACCGGCTCGATCACCATCCCGTCGAGGCCATCGAGCACCCGCTGCAGGTTGCCGGGGATCCCGCACCAGAACGACGGGGGTGATGCCAGGAGCAACTCCTCGCCGAGCAGGCGCCGGGCGAGCTGCGGGAGAAACTCGGCGAACGCCGGGGACTCGACGAGGGCGCTGCCCAGCGCGTTGGCCACCGCCACGCGCCCCTCGCGCGCCGCCTGGACCAGGCCCGGAGTCCCCGCCAGGGCGGCACTGTCGAGCTCGAGCGGGTCGCATTCACGATCGTCGACGCGGCGGAAGAGGATGTCGATCGGCACCAGGCCCCCGAGCGTCTTGAGGCTGACGCGGTCCTCGCGGACGGCGAGATCGCCCCCCTCGACGAGCGTGTAGCCGAGGTAGCGGGCCAGGGAGGCATCTTCGAAGTAGGTCGGGCTGTCGGGGCCGGGGCTGGCCAGGGCGATCCGCGGCGTGTCGCGCGACGGCACCAGCCCGCGGAGCATCGCCCGCAGCGCGATGAAGAACGGCGCCAGCCGCGCCACGCGGCTGTCCCGGAAGGCCTCGGGGAGCAGCCGCGAAACCACCAGCCGGTTCTCCAGCGCGTAGCCGAGGCCCCGGGGCACGCCGGTCCGGTCGCCGAGGGCGAGCCAGCGTCCGTCCCGGCCGCGGGCGACGATCGTGGCGTGGAGGTGCAGCCAGCGCCCCCCCGGAGGCTCGATGCCGTGGCAGGGGCGCAGGTAGCCGGGATGCCCGAGGACGAGCTCGGCGGGCACGACGCCGTCACGGACCATCGCCTGCGCGCCGTACACGTCGGCCAGCAGGGCGTCGAGCAGCCGATGGCGCTGGGCGATGCCGCGTTCGACGACCGCCCAATCGTCGGCGGCGATCACCAGCGGGATCGGGTCGAGGACCCACGGGCGCTGCTCGCCCGACGCCGGATCGTGGACGTTGGCGGTGACGCCGTTCTCACGGATCAACCGCCGCGCCTGATCCCAGCGCGTCTCGAACTCCTCGCGGCTCCAGCCACCGATCACCTCGGCGACACGGCTCCACGGGGCCCGCGGATGGCCGGCCCCGTCGAGAAACTCGTCGTGCGCTCCGGGGGGGGCCGCGTAGCCGAACAACGGCGGCACGCGGGTCGATTCGGTCATCGGCGCTGCGGCTCGGGGAAGCCGACTCGGCTGGCGGGCGGGATGGCTTCGCGATTGTACCCTTCGGCACGCCGCCCCGGGCGTGGAGTCAGCCGGCGACCTCCGGCTCGAGCCGCTCCAGTTCGTCGACGAGCGTGGCGAGGCGGCGCAGCGCGGTCGCCACCGGCTCGCCGCCCGCGAGGTCGACACCGGCGTCGCGCAACAGGTCGAGCGACCATTTCGACGACCCGCCGCGGAGGAAGCCGAGGTAGGCGTCGAGCGCCCCCGGTCGGCCCTCCGCGACCCGCTCGGAAAGCGCGATTGCCGCAGCCAGCCCGGTGGCGTACTTGTAGACGTAGAACGCCGAGTAGAAGTGGGGGATCCGCAGGCACTCCAGCTCGAGATCATCGTCGAGAGCGAAGCGCGGGCCGAAGTAGTCCTCGAGCAGGGCGCGGTACGACGCGCGGAACCGTTCCAGCGTCAGCGGTTCCCCCGCCTCCGCCGCCGCGTGGATCGTGCGCTCGAACTCGGCGAACATCGTCTGCCGGACGATCGTGGCGCGGATCGCATCGACCTCGCGGACGAGGATCGCGGCCCGTTCGCGGGGCGTGCGGCAGCGCTCGAGGAGGAGGCGGGCGAGGAGCTGCTCGTTGAAGGTGCTGGCGACCTCGGCGACGAAGATCGTGTAGCCGGCGTACTGGTAGGGCTGGGCCTCGGCCGCGAGGCGCGTGTGCATCGAGTGCCCCGCCTCGTGGGCGAGGGTGAACACGTGCTCGATCGCCTCGGGCTGGTAGTTCATGAGGATGTAGGGGGCCGAGTCGTAGGTGCCCGAGCTGAACGCCCCGGCCTGCTTGCCGACGTTGGGGTAGCGGTCGCACCAGCGTCCGTCGAGCAATCCGTGACGGAGCCGATCGCAATACGCGTCCCCGAGCGGCGCGAGGGCCTCGACGATCAACCCGACCGCCTCCTCCCAGCCGTGCCGGTGCTCGAGTTCCGGGACGAGCGGCACGTAGCAGTCGTAGTGGTGGAGGTCGTCGAGCCGGAGCCACCGGCGGCGCAGCTCGTTGGCCCGGTGTACCGTCGGCAGGTGCGTGCGGACCGCCGCCACCAAGCCGTCGTAGACCGTCAGCGGGATGTTGTCGGTGAACAGCGCCGCCGCGACGGCCGACGGATGATTGCGGACGCGCGCCTGGTAGACATCGAGCTCGACCGACCCGGCAAGCGTGGCGGCGAGCGTGTGGGCATGGGCCCGGTACTGGGCGTAGAACCGGTGGAACGTCTCGCGGCGCACCGACCGCTCGGCGTCGTGGAGGAGGGTGACGAACGTCGCGTTGGAGAGCTCGACCTCGTTGCCGGCGCCGTCGGTCACGGTGCCGAACCGCATGTCGGCGTCGGTCAACTGCCGGAACACGCGGGCGGCAGTCCCGGCGAAGGTTCCCTGCATCGCCAGCAACCGCTCTTCGCGCTCGCCGAGCACGTGGGGCCGTGTCCTGACGAGCCGTTCGAGGAGGAGCCGGTACGGCGCCAGGGCCGCCGTCGCCAGCCACTCGCCGAGCGTCTCCGCGGGCAGCGCGAGGATCTCGGGGCGGATGAAGCTCGCCAGCTCCCCGGCCCGGGTGGCGACGTGGCGGAAGCGCCCCATCATCCGCTGGCCAGTGCCTGCGGTCTGGTCCTCGGCGGCGCGGAGGTGGGCATAGGTCCCGAGGCGATCCCCCTCGCGGTCGATCGCCAGGTCGAACGCCAGACACTCGGCGAGGCGTTCGGGACCGGAACCGAGCGTGCCGGCGAACGGGGTGAACTGCGGCAGGCGTGCTTCCCACGCCACCAGCGCCGCCTCCCAGGCGTCGTCGGAGGGGAACAGGCTGGCGAGGTCCCAGGTGTCGGCGGCGGCGACGGTGCACCGCTCGGGCAGGCTTCGAACCGTCATCGCTGTCGTCGCCTCCGCGTCTCTCGGGCGCCCATCCTCCCCGGCGTGGTGCTCGCGCCCCGCCTCACAGCCGCCACACGGCGCTGCCCCAGGCAAGGCCACCACCGAAGCCGCACACCACCACGACGCTCCCCGGCCCGACCCTACCGGCGCGAAACGCCTCGTCGAGCGCCAGCGGGATCGATCCGCTCGACGTGTTGCCATAGCGATCGAGGTTGACGACGAACCGGTCGGCCGTGACGCCGAGCGCGGAGCGAGCACCGTCGATGATCCGCGCGTTGGCCTGATGGAGGATGAAGCAGTCGATGTCGTCGAGCCCGAGCCCGGCGTGGGCGACCACCTGCCGGACGCTGTCCTCGACGAGGCGGATCGCCCATTTGAAGACCGCCTTCCCCTCCATCCGCATGTACTGCTCGCGCCGCGTGATTCCCGGCACGGACACCGGCTGCCGTGACCCCCCCATCGGGCAGACGAGCAACTCGGCACCGCGGCCGTCGGCGCCGAGGGCGTGGGCGAGGAGGCCGGGCGTCGGGCCGGAACCGTCGGCGACGCGCTCGAGGATCACCGCGCCGGCGCCGTCCCCGAACAGTGGCCAGGTGCCGACGTCCTCCGGATCGACGAACCGGGTGTTGGTGTCGGCACCGACGACGAGCGCCAGGCGGGCGTTGCCGGCGGCAATGAACTGGGCCGCCGTCACCAACGCATAGGCGAACCCGGCGCAGGCCGCGGTCACGTCCATCGCCGGGGCGGTCAGGCCAAGGCGATCCTGCACGAGGCACGCCGTCGACGGGATCGAGTGGTCCGGCGTGAACGTCCCGAGCACGAGCAGATCGATCGCCGCCGGATCGACACCGGTCGAGCGCAGAACCTCCTCGCCGGCCGCCACCGCCATGTCACTGGTCGCGGTGTCGGAGGCGGCGTGACGGCGGGCGAGGATCCCCGACCGGCTCTCGATCCACTCCGGATCGCAACCGAGCCGCGTCAGATCCGCGTTGGTCACCACGCCGGGAGGAACCCACGAGCCCGTGCCGAGCAGACGGAAGCCGAGGGCGCGGCCCA
The DNA here is from genome assembly GCA_018970785.1 of Planctomycetota bacterium. GTDB lineage: Bacteria > Planctomycetota > Planctomycetia > Pirellulales > UBA1268 > F1-20-MAGs016. The sequence continues at coordinate 21,089 of JAGWVR010000041.1, forward strand.
GCCGGGCGGTACGTGGAGTGCTGAGGATGTCGGGGATCATGCAGTTCTCACGCGGCCACCGCGGCGGGACGGGCCATCGTACGGCCCCCCGCCGCCGCACGGAAGAACGCGCGGCCTCCCACCGGTCTCGGCCGCCGCCGGTGGCCAGGGTCCGGCCGGGCCGCGCGATCGATCACCGCGGCGGAATCCCGGGCGGAGCGGGCTCCGCCGGCGCGCTCGACTTCGGCTGGATGACCCCCGCGCGGTCGAGGTGGATGCGGGCGTATTCCTTGGCCGGCACGACGTAGTACCAATCGGCGAATCGGGCATTGAGCTCACGCACGCGCTTCTGCGCACCCTTCACCTTGTCGTCGTACTCGTCCTGGCGGCGACGATTTTCGCGCTCGATGCGGCGCCGCTCCTCGAGTTGCTGCTGGGCCTTGGCCTCGGCTTCGTCGGCGGCCTTGAGCGCGTCGGCAGCACTCGCGGCGCCGGGAGCGGCGGGAGGCGCGGCGGGCTGCTCCGCCGCGGTCGCTCCGCTCTGCCCTGCCTCGCCCTGCTCCCCTTGCTCGCCAGGTGCCGCCGGCGGGGGCGTGGCCGCATCCGCGGCCGGTGGAGCAGGGTCCGCCGCCGGCGGTGCATCGGCTGCCGGAGGGGCATCGTTCGCTGGCGGAGCTGCGGGCGCAGCGGGTGCCGCCTCGCTCGCCGGGGCGGCGGGTGCTGCCGGCTCGGCCGCCGGCGCGATCGGACCTTCGGGAACTGGATCGAGCCGTGGCTTTTCCAGCAGCGCCTCGTTGAACCGGGCCATCACGAGCAGATACCGGCCGTCCTGCTGCTGTTGGCCTTCCGCGGCGCCGGCCTCCTCGGCAGCGTCGGCACCACCGACCGCCGTCGCGGCCCCGAACCGGAGCACGTACTCGACCCCGTCGCGCATCCCCACGATCGTCTCCCCGTCGGTCGAGAGGATCTCACCGGAGCGGAGGGGGAGGAACCCGCGCTGCTGAAGCGACCGGATCGCCTCACGGTCGCCGGTGAACGACTCCTCGGCCTTGAGCTCGGCGCTCAGGCCCGCCGGCTTGCGGACGACGTCGACGATCTTCAAGTCGCCGAGGGCGTTGCGCAATTCGTTGAGGCGGGCGCTGGCGAGCTCCTCGTTTTCGCCCAACTGCTGCGGCTCGGGCTTTCCCGAGGCGAACGAATCGAGTGCGACGAGGTTCCACTTGGCCTCGCGGTCTTCATAGGCCAGTTCGATCCGGTCCTTGCGCACCTGCTCGACACCGATCTGCCCGCCCTGGTCGACCGCCTCGAGCTTGTAGTCGTCGAGCACGACCTTGCGGACGTCCCATGGCGAGAGCTTGAGCAGGTCCTTCTCGATCCAATCGCCGAACGACGTCGTGAACTTCGACATGTCGAGTTCGACGAGGTACACCGGATCCTGCCCCGCCCGACGGACGTAGCGCAGCGGTTTGGCTCCCCCGGCCCGCGCATACTCCTTGCCGACGATCAGCCGCGCCAGCCGGGCGCCGTTGCCGTCGCGGATGTCGATCAGCTCGCCGACGCCCGTGTCGCCCGGCTTGATCTTGTCCGGGTCGGGCTCGACGACGCCGAACTTGGCATGGTCTCCCGGGCTGTCGGAGACCATGTCGACGTATTCACGGTCGACCAGTTCGGTGGCCGCTGCCGCGAGCTGATCCTTGGCGTCGGCCGGATAATTCTGGAAGGCGGGCAGCACCCACACGCCGCCCGTCTGGGCGACCTTGAACTGCTTGAGCGTCGCCAACCCCTCGTCGTAGCGGACGATCTCGAGGCTCGTCGCCTTGGCGGCGTCCGACAGCTCTGGAAACAGCTTCCGTTCCTCGCGCGGCGCGACACTGCTGGCAGTGAACCGAGGCTGTGCGAATAGTCCGGCCGCCAGGGCGGCGGCGCCGCAGGCGAGGAACGCCCCGGTCTTGAGCATCGCCCCCGACGCCGGCCGGCCGGCGCCGCGCTCGGCAGCCCTGTCGGTCCCTTCCGGTGCCTGCCACCCGCGGCCCGACCGACTGTCGGGCCCGCCGATGTCGTCCCGGCCGGAACTTGACCGTGACCCGCCGTCGTTCGCTCGCTCACCCCTGCCTGCCATCGCCACACGCTCCTTCCGAATCGATCGATCGTCACGTCGTCACCGCGCTCCCAGACCCGCGCTGCGGGGCCGCAGCACGATCACCGCAACCGGTTCCGCGACACACCCTCGCGTTCCTGGGCCCGGCGCCGGAAATAGACGAAGAACGCCACGACCAGCGGCGGGATCGGCGGGAGAAGGACGGCGAGCCACTTCTGCCGGTCCTGCTCCTCGCGGATCTTCTTGCCGAGATCGCGTTCGACGCGTTCGACGTCGGCATCCCGGGTGCGTTTCAGCTGCTCGATCCGCGTGTCGAGACGCCGTTGGGCGAGACGCTGCCGGCTGGCGAGTTGCTGCATCGCCTGCATCGCCGCCTGCCGGTCGGCCTGACCGCTGGCCTCGAGGTCCTTGAGCTTGCGCTCGAAGTCGCCGACCTCCTTCTGAAGCGACTCGTTGGCCTCCTTCTCGGCTTGGTCGAACTGGTCGATGAACTTCTGCCGTTCGGCGTCGGCCTGCTCGCGGGCGTCGGCGACCGCGTCTTCGATCCGCTCCAGGGTGCGGTGCCGCGGCTTCCGCTTGCGGATCTGCAGGAAGCGATCGTCCGCGGCGAGGGAATCGAGGATGTTGAGCACGAAGGTGACGTTGTCGAAGTCGAGCCCGAACACTTCGTCGGGGCGATTGCGGAGGCCGAAGATCCGGCCGTCGAGGAGGTCGATGTCGGAGACGACGACCGCACGGATCGGCTTGGCGGGCGCGGCGGCCTGGCCGTCGGCGGCGGCGGGCGGCTGGCGCTCGATGGCGACCGCGAGGACCATCGACTGATCCCCCGGCTTCTCGAAGTTGCGCAGCATCCGCATGTCGCGGTTGGCGAGGATCCGCTCGACCTCGATCGTCCCCGAGCGCGGCGTCGTCCGCGCCAACGGCACCCAGGTGACAGCCGCGGCATCGTCCTTCGAGAGGCTGCCCGGGAACGGGAACAGCACTTCCTGCAGGCCGCTGGTGACGGGGTCGTCCTGGTTGAAACCGGTGTCCTTGGCATCCATGCTCGCGTCGACGAAGACGAACTCCGACGGCAGTTCGAGCTTCGGGTGCGGGTTGTAGTCCTGGAAGACCACGAACGGCGCCGATCCCATCTGCCCCATCGCCGGCCGTGCGGCCCCGGCCCCGAGGCGGAGGCCGAGCGTCTGCCAGAGCAGTTCGATGTCTCCCTTCGGCTGGCCCTGCGGCTGGAACATCGCCATCGGACCGCCGGGGCCGCGCCGCGGCTGGGCGGTGCCGGGGACGGCGGTCATCAGGACCGGGAGCGGGTCCTCGAACACCGCCACCGGTTGCCCCCGGCGGACGGCATCGACGAAGTTGCCGAGCTGTTCCGGCCCGAGGCTCGACGGCTGCACCGCGAGGAGCGCGTCGTAGGTCTCCGTGATCGGGGCCGACGGATCGACCTGGACGACGTCGTACTGCTTCTCCAACTCGTCGACCAGAGGCTGCCGCGGACGCTGCTGGCCGGTCATCATGTCGAAGCCACCGAACAGATCGGCGTCGGTGGTGACGACCCCGAGGCGGCGCCGTTTCTCCTGCGCCGCCGTGGCGATCGAGCGTATCAGCTCGTACTCCACCGGCGTGCCCTTGTCGAAAAACGGCACGACGACCTTCTCCAGGCCGCTGGTCACAGCACAGCCGAGGAACACCTCCTCCTCGCGGTACGCACCGCGGACCCGCGACAGCACCGTCACCGGCTCGATCCCGAATTGCTGCCGGGCGAGCGCCGCGGCATCGGTCTTGGGCTCGGTCGGCACGACCTCGACCTTCACCTTGCCCCGGCCGAGGCGTTGGAACTGACGGAGCGTGTTGAGGAGGTTGAGGCGGGTCTGCGTGTAGTCCTCGGGCACGGTCGGGCTGACGTACGCCCGGATCTCGATCGGCCGCTGGGGCTTGAGGTCGGCCAGCAGCCGGCGAGTGTCGGGGGCCAGCGAACTGATCCGTTCCTCGGACAGATCCTGACGGACGTCCGTGGCCCGGGCCACGAGGACCGCCCCGGCGGCGAGCATCGCCAGTCCCGCGGTCCGCGCCAGGTAGTGAACGCCCATCCGCGGGCCGTCGCGCCGTCCGGTCCAGTGGCGGCGGCCGATGAGGACCATCGCCAGATAGAGGCAGACGGCGACGACGCCGAGGAAGTAGGCGATCGACGACAGGCTGACGACCCCCCGCCCGAAGTCCGAGAACTGCTCCGCCAGGCCCCAGCTGCGGACCCGCTCCGCCCAGCGCGGTCCCATCACCGCCCCGGCCTGGTCAGCGACGGCCAGTGGCGCGTTGAGGAGCAGCCCGAGGATGAAGGCGACCGTCAGGTTCGGCGTCAGGAAGCTGGCCACCATGCCGACCGCGAGCATCGCCAGGCCCATGAACCAGTAGCCGAGGTAGTTGGTGAAGAACAGCCCACCGTCGGGGGTGCCCCAGCGGAGGAGGATGATCAGGTTGCAGATGCAGGAGAACATCAGCGCCACGGTGTAGATCCCGACGGTGGCGAGATACTTCCCGAACACCACCTCCCAGTCACTGGCGGGGATGGTGAGCAGCAGCTCGTCGGTGCCCTGGCGGCGCTCGTCGGCCCAGACGCTCATCGTGATCGCGGGGATGAACACGAGGAGGATGTAAGGCAGATAGCGGTTGAGCTGGTCGAGGTTGGCGAGGTTGGAGTTGAAAAACTCCGGCGGCCAGAACGCGGCCAGCGACCCGAGCAGCACGAACACGCAGATGAAGACGTAGCCGGTCGGATTGGAGAAGTAGGAGACGAAGTTCCGCTTGAACACCGCGTCCAGCACGTGCCATTTCATGTCTGTCGGCATCCTGTCGATCGGGTTGTCGTGTCGTCGCCCGTGACCGAACCGGCGGCCCGGCCTGCCGGGGCAGCCGCGGCCGCCGGCGTTCCGGTCGGAGCCACGGTCGTCCGCCTTCAGGCCGAGGCGGCCCTGGTCAACTCGTGGAATCGTTCGTCGAGGCTCCCGCCGTTTCGCCGCAACTCGGCGGGCGTGCCGTCGAACCGCAGCCGTCCCTCCGCCACGAGGATCACGCGGTCGGCGAGGGCCTCGACCTCCTGGAGAATGTGGGTCGAGAGGAGGATCGTCTTGTCGGTACCGAGGCGGCGGATCGTCTCGCGGACCTCGCGGATCTGGTTCGGATCGAGTCCGCTGGTCGGCTCGTCGAGGATCAACACGTCGGGCTCGTGGAGCAGGACCTGCGCCATCCCGACACGCTGGCGGTAGCCCTTGGAGAGCTTGCCGATCGCCTTGCCGATCACGCTGCCCAGTTCGCACTGGCGGACGACGGCCTCGATCCGCTCCTTGCGCCGCGCCCCGCGCATGCCGCGGGCGTCGGCGAAGAACTCGAGGAGCGTGCGCGGGGTCATGTCGGGGTACAGCGGCCCGTTTTCCGGCAGGTACCCCAGCCGCATCGCACCGGCGAGCCGATCGGTCGCCATGTCGTGGCCTGCGATCCGTGCCGTGCCGGCGGTCGGCGCCAGGTAGCCGGTGAGGATCTTCATCGTCGTGCTCTTTCCGGCCCCGTTCGGGCCGAGGAACGCGACGACCTCCCCGCGGGGAATCCGGAAGGAGATGTTCTCGATGGCGATGAACGGGCCGTAGTACTTCGTCAGCCCGTCGGCCTCGATCATCGCCTCGCCGGCCGGAATGGGGTCGTGGACCATGGGTGGTTCGAAAGGGGGGCGAGGGGTGGGAACACCAAAACCGCTCATTGTTAGGCCCCGTCGCCACAACAGGCAATCCCCGGCGGGATCGCCGCGGGGCGGCCGACCGCACGCGACGCGCGGCTCAGACGGGAACGGCCGCACCCGGCAGCGTCTCGGGGATCTCCTCGTCACGGTCGCGCTGCCAGGCGATGTGCCGCCGCCACCGGTCGAGGGGGCGGGGATGGTCGCTGCGGCAGTGGACCCCGCGGGTTTCCTGCCGGGCCGTCGCGGCCCGGACCATCAACCGCGCGACCTCGAGCATGTTTTGCAGTTGCCATCCCTGGGGGTCGGAGAACTGGCGCGGGAGGACGTAGCGGCACCACGCCTCCACCGTCTCGGCGGCCTCGGCCAGCGCGGCACCGCTCCGCTCGACGCCGACGGAGCGCCACATCAGGCTGCGCAGCGAGTTGCGGATGTCGGCGAGGTCGAGCCCCTCGCCCGTCACCCGGCCGCGCGGATGGGCCAACTCGGGCACGCGGAACTGGTCCCCCATCGACAGTGCCTCGGCGGAGGCGACGGCCCCGCAGCGGGCACCGTACACCAGCCCTTCGAGGAGACTATTACTCGCCAGGCGATTGGCGCCGTGCAGACCGCTCGACGTCACCTCACCGGCGGCGAGTAGCCCGGGAAGGCTCGTCCGCCCTTCGCGATCGATCGCTACCCCGCCGATCATGTAGTGGGCCCCGGGGCGGACCGGAATCCGGTCGCGGGCAAGATCGAGGCCGAACTCGCCACAGATCCGCGCCATTCCGGGAAAGCGGCTGCGGACGGTGTCGGGGTCGAGGTGGGACAGGTCGAGGTAGACGTTGGCATGGTGGGTGCGGTGCATCACCTCGGTGATCGCCCGCGAGACGACGTCGCGGGGGGCGAGCTCGGCCCGGTCGTCGAACTCGGGCATGAACCGCCTGCCGTCCTTGTCGACGAGGTGCGCTCCCGCACCGCGGATCGCCTCGGTGATCAGGCTCCGCGCCGCCCCGGCGATGTACAGCACCGTGGGATGGAACTGCATGAACTCCATGTCGCGGAGCCGCGCCCCGGCACGCCACGCCAGCGCCATGCCGTCGCCGCTGGTCCCCTCGGGATTTGTCGACTCGCGATAGAGCTGGCCGGCACCACCGGTGGCGAGGATCGTCCGCCGTGCCCAGACGAGCGTCTTGCCGTGACCCTTGTTCCAGACGAGGGCCCCGCGGCAGGCGCCCTCGTCGGTGAGCAGGTCGATGGTGAACGTCTCCGGCCAGAACTCGAGGTTCGCGCAGGCACCCGCCCGTTCGATCACCGCGCGCATCACCTCGCGCCCCGTGGCGTCGCCGAGGGCGTGGACGATGCGGTGGTGGCTGTGGCCCCCCTCGCGCCCCAGTTCGAGACTCCCGTCACGGGCGTCGAAATTGGTGCCCCAGGCGATCAGTTCGGCGATCCGAGCCGGAGCCTCGTGGACGACCTCGGTGACGACGTCGGGATGGCACAGTCCGCATCCCGCGGAGAGCGTGTCGGCGACGTGGTTGTCGAACCGATCCTCCGGATCGACGACTCCGGCGATCCCCCCCTGGGCCCACTGGCTGCTCGACACCCGCAGGTCGGTCTTGGTGATCACCGTCACCTGGAGTCGCGGATCGACGGACAGCGCCGCCCGGAGTCCGGCGACACCGCCGCCGAGGACGAGCACATCGGTGAAGCAGTGGGGCACCCGCTTGGGACCGAACGGCACCAGATAGCGCGGACCCTGGAAGGAACCGCTCATTCGCCGCTGGTTCCCTGGGAGTACGCCTTGACCCGATCGCGGTATTCGCTGGGGGGCCGTGTCCGCCGCCCCTCGGACTGCCCCCCCTTCACGTCGGCAGGAACGTCACGCGTGCTGCGGACGGTGCCGCCGCGGAGGCCGAGGCTGCGGAGCGCCCGCTCGAACTCGCGCTTCTGCGTCGGATCCCCCGCTGCCGCACGACGGCGCATCGCCTCCCAGCGCTCGAGGAAGGCGCGGGCCTCGTCGGGGGTCCAGCCCAACGCGTCGAGGACGCTGTCGTCTCCCTTGGCGAGCGACCGGCGGAGGTGATCGAGGGCGAGGTCGGCGGCATTGCGGGCATGGGAGGTGTCCTGCTGGCCCCACTCGGTTTCAGCGTTGGGAGCGGATCCATCCGGGGCGCCCCCCTGTGGGTCGGACGGACCGTCGCTCCGCATCCAACCGCCCCCACCCGACTTGGAGGCCTGCGGGGCGCCGGGAGGCGCTGCGTCGGTCGGTGAACCGGCTCCGTCGCGTTGGTCGCCGTTGCCCGCCTTCCCGCCCGCTGCTCCGTCACGTCCCTGCTCATTCCCGCCGGGCGCGTCGCTGGGGCCGGGCTGCGAGGCGTTTTCATCGGGCTTCCGCCCCGCCTCGTGTTCGCCCGCACCCTCCCCTTCTCCACCAGGATCTCGACCACCGCCCTGCTGCTGACCACCGCCCTGCTGCTGACCGCCGCCCTGCTGCTGACCGCCGCCCTGCTGCTGACCGCCGCCCTGCTGCTGACCGCCACCC
>JAGWVR010000042.1 GCA_018970785.1 Planctomycetota bacterium
CCCGGCACCGCCGGCGCGAGCAGCCAGGGGAGCGCTGCCAGGAGCGCGGTGGCCACCAGCGCCACCACCGCCACCGGCAGCGGCACCGCGCGGCGCGGCGAGAGCCGACTCGGCACCGCGGGCTTCGCCGGCGCCACGGAGCGGCGGGATCGTCGGCCGGAAGGGGCGAAGCGCCCGTCGCGCGGCGGCTGGCGCCGGTTCGTCATCGCGCCTCCCCCGTGCCCTGGACCACTTCCAGCCGGCGGTCGCGCGGGCCACCGGCAAATGCCTCGGTGCGCCCGTCGGGCCAGCGGATCTCGATCGCATCCACCCGCTCGGCGGCGCCGAGGCCGAAGTGGCACCAGGGGTCGTGGCTCGACAGATAGCTCGACCCCGGCTGGACGAGCCGGCGCTGGCGCCGGCCGCCGGCCACGACGGTCACGACCGCTCCCACGGCATCGCGGCCGCCGGCGCGGAGCAGCGCCCGCACCGACAGCCCCCCTCCCCGGCGCGGGGCGACATTCTCCAGCAGCAGCGGCGCCTGCGCCGTGCGGCCGACGAGCAGGTCGACGTCACCATCGCCGTCGATGTCGCCGGCGCACAGCGGCCGGGCGACGTTGGCCGACCGACACAGGTCGGGGGCCGTGAGCGGCGCGGCGGTGAACGCGCCGCTGCCGTCGTTGACGAGGAGCTCGTTGGGCTGGGCGTAGGGGCGCCAGAACGGCGCCAGGCCCGGGGCGGCGGCGGGCGGCCCGGCGAGGACGCGGCCGTTGACCAGCGCCAGATCGAGGTCGCCGTCGAGGTCGAAGTCGGCCAGCACCGTGCCGAACCCGGTGCCACGGCGGAGCGGCGCGAGGCCGGCCGCGGCGGTGGCGTCGAGGAACGAGCCGACGGGGCCCTGGCGCCACAGCGTGTGGGTCTCGAGATCGAGATGGGTCACGAACAGGTCGTCGAGACCGTCGCCGTCGACGTCGCCCCAGGCGATCCCCATGTTGGCCGCGGCCCTGCCGAGCGCGTCGACGGCCACGCCGCGGAGGACCGCCTCGTCGGTGAACGTGCCGTCGTGGCGGTTGATCCACAGCCGGTTGGGCTGCTGGTCGTTGGCCACGAAGACGTCGTCCCAGCCGTCGCCGTCGAAATCGGCGCAGAGGACGCCGAGGCCCGCGCCGGGCAGCGCCCCGATGCCGCTGGCCGCGCTGGCATCCTCGAAGCGCACGGCGCCGGCAGCGCTGACGTTGTGCCACACGACGGCCGGCTGGCCGGCGAAGTCCTTCGGGCCGCAGAAGTCGCGGCGGCCGTCGGGGGCGTGGCAGGTGCGTGCCGGGTCGTAGGCGACGTAATTGGCGACGACGAGATCGAGCCGGCCGTCGCGGTCGTAATCGAGAAAACCCGCCGACGTCCCCCAGGCGCGCGAGGCGAGGCCGGCGGCGGCGGTCACGTCGTGAAACCCGCGCCCCGCGTCGTTGCGGAGGAGGCGGATGCCGCCGTATTCGGTGAGGCACAGGTCGGGGTAGCCGTCGTCGTCGACGTCGCCGACGGCGACACCGGAGCCGAACGACACGACGTCGAGGCCGCTGCCGGCGGCAACGCGCGTGAACCGGCCGGTCTCCTCCTGGCGGTAGAGCCGGTGGGGCGACGTGCCCTGCGGGCCGCAGCCGTTGAGGAGGAGAATGTCGAGCCGGCCGTCGCGGTCGAAATCGAACAGCGCCGCGCCGTTGCCCATGCTCTGCGGCATGAAGTGCGAACCGGCGGGGCCGGGGTCGTTGGCGTCGCCGAGGCCGCGCGCGGCGGCGACGTCGCGAAACCAGACCGCCTCCGGGGCCCGCGCGCAGCCGGCGACGAGCGCCGCAAGGGCGAGGCCGCCGGCGGCAAGCGCACGCGTTCGGGTGACCGCCTCCATCAGATCGCTTCCCCGCAACGAGCGCTGTTGTCGCGCGGCCGGCCCCGTCCGGTCAACGCCGCCATGTCCGGTCGCCCGGCAAGGTTCGGCCCGTCACGGCCCCGCGGGGGGAAATGGCGGCGGCTCGGGGAGCGACTCGAGGCGCTTCACCTCCTCGAGGAGGAACTCGGGGAGCATGAACGGCTCGGCGCCGACGTGCTGCCAGCGCATCCGGCCGTCGGCGGCGATGAAGCAGGTGGCGTGGAGCGGACGGGATTCGAAATCGTCCCAGGCGTCGAGGGCGCGGAACACGGCGCCGTCGGCGCCCGAATGGACCGGAAACGGTCGCGGCGTCGTCACCGCGGCGATCTCTGCCGGCGTGTCGGTGCTCACCACCACCAGCGGCAGGCCGGCGGCGGTGAAGGCCTCGGCCTTGGCGGCGAACGCCTCCAATTGCTTGTTGCAGTGGACGCAGGCCTCGCCGAGCGTGAGGAGGACGACGTGCGGCCGGCCGCGCAGCGACGCGCCGCTCACCGGCGTGCCATCGGCGGCGGTCGCCGTCCAGTCCCCCGCCTGCCAGGCATGCCACTCGCGCGGGCCAAGGAGCGCCAGGTCGGGGCGCTCGCCGAGATCGCCGGGGGGCGTCGGCGCGGAGCGCCAGTCGCCGCTGCAGCCGGCCGCCGCGGCGACCGGGGCGAGGCGGCGGAACAGCGCCAGGTCGGTGTCGGCGACGCCGGCGCGCGAGCGCACCGTGGCGAACGACTTCACCGCCTCGTCCTTCTTCCCCGCCTCCCATTCGAGCCAGCAGGCGAGCGCCGCCGGGAGCAGCCGATCGGCCTCGCGCGCGTCGAGCTCACGGGCGATCTCCAACCCCTTCGCCGGATCACCGAGGGCGTGGTGGATCAGCGCGAGCCGCGCCTTGTCGATGTCGGCGACCGCGGCCACGAGCGCCTTCGCCTCGTCGGTGCGGCCGGCGGCGAGGTGGGCGCGGAGCCGGACCTCGGCCAGCGGCGTGCGGAGCCGCTCGATCTTCTCCGCGACGGGCTGCATCGCCTCGGCCATCGCCTTGCTGATCTCGGCGGGGCTCTTCTTTTTCTCGCGTGCTTCCGCCTCGGCGCGGTCGGCCGCGGCGAGGCGCTCGCTCCGCAGCCCGCTCTCGAGCGCCACGAGGCGCTCGAGGGCCGCGGTGCCGGCGGCCGTGTCGCCGCGCCCGAAGCCGGCGAGAGCGAGAAGATGCTCGCGGCGCCACTGGTCGTCGAACTCGCGCCCCGGCTCGAGGTAGGGCGTGTCGGCAAGCGCGGCGGCGACACCCCACGCCTCCCAGTCGAGGATCGTCTCGACGAGCCGGTCGCGGCCGTACTGCCAGCAGCTCCCCGGCTCGTCGAAGCGCTGATCGGCCTCCGGCTTCCCCTCCTTGGCGCGCGGCACGCGCGGCATCGCCACCATGTTGGCCGCGATCGCCAGCGCGTCGCGGACGCGGCCGACGTGGTTGAGATCGCGGACGAGCCATTCGCTGTTGTGGGCGAAGTTGTGGATCTGGTCGGGGTAGACGTGGGTCCGGTGGGTGCCGGCGTGGTCGACGCGCGCCGCCGCCTCCTGCTGCCAGGCGGCGTCGTTCCAGCGGCGCAGCTCCGAGTAGACGTGGCCGGGCATGTGCCACATGTGGGCGACACCGGGCGCCGCCGGCCCGCAGGCGGCGGCCGCGCGCAGGGCGCGCGAGGCGCGGTGGTGATCCCAGAGATGGATCACGTAGTGGTGGACCGGATGGCGCGGGTTGACGGCGAGGACGGCATCGGCCAGCGCGTCGACGGCCAGGAGGCTGGGGATCGGCACGCCGCTCCGCGACTTGAACCACCACGAGAAGCCGACGAGGAACGCCCGCGCCTCGAGGTCGTCGGGATGGTCGAGGGCGATCTTCTCGAGGGCGGAGAGAAACTCCGTCGCCGCCGCCCTGCGGGCATCGTCGTTTTTGTGTTCGGCGAACAGCTTCCGGACCGCCTCGATCCAGGCCTTCTCGCGCGGCGTCGCCTTGTCGAGCGCCGGGCCGGTGGCCAGCGCGATCAACTGGCGGGCCCGGGCCTCGTTCTGGATGTTGGCCAGCGCCAGGCCCCAATGCGCCATCACGCAGTCGCGGTCGAGGGCCAGCACCGTGCGAAACGACCGCTCCGCCTCCCAGTAGGCGAAGCCGTGGAGTTGGCCGACGCCCTGGTCGAAAAACGCCTGCGCCTCCGGCACAGCCGTCGTGATCGGGAAGTGCACGGCGCCGCACCCCGGCTGCGGCGGCAGGCGCCGCCGCGGCCCGACCGAAAAGGCCTCGCCGTGGAGGGAGTGCCCCGGGGCGACGCCGTCGGGAGCGGGACCGTCGGCGACGAGCATCCGCGGCGCGGCGACCGCGGCCAGGGCGAGGGCCGCAAGCAGGGCACGACGGACGGAGTGACGGGCCATCCCCTGAGGATACCCAGCCCTCGGACCACCTCCACCCGGGAAGGATTCCGCGGGGCCAGCAGAGTGTCTTCCCACGCGTGTGGCGGGCGACACCCGACGAACCGGCCTCCCGGTTTCCACACCCTGCCCAGCCCCACCTGCCGCGGGTTCGAGCGGCGCGGCTGCGGCCTGCCGCGGCGCCGCCTCCCTTGACGGCCCTCCACAATCGGACGCGGTCGGGTGGCCGCCCGCGGCACGGGCCGTGGCAGGGCGCGGGGGGAGACGCGGCGGTGCGAAGCGAAGCGATCACGACCTCGATCCTGTTCGCCACGGCTCTGACGGCGGCGCTGCATCGCGTTGCCGTCGCCGACGAGCCCGGCTTCGCCCGCCGCGCGCGCTTCGCCGCCGTCGTGCCCGAGGAGCCGTCCGCCGCGGCCGGGGCCGAGCGACTCGAGCGCGACGGCGCCGAGCGGCGCGTCTACCTCAGCGGCATGCTCGGCATCGGCACCGCCGCGGCACCGGCGGTGGCCGAGCCGGAGAGCCCGCTGCTGGCCGGCACGCTGTTCGGCGGCAACAGTGCGGTGGGGATCGCGGCACCGCGGCCGTGGGGCCAGACGCGGGTGGAGTGCGAGGCGCGGGGGAGGACGCCGGCCGGGACCGGGCCCGACGAGCGCTGGAGGGTGATGGCCAACCTGTGGCACGACGTCAGCCTCACCGACCGGCTGGCGATCTACGGCGGCGGCGGCGCGGGACCGGGGGGGACGCACGCCGCGGGCGGCGCCGGTTCACCCGCCGGCCTCGCCTGGCAGGTCGGCGCCGGCGTGGCCTACGACCTCGGCGAGCGCCTCACGCTTGACGTCGGCTACCGCTACGGCGGGATCGAGAGCCGGTCGTCGCGCGACAGCGTGGGCCCCGCCGGCGAGGCGGTGATCGCGGTGCGGATCCACGACCCGTTCCGCGGCTGGTGGGAGCGGCGCGGGGCGGCGACGCGGCCGGCTGCCGGAAGCCCCGCGGGGGGCTGACCACGGCGCCGCGGTCAGGGCTTCGCCGGTTCGGCCGGCTTCGTGGCGGCGGGGTCCTGGGCCGCGCCGGCGGCGTCCGCCGCCGCGGCGACGATCCGGCCGAACATGTGGCCGCCGATCGCGTCGTGCTGCCAGGTGCCGGCGTAGCGCTCGCCGTCGAGGACGACGCGCGCCGAGAACGTGCCCAGCCCGGGAACGGTCACCTTGTCGAGCGTGATCACGGGCGTGTCCCCCGCCCACTTCACCTCGACCGGCACCGGCAGCGTGAGATCCACCGTGCCGAAGCGCATCCGCGCGAGCATGGTCCACCAATCACCGTCGGCCAGCTTCGTCGCCGTGGTGATCGTGTATTCCTCCTCGCGCGGCATCTCCTTTTCACCCGGCACGGGCGTGCCCGGCGGGGCGTCGATCGTGAACCGGCCGACGAGCTTGACGCCGCTGAGCATGCCGCGGAGACGCGCCTCGCGCGCCGCGGCCCGCTCCGGCTCGGCGGCTGCCGGAGGCGCTGCCGGCTGCGCGGAGAGCACGCCGGCGGTCACGCCGCCGAAGAGGAACACCAGTCCGAACACGAGCGCACGTCGCATGGATTGACTCCGGCTCCGGTATGGCAGACCGAGGGCCATCGTACGGCGCGACGGTGGCTGCGGAGAACCGCGGTCAGGCCAGCCGCTTCCAGCCCTGCTCGCGGTACATCGCCCGCATCAGGCCCGGGGCGAGGAATGGGTAAACGAAATGGCTGATCCCGAGCGTGAGGGGCAACAGCCCGAGGCTCCACAGCGCCTGGCGGCGGTTTCCAAGGAGGAAAAAGTAGAGCGGCCCGAGGAGCAGACAGCCGAGAAACGCCCGGCCGGGGGCCACCACCCGGCGGCGGCCGTCGACGGGATGCTGAAACAGCGCCCGCCCCCCCTCGGGAAGCGTCGCCCCGGCGTCATCGGCGAGGTCGCCGGGAAGAGCGGGAGCGCTCCCGCCACCCGCCCCGCCCCGCCGCGCCGAGGGCGATGCCGGCGACGACTCACGCCCCCACCGGGCCGAGCCCGACTTGTCGGCGGCACCACCGGAGTCGCGCTCCTGCGGCTGACCGCGGACGCCTCCCTGACCCCGGCCGGCGGTGTCGAAGCTGCCGCTGGTGCTGGCGAAGGGATCGTCGTCGTTGAACCGCACGCCTGCCAGCTGGGCCGCCTTCACCCAGCGCGGCAGCGTCTCCTTCCACACCAGGTCGCTCGGGGCGAGCCGACCGTCGGCGCACATGGCGCGCAATTCAGCGGCGGACACCGGCCCGTGGCGGGCGCCGTTTTTCTCGTAGAACCAATCGGAAGCCATGGTGAACACCGGACGGATGAGGGATGGAGGATTTTTCGGCCCGGCGGCGCGGGCGACCGGGAAGGGAACCGATTGCTGCGGCGTTTCGCAGCCCGTGGAAGCCGTGATCAGCCGCTGGATGCGGCCGACGGCGACCTGGGAAACCGTCGGCGTTTCCCGCGATCGCCTGGGTGGACAATGGCCCCAGAGGACTTCCCAGAGGGCTTTGTCCACGGACAGCTATCGCGTGCCGCGTCGTCCACGGGCGTCGGCCACCCGCGTTCCCCTGACACGCAGCCCGCCGGCCGGTTGTTCGGCCGGTCGCTGCCGCGTCGCACCCGTCCCGACCGGCCGCCCCTTCGTGGCGACCGGCCGCTTCCCCCCCGGCTTGGCCCCCCGGGCTGCCGTTGGCTTGCCTGCCGCGGCCCGTTTCGCCGGCGGCCTCTTCTCGGCTTTCGCCGCCCGGCGGGCCGGCGCCGACCGGCCGCCCCCCCGCCGCATCGCGGCCGCCGACGGCGCGGCGAGGCCATCGAGAAACTCGGTCGCCAGCGCCGTCAACTCCTGGCGCGAGAGCGCCTCGGACTCGTCGAGGACCAGCAGCTGGAGCCGGCCGCGGGCCTGGGCGTCCATCAGCGCCTCGAACTCGGCGAGCGAGAGGTCGTCGTGGTCGGCGTGCTGGCTCGAGAGGAACTCGAACCCCACGCGGGCGGCCCGGTCCCAACCGTCGCAGTCGAACGAAACGCCGAATTCCTCGAACGGAAAGTTCCGCTCGATCGCGTACCCGCGCTGCCTGAACAGCCGGGCGAGCAGCGCGCAGGCACTGCTCTCGGAAAGTGTGTCTGCCATGAAGGAAAGGTCCGGATGAGGAACGAAAAGGATGGATCGAGACGATGCAATCGGGATCGAACCGGGCAGGCCGACGGGATCAATGAATGAGCGGAGGATACCCGATCAACCCGCGCCCTGTCGCCGCGGTCGGGGCGGGGCGGACGGGCTGATGGACGGGGCCGCGCCGCGCCGATAGGCCCCGTTGGCTGCCCGCGGCCGGCTCCGCGCGAGGCCGGTGGGATTCGTGTTTTTTTCGTGAGGACACCCAATGGCCCCGACCGATCCGATCGCCGCCGCCCAGGCCGCCCTCTCGAGCGGCGACCCGGCAACCCGCCGCTCGGCGGCCGAACGCCTCGCCCAGAGCGGCACCGCGGCAACGCCGGCGGCGCTCGCCCTGGCGCGGGCCTGCGCCGACGCCGACGACCAGGTCCGCGAGTGGGTCGTGGCAGCGCTCGAGGAGCTCGGTCCCCCTGCCCCGGGGGTGGTTGGCGACCTGGTCGCGCTCCTCACCGGACCGGATCCCCTCCCCGCCTACTGGGCGGCGACGCTGCTCGGCCGACTTGGCGAGGGCGCCAGCGCGGCGGTGGCTGCGTTGGCAACCACGCTTGCCGGCGCTGCCGATCTCGCCGTCCGCGAGCGCTGCGCCTGGGCCCTGGGGAAGATCGGCCCGGGGGCCGGCGCCGCGCGCGACGCCCTCAGCCGCAGCGCCGCCGGCAGCGACGAGCGACTCGCCCGGCTGGCGAGCGAGGCGCTGACGGCAATCGGGGGCTGAGCGGGCAACCTGGGCCGACCCCACCGCCGGCGGCGATTCCAGCGATCGTGCCGGCCGCGGTCGGCCGATCTCACCTGCCGGGGTCGTCCCCCGTCTGCCAGCGGAAGCCTGGCGGCGCGCCGTCGGATGCGGCCGCCCGGGGAGCGGTGCGGAGGCCGGGTGGTGGCGAAGGGTCCACGGCGCCGCTTCGCTCCCGACCGCGGCGTGTTCACCGCCCTCGCGGTCGCCGCCGGGTTGCTCGGCAGCACGTCGGCGACCGCCCAGGGGCTCCCCGCCCCGCCGGTGCAGGTCGCCGGGCTAACTCCCCAAGGGCTGCCGCTCGCGCCGCCACGCGCGCCCAAGCCGGTCGACGCGATCCTCGTCGCCAGCTTCAACATCCAGGTCTTCGGCGAGGCGAAGCTCGCCAAGCCGGCGGTCGTCGACGTGCTGGCGCGGGTCGTCCGCCAGTTCGACGTCGTCGCGATCCAGGAGGTCCGCGCCAAGTCCGACGGGATCCTGCCGTCGTTCGTCCAGGCGGTGAACGCCGACGGCAGCCGCTACCAGTTCGTCCTCGGGCCGCGGCTCGGGCGGACGGTGAGCAAGGAGCAATACGCGTTCGTCTACGACACCGAACGGATCGAGGTCGATCCGTCGAGCGTCGGCACGGTGCCCAACCCCGGCGACCGTCTCCACCGGGCGCCGCTCCACGCCCGGTTCCGGACGCGCATCATCCCGGTCGGGATGGCGTTCACGTTCTGGCTCGTCGACATCCACACCGATCCCGACGAGGTCCCGCAGGAGGTCGACGCGCTGGCCGACGTCTTCCTGGCGATGAAGGCCGCGCGGCCCGACGAGGACGACGTGATCGTGCTCGGCGACCTCAACGCCGCGCCGCAGCAGTTCGGGCGGATCAAGCAGATCCCCGGCGCCGGCTGGGCGATCACCTCCGGCCCGACCAACACCCACCGCACGAAGACCTACGACAACCTGATCTTCGACACCCGGGCGACGACCGAATACCTCGGCCGCTCCGGCGTGCTCGACCTGCAGCGCGCCTTCGGCCTGTCGCTCGAGCAGGCCCTCGAGGTCTCCGACCACTGTCCGGTGTGGGGTGCGTTTTATCCGGCCGAGGCCCCACCGGTGCTCCCGCCAGGCGGGATCGCGACCGCGCCGGGACCGTCGCCGCGGTAGGCCGCGCGGCGAGGTACCGTGCCCGATCGCCCGCGATCTCAGGATTTCGAAGCCGGACCGGCGTCGTCCTCGTCGAGATGGAGCCGGTGGAGAACGCGATGGACGAATGGGGCCAGCACCACCGACGCGGCGCCGAGAAACAGCAGTCCCGAGAACAGCGCGTAGAACGAGGTGAAGAGCTTGCCGGCTTGGGTCGTCATCTTGTCGACCGGGCCCATCCCCCCGAGGATCATCGAGGCATTGACCAGCGCGTCGATCCAGTCGAGCCCGCCGAACGTCCGGTAGCCGACCACGCCGACGCCGAGGGCGACGCCGATCATCCCCGAGGCGAGCGCCAGGTAGACCACCGCGCGTCGCAGGAACCCCGAGGGGGGGAGCAAGGGCTCGGAGCGGTGCTCGAACATGCCGGCAGGGTACCACAGGCGGCAACGCGCGTAGCGGAGCGGGTATCCTGTCGCGTCATGCCACGGCTTCCCCATCCGGTGCGGAACGTCCGCCTGCCCGGCGTCGGCCGGTGGGTGGTCCGCGCCCTGGTGGCCGTCGCCACCGCACCGCTCGTCGCCGGCACGTTCAATCCCGACCGCGACATCGGCGACGTCGTCCCGGCGTGGACCGATCTCCCCGGCACCGACGGCAAACTCCACGGCTGGAGCGAGGTCGCCGACCGCGATGCGGTGGTCGTCGTCTTCACCTGCAACAGCTGCCCCTACGCGGTCGACTACGAGGAGCGGATCAACGACCTCGCCCGCCGCGCCGGCGAACCCGGCAGCCGATTCGCCGTCGTCGCGATCAACTGCAACACGATCCCCGCCGACGGGCTCGAGGCGATGAAGCAGCGCGCCGCAGCGCGCGGGTTCCGCTTCCCCTACCTGTTCGACGCCTCGCAGGAGACGGCCCGCGCGTTCGGCGCGGTGCGGACTCCCGAGTTCTTCGTCCTCGACCGGCAGCGCCGGATCGTCGCCATGGGGGCGATGGACGACGCGACCGATCCGGCGAAGGTGACACGGCGGTACGTCGACGAGGCCCTCGCCGCGCTGCTCGACGGCCGCGTTCCGGAAGTCGCCGAGACCGCGCCGGTCGGATGCTCGATCCGGTTCGCCCGCCGCCGCCGCGGCGACCCCCCCGCCCCCTGACACCCTCTGCCCCAGCCCCGAGGCCACGATGCCGATCCCGCGTTCTTCGTTCACGCCGTCGCGGCGCCGGTTCGTGACCGCAGCCGCCCTCGGCGCCGTGTCGCGCGTGTCGGTCCGCTGCCCCGCCTCGGCGGTGGCACCGTCGGAGCGGCTCAATGTCGCGCTGGTGGGCATCGGTGGCCAGGGGGCCGCCAACCTCGCCGGGGTCAAAGACCACAACATCGTCGCCCTCTGCGACGTGCACGAATCGCGCGCCGGCAAGGCGTTCGAGCAGTTTCCGCAGGCGGAGCGGTTCGCCGACTTCCGGACGATGTTCGACCGGCTCGAGCGGCGGATCGACGCGGTCGTCGTCAGCACCCCCGACCACACCCACTTCCATCCGGCCTGGTGGGCGCTCGAACGGGGCAAGCACCTGTACCTCGAAAAACCGCTGGCCCACGAGGTCCACGAGGTCCGCCGCCTCGTCGATCGCGCCGCGGCCAAGGGCCTCGCCACCCAACTCGGCTGCCAGCGCCACGCCCAGCCCGGCCTGCGCGCCGGAGTCGAGCTGGCGCGCGGCGGCGTCATCGGCCCGATCGCCGAGGTCCATTGCTGGATCAACAGCAGCCGTGGCATGCCGTCCGAACCGGCCGCGACCGAGCCGCCCCCCGCCGATCTCGACTGGGACCTGTGGCTCGGCCCCGTCGCACCGCGCCCCTACGCCAAGGGTTTCGCCCCGTACGACTGGCGCTTCTGGTGGGAGTTCGGCACCGGCGAGACCGGCAACTGGGGCTGCCACATCCTCGACATCCCCTTCTGGGCGCTCGATCTCGGCCATCCCGTCCGCGTCGCCGCCGAGGGCCCGGAGGTCGATCCACGCCGCGCGCCCAAGGCGCTGTCGAGCCGGCTCGACTACCCGGCGCGCGGCGACCGGCCCGCCGTGCGGCTCCACTGGTACCAGGGCGTGCCGCCGATCCTCGCCGAGAAGGGGTTGGACGCGGCCGCGGCGAAGACCTTCAACACCCTGTTCGTCGGGCGCGACGGCGCGCTCGCCTGCGGGTTCACGAAGTGGCGGCTCCTCCCGGACGACCGGTTCGCCGACGTGAAGGAACCACCGCAGACGCTCGCGCCGTCGCCCGGGTTTCACCGCGAGTGGCTCGACGCCTGCCGGGGCGGCCCGCCGGCATCGTGCCACTTCGGCTCCACGGGCCCGCTCGCCGAGAGCGTGCTCCTGGCCAACGTCGCCTACCGGGCGGGACGGGCGTTCGACTGGGACGCGCCGACGCTCTCGGCCAGCGACCCGGCCGCCACGGCCCTGCTCCGGCGCGGGTACCGGACCGGCTGGGAGATTCCCGGCTGACCGCCGGGCGTCACCGCTCCGGGAACCGGCTCCCGACGAGCCATTCGTAGATCGCGCCGCCGAGCACGCCGCCGACGAGCGGCCCGACGATCGGCACCCACCACCAGCCGCCGTCGGCGGTGAACACGCGTCCGCCCCAGCCGGCGACGGCCGTCCACAGGCGCGGGCCGAGGTCGCGCGCCGGATTGACGGCGTAGCCGCAGTTGAAGCCGAACGCCATCCCGATCGCGATCACGGTCAGACCGACGACCACCGGGCCGAGCCCGGCAACCGGCGGCGCATTGCGCCGATCGCCGACCGCGAACACCACGCACGCCAGCAGCGCCGTGGCGACGACCTGATCGACGAGCCCACCGACCAGCCCGAGGAACGGCTGCGGCGACGTGGAGAAGATCCCAGCGGTGCCCTGCGGCCCCGCGATCTGCCGGTGCCCGCCGTCGAAGTGCTCCAGCGCCACGGCATAGGTGGCGTGGACCAGCGCCGCGGCGACGAACGCACCGGCGAGTTGCGCCGCCATGTAGGGCAGGACCTTGCCGGAGGGAAAGCCACGCCAGACTGCCAGCGCCAGCGTGACGGCGGGATTGAGGTGGGCGCCGGTGACCCCCCCGGCCACCGCAGAGCCGAGGATCACGGCGATGCCCCAGCCGAGGTGGATCGACAGGGGGCTGCCGAGCTCCCCCGCGCTGAGCACCTTCTGCGCGACGAAGCCGAGGCCGAACGTGACCAGTACGGCGGTGCCGAGGAACTCGGCCGCCAGTTCACGGATGATCGCGCCGCGCGTGTCGCTCATGCCGGTCACTTTCCGAGGAGTTCGCGGACCTTCGGCTCCACCGCCCCGGCCCAGATCGCATACCCCTCGGGGCTGAGGTGGAGGAGGTCGGGCATGACGCGTTTCTCGAGGACGCCGTCGGCGGTGAGGAAGCGTGGCCCGATGTCGAGATAGAAGACGTGCTTCCCGTCGTCGAGCGACTTGACGAGCTCGTTGGCGGCGGCGTTGGTCTTCCGCAGCGGGTCGGAGGGATCGGCACCACGGGGAAAGATCGCCAGCAGGAGGATCTTCGTCTCCGGCAGCTTCTCGCGGAGGGTGCCGACGATCGCCGTGATCCCGGCGGCGATCTGCTCCGGCGTGTTGGTGCGCGAGTTGTTCGTGCCGATCAAGAGCACCGCGACCTTCGGCGTGATGCCGGTGATGGTGCCGTTGGCCAGCCGCCAGAGGACGTGCTCGGTGCGGTCGCCGCCGATCCCGGCGTTGATCGCCTTCAGCGGCGCGAACGACTTCTCCCAGGCCTCCTTTCCCGCCCCCTCCCAGCCCTGCGTGATCGAGTCGCCGAGGAAGATCACGTCGACGGCACCGGGGACGGCGCGCGACTTGATGAGCTCGTGGCGCTTCATCCACTTCGCGTCGCGCGGGACCGGGGTCACCGACTCCTTCTCACCGGCCATCTTGACCGCAGCCGGCTTGGCCGGCGCCGCCGGCGCCTGCGCGAAGGCGATCCCCGGGCCTGCCAGAACCACGACCAGCATGGCGGCGAAGTGCCGCGCCCGTGCAACGATCATCGGATCCCCCGTCTTCAGGCCGACGCGGCACAGCCCCCGTGCTGCCGCAGCGACACCAGCCTAGCGGGAATCGCAGCGGCCGGAAACGGCCCCGCCGCCGTCAGAGGCCTTCCAGCGCCAACCGCCGCTCCATCGCGTCGGCCATCGCCTCGGCCTCGGCGGCGAGCTCGTCGAGCGTGTCGGCATCGTCGTCGGCCGCCGCCCGTCGGGCGAGGAACAGAAGGTGGTGGGCCTCGTCGCGCCAGATCAGCAGCCAGTCGGGGCGTGACGAGACGCCGCGGTGGACGAGCCGCTCCAACCGGTCGAACGGATCGGCGGCGCTCATCCGCGCAGCAGCTCCCGGTAGCGGTCGAGGAAATGCATCGCCACCTCGTCGTTGATCCCCTTCCAGGCATCGTCGAGCAGCGCGCCTGCCAGCAGCCCCCCCGCCGCGCGCGACACGAGCCCGCCGAGCATCTCCCCGAGGCCGGTCATCGGATGGGGCCCGAGAAGCCGCTCACGATCGACATGGACGAACTCGTTGGCGACCAGCGACAACGCCGGCAGCTTGGGGACGGGATCGCGGCCGTTGACGTAGCGGTGGACCCTGCCGGCGAATTCCCGGTTGAACGCTTCGCGGGCGGCAGCGTTGCCGATCATCGGCGCGCCGAACGTCGAGACCTCCTCGACGGCGATGAACCGCCGCTTGAGCAGCCAGGCGGCGAGCAGCGCCAGCGCCCCGCCGAGGCTGTGGCCGGTGAGCCACACGGGCCGGTCGCGCTTCGCGACCTCCCCCTCGACCGCCGTCACCAGCGGCGGCCAGATCTCGGCGATCGCGTCGACGAACCCCTTGTGGAACCGGGCCCCGACCCCGGCGGCGGCGAGGTCGTGGCCGAGGCGCCCCTCGGGGACGACGAGGAGGTTCATGGCGTCGGTGAGGAGGATGTCCTTGAGGCCGTCGAGGCTGGTCGGCGACTCGGTGCCGCGGAAGGCGACGACGACGTGGTCGTCGTCGACGCCGAGCCAGGCCTGCGTGTTGTCGACGCTGAACAGCCGGGCGTCGAGGCCGAGGATCTCGGCGAACGCCCGCTTCCCCTCGGCCTCGGGGAGGTACGCCAGGGCGCTGGCCTCGCAGAGATAGGCGGCGCTGCCGGCATCGCCCGGCGACGCCGCGCGGAGGACGGGACGCGGAATGCTCATCGCGTGAACCTCACGGGAACCCCCGGGATCAGTTGAGAGACCGGCGCGCGGTTCCCGCGGGCGCGGCGTTCTTCCAGGCGCGGAGCGGCGCGGCGGGGATGCCGTTGCCGGAGACGTCGAGCTGCTCGAGGTGCGGGGGCGGAGCCTGGAGAAAGGCTTCCACGCCCGCGGCCGTGATCTTCGTCCGCGCCAGCCGCAGGCTGACCAGCGCCGGAAAGGTGCGGAGCCGGTCGAGCCCGGCGTCGCTGACCTGCGAGTCGTCGAGCGAGAGCTCGCGGAGCCGCGGCAGGTCGCGGAGGATGTCGAGCGTCTCGTCGGTGACGTCGGGGTTGGACAGCTCGAGGATCTCGACGTCGGGACGGCCGCGGAGAAAGGAATAGTCGGTCCGGTCCCAGCCGGTGAGCGTGATCGCCACCCGCCCTTCGACGACGCGCTCGCGCGGCCCGAGGCCGACGACGGCCAGCCAGACGCGCTGCGCCGCGATCGGCGCCGCGCCGATCACCAACCCCGCTCCGCACAGCGCCAGCGGCACGAGCAGGCGCCGCGCCGGAGCCGTGCCGAACAGGACCCGCAGGCCCCGCAGCCCGAGGACGAACAGCCCCCCGCAGAGGAGGAACAGTCCGAGAAACACGAGGACGACACCGATCTGCTCGCTCACCCGCGGGCCCTCCGGTTGGCCCTGTGCGTTACCCGTCGAAACCCCGATCATACGCGACCGGTCGGATTCCGCCCCGGGCCGGGTCGGGCCGGCCGGGGCTTCCGCTGCCCCCGCCATGGTCCGGCTCGGCGCCGTGGCCACCGTCACCAGGTGCAGCAGACCGTCTCGACGACCGCCGGCTGGCTCACGACCACCACCTCCTCCACCGGCATCGCGACGCGGACGCGCTCCATCGCGACGTGCTCGACGCACACCCGCCGCCCGCAGCAGTCGTAGCCGTCGTGGTGGTGGACGCGCGGTTCGTAGCGCTCCTCGACATAGGCCATCCGGGGCGCCGACCGGCAGCAGGGCTGCTCGACGACCGTCGCACAGCACTCCACCGGCTGGCGGCAGCAGCCGCGCCGCGACCGGTGCCCCGCATCGGCTTCCCCGGCAACCATGATCCCCGCCACCGCCACCGCGAGGCCCGCGAGACGGGCACTGATCTTGGCATTCATCGGTTCTCTCCCATGACGACCCCGGCGGCAGGCAGGGCGCGCGCCCCACCCGACCGGAGACGAGCAACCGTAGCCCGCGGGACGGCCGGCGGGTAAAGCGGGCCCCGCGCCGGCACCGGGGCTGCCGACACTTGAGCGGCCTGACTCCGCCCGACGCCGACGCACTCGACCGGCGTCAGGACTGCGGCCGGCAGACGAGGTCGACCGCCGCCACCCCCGGCTCGCCACGGAGCCGGCGCACGAGCGCCGCGCCCGCGGCGGGGTCGGCAAGACGGGCCGTGTAGACGAGCTCCACGAGCGTGCCCTTCTTCGCCGTGCCCGCGCGTTCGAGCCGGGCGTTCGGAAGGGCAGCGGCGACGATCTCGAACAGCCCGACCGGATCGCGGTCGGGATCGACGCGCACGACGACCCGGCACGGCACCGGGTCGGCATCGCGGCCCCGGGCGCGGGCCGCGAACCCGAGCGCCACGACCGCAGCGATCGGCAGACCGACCAGCGGCACGACGAGGAACCCCGCCCCCACCGCCAGCCCGACGGCGACGGCCAGGATCACGAACGCCGTGTCGCGCGGATCGTCGACCACGCTGCGGAACCGGACGATCGCCAGCGCGCCGACGAGGCTGAACGCCCGGGCGACGTTGCTTCCGATCGCCAACGTGATCATCGCGATCACGACGGCGAGGAGGAGCAGCGTCTGGGTGAGGTCGGCACGGCCGGCGGCGGGACGGGGGCGGGTGACGCGGTAGATGGTCCCGACGACGGCGCCGAGGAGAAGCGCCGCGACGAGGCGGATGACGACGTCGGGCAGTTGCAGTTCGGCGTCGCCCGGAAAGGCGTCGAGCAGCCAGTCGTTCATCGCGTCGTGCTCCCGGCGGGGTCGGTCGGTCGTTCGGCGGGCGCCGGCGGCGCGGCCGGATCGCGGTACCCGAGCAGGTAGGCACGCCGCCGCTCGAGCAGGTCGCGGAGCGTCGCCGGCCGGTCCCCTTCGGCGGGCGCCGGATCGGGCGCCGTCATTGCGAGGAAGGCCTCGGTCGACGACAGCTTGCGCGTGTCGGCGCGGACGGCCTCCTCGATCAGCGCCCGCCACCGGGCGACGAGCGGGCCGACGACCTTCCAATCGAGTCGGTCACGGGCGATCGCCCGGACGTGGTCGAGATAGCGCTGCCGGAGCGCCGGGATCCCGAGCAGCCCGGCGCGCAGCGGCTTGCCCGGGTCGTCGCTGGCGACGAGCGGATCGAGCGCGACGCCGCCGTCCCCCGGCCCGCGCGGGCCGCCGGGTCCTCCCGCAAAGCCCCCCGGCGGTCCCCCGATCCGCGCCAGGCCGAACGCCTCGTTCATGTCGTGCGGCACGAGGTGGAACACCCCCGCGGCGTCCTCGAACAGCGTGTAGTCGCTCGCCCGGGTCCAGTAGCCGTCGCTGTTGAGCAGCGCCGTGTCGAGGGCGAGGAACCAGAGCACGCCGTCGATGTCGAGCCGCGGTCGGAGGGCGTCCTCGAGGCGCTGCAGCGGCGTGTCGTGGATGATCCTGCAGAGGTCGATCAGGTCGCGCCACGCGGCGTCCGTGTCTTTCGACTTGATCTCGAACACCCGTCGGTAGGCCTCGGGATCGTCGCCGAAATACTCGAGGCCGCCGCGCCCGCCGGGGCTCCCGCGGACCTTCCAGCGGTGCCCCTTGGAACTGCCGAAACGCTCGCGGAAGAAGGTCTTGTCGGCCTGCTGGACGTTGACGTACACGCCCCAGCACTCGCCGTTGATCACGACGCGGACGAAGTTGGCCCGCGGCGTGGGGAGATACTCGGCGGCGATGTGCGAGTAGAGAACGGTGCTCATCAGGCTCGGGTCACCGTTGGCATTGAGCAGGTTGAGGGTCCGGTAGCCGAGGAGGTCGGCCTCCGGGTCGGTGTGATCGACCGCGATGTTGAGCGAGCGCTTCCAACCGGCGGAGACCATGAAATAGGACGACGCGCCGCGGAAATGGACGCCGACCCCGTCGATCGCGCGGCCGTCGACGGTGAGCCGCGCCGGCACGTCGACGTCGGTGCCGTAAAAATCCGCCAACTCCTCCTCCCAATCGTCGGTCGCGAAGTCGAGGAACAGCGTGCGGAGGACGCCGGTGTCGTAGAGGTCGGCAGCGTCTCCCTCGGCGACGTCGGCGACGTCGGCCGGCGCGAGACGGGGCCCCGGCTGCGGAGTGCCGCGGGGGCCGCCGAACCCGCGCGGCCCGCCACCGCCCCGGCGCCGCGCGCGGGCCGCTTCGCGCGCCGCTGAGCGTTCCTCGCCGTCGAGCCGGCCGTTGCCGTCGGCATCGAACTCGTCCACCAGCGCGATGTCGCCGCCCCCCGGCCCGCCGAAGCCGCCGGGCCCGCCGAAACCGGGTCCGAAGCTCCCTCCGGGCCCGGAAGGGGGCACGAACCCTTCGCGACCGGTCGGGGGTTGGCCGGGCGTCACACGCACAAGCGACAGCGCGACGATCAGTGCCGCTGCCCCCCGCGCGGAGACGAGTCGACGGGAAGGCATCGAAAACGCTCCGAGCGTGTAGTCTGGTTGATCGGGTCCGAGCCGAAGGTCCGGCAGTCGCGGTGGCCTACGGCGAGTTGAACGGCCATCCTGCCGCTCGGGTTGCCAGGCTGTCCGCACGGAGTGTGCCATGCTTCGCCCCTCCCCGTCTCTCGCCCGCTGGTGGGGCGCGGTCGCGATCGGATTCGCCGGGATCGCCGTCGCCCAGCCCCCCGCTCCCGAGGAGACGCTCGAGGCGATCATGGCGTTCGATGCCGACGGCGACGGCCGACTGACCGCGCTGGAGCTGCCGGCGCGGTTCCAGGGGATCCGCAACCGGGCCGACCCCGACCGGCGCGGCTTCGCCACGCGCGACGGGCTGCTCGCGGCCCTCCGCGCGCGGGCCGAGGAAGCGGTCGGCCGGGACGGAGGCCGCGGGTTCCGCGGTCCCGATCCGGGGATGCTCGTCGAGATGCTCCTCCGCTTCGACGCCGACGGCGACGGCCGGCTGTCGCGCGACGAACTGGCGGCGGCGGCCGCGGTTCACGTCGGGCCCGGCGGACCTCCGTCCGTGGCCCCTGGCGCTCCGCCCCCCGGAGAACGTCGTGCGCCGCAGTGAACGGCGGGCGCGGCACCGCGGGGTCGCCGCGGCTCGGGCGCGCCCGTCGCCGTCGCTACGATCGTCACGAGCCTCGTGGACGATCCCGATTCCGTGGCCGGCACGGTCTTCGCAACCGCGCGCCGCCCCCACCGCCGGCTACCCTTCAGGGGGTGGCGGGCGCCATCCCAGGAGGCGTTTCATGCTCCGCCGGTTGGGCATCCAGTCGAAGCTGATCCTGCTGCTCCTCGCGGTCACGCTGGCGTCGATCGCGGTCGTCGGCTGGATCGGGTTTTCACTCGGGAAGCGGTCGATCCGCGAGGCGACCGAGGCGCGGCTGACGGCGCTCCGCGCCTGCCAGACGGCGATGCTCCAGTCGATGCTCGCGGGCCTGCGCGATCTGGTGATCTCGCTCTCCGACGGCCGGGAGGCGATCGAGGGGACGAGGGCACTGGCCGCGGGCTTCCGCGAACTGGGAACGCAGCCCCTTTCCGCCGCCGAGCTCGACCGCCTCGAGGCCTACTACCGCGACGAGTTCATCCCCAGGCTCGCCGAGCGGATCGACGCGAAACCGGTCCTCGAGCAGTATCTTCCCGAGGGGGCTGCGGCCCAGCGCGTGCAGGAGCGCTGGATCGCGTCCAACCCCCTGCCCGCGGCCCGCCAGGATCTCGCCGAGCATCCCGACGACGATTCCGCCTACGCCGCCGCGCACGCCCGGTTCCACCCCGCGTTCGCGCGGGCCGTCCGGATCTTCCGCTTCGAAGACATCATGCTCATCGATGCCGAGACGCTCGACATCGTCTACAGCTACCAGAAGACACCCGAGTTCGGGACCAATCTCGAGACCGGCCCCTACGCCGGCACCCTCCTCGCCGCGAAGGTGCGGAGCCTGCGCGGCGACCGCGACCGCGACGATTTCCGGATCGTCGACTTCGAGCGCTACCGCCCCAGCCTCGGGAAGGCGATGGGCTTCGCCCTCAGCCCGATCTTCGACGGCGCGCAGATGATCGGGATCCTCGCAATCCAGTTTCCGATCGACTCGATCAACAAGGTGCTGACCAACAGCTTCGACTGGCAATCGCAGGGCCTGGGGGCCAGCGGCGAATGCTATCTGGTCGGTCCCGACCACACGCTCCGCAGCCGGTCGCGCTTCATGCACGAGGACCCGACGGGATTCGTCGCCGGGCTGCGCGCGTCGGGCGTTCCGGCGGCGACGTGCAACGCGATCGAGCGGCAGGGCTCGGGATTGTGTCTCCTGCCGATCCGCGGGTTGGCGGCCGAGGAGGCGCTGCGCGGGCAGAGCGGCTTCACCGAGGGCACCGACTACCGCGGCACGCCGGTGTACACCGCATACGGCCCGATCGACCTCGACTCGCTCCGCTGGGGGCTGCTGGCGGAGATCGACGTCGCCGAGGCCGACGCCCCGATCCGCCGCTTCGGCCGGACCGTGGTCGGCGTCGCCAGCGGGCTGGCACTCGGCTCGACGCTGCTGGCGCTGCTCTTCTCCCACCTCCTCACCCGGCCGCTGGTGCGCCTCGCCGACGCGGCACGCCGGCTCGGCGCCGGGGAGACCGACGTCGCCGTGCCGGTCGCGACCGACGACGAATTCGGCCGCCTCGGCCGCGTGTTCAACGACATGGCGATCGACATCCGCCAGCGCAAGGAGCAGCTCGAGCAGCAGGTGACCCGGAACGAGGAATTGCTCCTCTCGATCCTCCCCGCCTCGGCCGTCGAGCAGCGGCGCGACGGCGACGAGCGGGCGAGCCGCGAGTTCGCCGACGTCACGGTGCTCTGTGCCGACCTCGCCGGGGTCGACGCCCTGGCCGCCCGCGACGGCGACGCCCGGGCGCTGGCGGCGGTCGGCGACCTGGTGGCGGCGATCGACGAGGCGGCCGAAGCGGCCGGCGTCGAGAAGGTCCGCGCGATCGGTGGCTCGTACCTCGCCGTCTGCGGGCTGTCGGTGGCCCGGCCCGACCACACCCGGCGGATGATCGAGTTCGGGCGCTCGATCGAGCGCCTCGTCGCCGCGTTCCAGCGCGAGCATCGCGTCGACGTCCGGGCGGCGATCGGCATCAACTGCGGCCCGGTCGTCGGCGGGGTCGTCGGCCGGCGGAAGTTCCTCTACGACCTGTGGGGCGACACCGTCGCCGTCGCCCGCCGGCTCGCCGCCGACGGCACCGCGATCCGGGTGACCGGCCGCGTCCGTGAGCGGACCGGCGACCTGTTCACGTTCCACGGTCCCGAGTCGGTCACGCTCGAGGGACGGGCGCCGATCGAGACCTGGAGCCTCGACCGAGCGGAGGGGCGATGAACTGGCTGCCCGAACCCGAGATCGCCCGCCAGGTGCCCGGCTTCTGGCCGGCGATCGGGCTGGCGCTCGGGTTTCCCCTGGTGATGGTCGTGCTCGGCGAGGCGATCGCGGCCTGCGAGCGCCGCGGCATCGCGTTGGCCCGGTCGCTGCGCACCGTGCGCTCGCTCTTGGTCCCGGCGGCGGCGCTGCTGGCGTTCGTGGCGGTGGTCCTCGGGCTTCCCGCCGACGGGCTCGTCGTCCGCCTCGCCGAGACCTGGTTCTGGATCGCCGCCCTGTTCACGCTCACGAGGCTCCTCAACGACCTGTTCTTCGGCAGCGCCACGGTGGGTTCGTGGCAGGAGCGGGTGCCGACGCTGTTCCGTGACCTCGTCCGCTTCGGCCTCGTCGCCATCGGCGGCCTGGTGATCTACTCCAAGGTCTGGGGCCAGGACGTCGGGGGCGCGCTGACGGCGCTCGGCGTCGGCTCGGTGGTCATCGGTCTGGCCCTCCAGGAACCGCTCGGGAACCTCGTCTCGGGGTTGATGCTCCTCTTCGAGCGCCCGCTCGCCGTCGGCGACTGGGTCACGGCCGGCGGCGTCACCGGGAAGGTGATCGGGATCAACTGGCGCAGCGTCCACATCGAGACGCCGACGCGCGAGCTGCACGTCGTCCCCAACGTCTCCCTCTACAAGAGCGAGTTCAGCAACCTCTCCCGACCGACCCCGGTGCGCACCGAGGTGGTGGAGCTCGGGCTCAGCTACGACGATCCCCCCGACCGCGTCAAGCGGATCGTCCTCGACATGCTCGCCGACACGCCGGGGGTGCTCGCCGACCCCCCGCCGTTGGTGCGGACGGTCAACTACGCCGACTTCTCGGTGATCTACCGGGTGATCTTCTCGGTCGCGGCCCAGGACGACCTCCCCGCGATCCGCGACCTGGTGATGACGCGGATCTGGTACACCGTCCGCCGCACCGGTCTCACGATCCCGTTCCCGATCCAGATGGAGTACGCGCCGGGCGAGAGCCCGGGCAAGCCGGCGCCGAACGCCGCCGACCTCGTCGCCGAGCAGCCCCGCTACCGCGCCGCGGTCGCCGCGGCGGCATCGCGCCCGGCGGAGGTGCTCGAGTACGCCGCCGGCGAGACGGTCCATTCGTCGCGGCGCCGGTTCAGCGGATTCGGTCTGGTGGTCGGCGGCCACGCGGATCTGTGGACGCGCGACGCGGCCGGGCAGCGGGTGCGGATCGGGGCCCTCGGCCCGGGCGACTGCCTCGGTGACCAGCTCGCGGTCGGCTCGGCCCGCGACGACATCGAAGTCGTCGCCGACGCGGAACTGCGGGTCGTGTCGCTCGATCCGGCCGCCGTCGGCGACCTCCTCGACCGTTCGCCCGCCTTGGCAGCCGAGATCGGCGACGCCCTCGAGACGCGTCGCCAGGCGGCGCGGACGGCGCGGACGGCCCGCGCCCAGCCCACGCCGGCTTCCTGAGCGTTCGTCGCCGGCTCAGGCCTCCGTCGCGAGGGGTGTCGTCGGCACGTTGCCCCAGGCCCCCTTCTCGCGCCGGTCGGCACGGATCGACAGCCCGATCCCGCCGGCGATGATGCCCGCCACCACGGCGAGGAGGCCGAGGTTGAAGTGATCGCCGAGCAGGTGGCGCAGCTGCTCGGCGGCGAGCATCTTCGTGCCGACCACGACGAGCACCAGCGCCAACGCCGGCTTGAGGTAGCGAAACGAGCGCACGATCCCCGCCAACGCGAAGAACAACGACCGCAGGCCGAGCATCGCGAACACGTTGCTGGTGAACACCAGGAACGGGTCGGCGGTGATCGCGAAGATCGCCGGGATCGAGTCGACGGCGAACACGAGATCCGCCCCCTCGACGAGGAGCAGGGCCAGCGCCAGCGGAGTCAGCGCCCAGCCACCGACCCCCGCGGCGGACGAGCGCCGCACGAGGAACCGATCGCTCTCGGCATCGTCGGCGACGGGGAACAGCCGGCGGAGGACGTGGAGGAGCAGCCCCGGCGCCGGAGGGCCGTCGGCGTGCCGTGCGACGAGCATCCGCAGGCCGGTGACGATGAGGATCGCGGCGAACACCCAGAGGATCCAGTGGAACCGGGCGATCAACGCGGCGCCGACGACGATCATCCCCCCGCGCATCACCAGCGCTCCGAGCACGCCCCAGAACAGCACCCGGTGCTGGTGGACCGCGGGAATCGCCAGCGACGAGAAGATCATCGCGATCACGAAGATGTTGTCGATGCTCAGCGACTTCTCGACGACGTACCCGGTGAGGTACTTCTCCACCGCGGTGATCCCGGTGTTGACCGTCCCGTCGACGGCGTCGACCGCGGTCCCGAGGCCGGCCCAGTGCCGGTCGTAGGCGACGTACACCACGCCGGAGAACGCCAGACCGAGGGCGATCCACACCGCCGACCAGCCCAGCGCCTCCCGGACGGAGACGACGTGCGGCCGGCGGTGGAAGACGCCGAGGTCGAGGGCGAGGAGCACGACGATCAGGGCGACGAACGCCAACCAGGCGGTGATCACGGGACGGGGTCTCCGGAAGGGTGAGGGGACGAGGACCGTCAGGCTGGCAACTGCGTGTCGGCCGCCCGCCGCCGACCGCTGCGCCGCTGCGCCGGCGGCTTGTGTCGATCGATCGACCGCGCCACCGCGTGGCCGATCGTGGTCGTGGCCCTGTCGACGGCGACTCCCCAGTCGGAATCGACCGCACCCCCCGCGGTGATCCCGCATCCCCGGACCCGGACGATGATCCGGCAAGCCTTGTCGACCCCTCCGCGCGGACCATTGACGTCGTGGAGGAACACGATGATCCGCTCGATCCGGGTCACGAAGCGTTCCAGCGCGAACGCCAACCGCGTCGCGATCCGCTCCTCCAGGCCCTCCGGCCGCCGCACACCGGCTGCGCGCAACTCCCACTTCATGGCTGACGCTCCGACGGGGTTTTCCCGCCCGGTCCCGGGCGGGCGATTCACTACGTCGTCATTCGTAGCCCGCCGGCATTCATCGTCAAAACAGAAAAGTTTCGTTCATTTCATAGGTTTTTTCGATTCCTCGTTCGGCCGTCGAGAAGCGTGGTCCGCCCGCGGCACGGTCACCCTGACGCAAGACGACTTGGATCCGCGCGGAGCGCCTGAGTATCGTTCCGACGCCGGCAGCGCCCGCTGCGATCCCCGCCCCCCGGACGTCCTCCGATGCCCTCCGATCCCACGCTCTACCAACGCCTCGGCGGGGCCGAGGGAGTGCGGCACCTCCTCGTCGCCTTCTACGGCCGAGTCTTCGCCGATCCCCTGCTGGCCCCGATCTTCAAGGACGTCGAGATGGCCGGACTCATGCGGATGCAGGCGGAGTTTTTCGCTACCGCGCTCGACGGCCCCCACACCGCCTCCGCCGCCGACCTGGCGCGGATCCATGCCGGCAGGGGGATCCACACCCGGCACTTCGCGAGCTTCTGCCAGCACCTCGGCAGCACACTGCAGGCCGCCGGCGTCGAGGACGACGACATCAGCGCGGTGATGGACCGGATCCTCGCCCACCGCAAGGACATCGTCGGCGACGGCTGACACGCTGCCGTAAGCCGTTCGGCGCGGGCTGCCGTCCTCGGGCGATCGGCCGATGTCGTCCGGCCCTCGAGAGAGCGATGCGATGCCGCTCGGCAGGTTCCTCGCCGCCGCCCTCCGCCATCCCGCCATCGTCGGCGCCATCGCCCCGTCGTCGCGCTGCCTCGCCGCGGAGCTCGTCCGCCGTGCCGACGCGCGCCCCGGTCAGCTCGTCGTCGAGGTCGGCAGCGGCACCGGACCGATGACGCGTGCCCTGGCCGCCGCCGATCCGGCCTTTCCCCGGTTCGCCGTCGAGGCCCTGCCGGAGATGGCGGCGGCGACGCGCCGCGCGGTGCCCGGTGTCGAGGTGGTCGAGGGGAGCGCCGCCGACCTGCCGCGGTTCCTCGCCGAGCGCGGCCTCGGACCGATCGACCGGATCGTCAGCGGCCTGCCGTTCGCCGCCTGGCCCGACGGCCTGCAGCGCGAGGTGCTCGACGGGATCCTCGCGGCGATGGCGG
This sequence comes from Planctomycetota bacterium, assembly GCA_018970785.1. Lineage (GTDB taxonomy): Bacteria > Planctomycetota > Planctomycetia > Pirellulales > UBA1268 > F1-20-MAGs016. Next base: position 25,195 of record JAGWVR010000042.1, read on the forward strand.
CGGACGGCCGGCTGGTGACGTTCACCTACGCGATCAGCCCGCTGGTTCCCGCCGGGCGCCGCTTCCGCCGGCTCCTCGAGCGCTCGTTCGCCCGCGTGACGACGAGCCCGACGGTGTGGGCCAACCTCCCGCCGGCGTTCGTGTACGTCTGCGACGGGCCGATCGCGCCTCAGTAGCCGGCCGCCGGGGCCGGCCCGTCGGCGAGCAGCACCGGGGGCCGCCCGAGACGGAGATTGAGCTCGTCGAGGATCTCCCGTGACCGGCTGGTCCCGATCCGCGTGCAGCCCAGATCGCGCATCCGCAGCAGGCCGTCGAGATCGCGGACGCCCCCGGCGGCCTTCACCTGCACGTCCGGCGCCGCGTGACGGCGCAGCAGCGCGACGTCGGCCTCGGTGGCCCCGCCGCTGCCGAACCCGGTCGACGTCTTCACCCAGTCGCATCCCAACTCGCTCGCGATCGTGCACAGCCTGATCTTCTGGGCGTCGTCGAGCGAGCAATTCTCGAAGATCACCTTGACCTTCCGCCCGGCGGCGTGGACGGCCTCGGTGACGGCGCGGATGTCGGCGCGGACGTATTCCCAGTGGCCGCTGCGGACCCGCGAGACGTTGACCACCATGTCGAGTTCCGCGCCGCCGTCGGCGAGCGCCTGGAGCGTCTCGGCGACCTTGGCGCCGGTCGTCTGGCCGCCGTGCGGGAACCCGATCGTCGTGCTCGGCGCCACCGTCGAGCCGGCGAGCATCTCGGCACAGCGCGCCAGGGCATGGGGCATGATGCAGACGCTCGCCACGTCGTACGCCAGGGCGAGGCGGCACCCCGCCTCGAGCTCGTCCCACGTCAGCGAGGGGACGAGCAGCGCGTGGTCGATCAGCTTCGCCGTCTCGGTGTAGCCTGCGGTCACGGGGAGTGGCTCCGGAAAAGGACGGACGCCGGGGGCTTCCCCCGGCCGACGGTCAGCGGCGCTCGGCCGCGGATGGCCCGTCTGCAGCCTGCCGGGTGACGATCGGCACGTAGCCGACTTCGAGGCCGGGTGGGGGCTCGACGAGCACCGCCGGATCGAGGTCGGCGAGCGTACCGTGTCCGGGAGCGAGGAGATACTCGCCGTCGCGCCGCCAGTGGCGGTGCAGCCGCTCCACACGCGCCTGGAGCGCTTCGCGTTCCTCCGCCGTGAGATCGGCGTTGAGCAGTGCCGGCTGGTCGGCGAACCGGTACCAGTGGTAGGTGACGACGCTGCCGTCGCCGAGCCGGACGGTGAACGGCCCGGCGACAGGGCCCGGCTGGCGCCAGCAACTTCCGGGGTCGTCGGGGGTGACGTAGGGCTCGGGCGGCGTTGCCGGGGGACGGACGAACCGATGGGTCACGAGGCCGGTTTCCGCCGGCACGGCGGCGGCCGGCACCGGCTGCCAGCGCGGCTTGCCGTCGGGTCGTTCCACGAGCCGGTAGTACTCGGGAAGCGTGACGCGGGGACCCGGTGCATCGAGCGTGTCGCTGACCAGATCACGGTTCCAGCGGTAGCCGTAGGTGTGCGGGTCGAGCGCCTCGGCGGTCGCGAACGAGCCCCACTCGAGCGGCACCTTGTCGTCGCGCGGCGTGCCCGGGGGAGAGATCCTCCAGGTCGATCCCCCGCCGCCCGTGAACGTGTGCAGCGCGGCCCCCTCCGGTGCGATCCGCCCGCTCGCCGCGGGGCCGCCGGCGAACCAACGCTCGACCGCGTCCCACAGCGCCGTCCGATCGTAGGCGGTGACCCGGTGAACGACCGGCGAGAGGCCGTCGGCGTCGCGCGGAAACGACGTCGGCGCGATCCGCGCGTACCACGCTCCCGCGGCGTCTGCCGCGCGGACGGCGGGGACGTATTGGGTCTCCATCTGGAGGGCGCGGTTGGGATGGGAGGGGCGGCTGTCGAGGAACATCCCCGCCAGCGACGGCTCGGTGACCGAAGCCCGCGACCAATAGAACGGGGTGAAGAACGCCACCGGGCCCTTGAAGTTGCCGGTGTTGAGGAACAGCGTCCAGCAGTTGCCGCCGGTCGGCACCGGGGCTCCGGCGGTCACCGCCTTGGCCGGCGTGAGCGGCAGCGGCAGGTAGCCGTAGCCGACCCACTGGCCACACGTCCCCTGGCGGAGGTTGAGGCCGTCGGGTGGCCAGAGCACCCAGGGGCTGAGCTGCGCGACACCGTACACGCCGAGGGGCCGGTCCCAGTCGCGGCTCTTTCCCGCGCCCGGACCGTTGGCCCACTCGCTGAAGTTGCGGGCGACACCCCCCATGATGAACTTCGGCGTCTCGGTGGCGAACCGGGTGTCGCGCCACCACCCCAGGCCTCCTTCGATGTCGGAATACAGGTCCGGCGGTTTCGGACCGTCGTACTGGGCGAACATCCAGGTGCCGAACAGGCCGGTCTGGAAGCGGTTGCCGGGATACCGCGCGAGCAACGGCCAGGCCGCCACGTACATCGAGAAGCCGGCGTTGAACCGGTCGGGGACTTTTTCATGCGGCACGAGCAGGTAGCCCGCCATCTCGATGTCTTCGACCGCGCCGGCCGGAGGATCGGCCCCGCGCCCGGTCACCGCTCCACCCAGCGCCACGGTGGCCGCGAGCGCCGCGGCAAGGCAGCGCCGCCACGCCGCCGCCGGTACGCGCCGATTCGCCCGATCGGCGTGCGGGAGATCGGGTGGCGTCGGGGGACATCGCACGGGGTCGCTCTCCACCGGATGGTCAGCCGAACAGGGCCGTCACCGCCCGGCCGGGGCGGACGAACTGCGGGCGGCCGGCGAGATCCGACAGGACCTGCCCCTCGGGCACGCCGAGGGCATGGTAGAGCGTGGCCACGAGATCGCGGGGCACGACCGGGTCGGCTGCCGGGAAGGCGGCATGGCGGTCGCTGGCACCGTGGACGTGGCCCCGCCGGAACGGCCCGCCGGCGAGCACGGTCGTGAAGCAGCCCGGCCAGTGGTCGCGTCCGTCGGCCCCGGCGCCGGCGTCGCTGTTGACCTGCCCGACGCGCGGCGTGCGGCCGAACTCGCCCGTCCAGACGACCACCGTGTCGTCGAGCATGCCGCGTTCCTCGAGGTCGTCGAGAAGGGCGGCGAACGCCATGTCGGCCGGCGGCATGAGGCGCTCGCGGTGGTCGATGAAGTTACGCGAGTGGGTGTCCCAGTAGACGCTGACGTTCTTGATGCCGTCGTTGGGCCAGAACACCGTCACCAGTGGCACGCCCCGCTCCGCCAGCCGCCGCGCCAGAAGCACCGACTGGCCGTGGGGGTTGCGCCCGTAGCGGTCGCGGACCGCGGCCGGCTCGCGCTCGAGATCGAACGCCCCACGCCCGGCGGCGCTGCCGGCGAGCATCTCGAAGGCCCGGCGGCGGAAATCATCCTGCAGCGCCAGCGCGTCCCCCTTGGCGGCGATCTGCCGGTCGAGCCGGGCGAGGAGTCCCATCCGGTCGTCGAGCCGGTCGATCGACAACTCGGGCGACAGGTCCATGTCACGGACGCGGAACCCGGGCAGCGACGGATCGTCGTCGATCGTCAGCGGGTCGTGGGCGCCCCCCAACCAGCCGGCGAACTGCCCCTGGCTCTCCTCGACGAACCGCGGCACGTCCCCCGGCAGCTCGGGGCGCATCTGGACCACCGGCGGCAGCGCCCCGCGCCCGCGGCCGAGGGCGGCGAGCGTCGAACCGATGTTGGGCCACTGGGCCCGGCGGTCGCCGCTGACTACCGGCGGCTCACCGGTGAGGAGGAAGCTCGTCGCCCGGGTGTGGTCGGCGTTGTCGTGGGTCATCGAGCGCACGATGCACAGCCGGTC
>JAGWVR010000127.1 GCA_018970785.1 Planctomycetota bacterium
TCTCGGGCTCGGCGAGGCGGACCACGAGCGGCAGATCGGCGGGGCCGATCCGCGCGGCGGTGAGCGGCCGGTCCCGGGCCGCGGCGACGCGCGCCACGACCTCGCCGAGCCGGGCGGCGGCGGCGACATTGACGCTGCCGACCAGCAGCAGCGCCGCGCCCGGGGCCGCGTCGTCGAGCCAGCGGGCGAGGGCGTCGGCGTCGAAGTCGCGCGCCACCAGATCGGCGCGCCCGGCCACGCGCGGCAGGCGTGCGCCGCCGTCGCCCCGCGCGCGGTCGGGGGCGAGAGCGGCGAGCTTGATCCGGGAGTTGCCGACGTCGGCGACGAGGACCGTGACCGCGGCGGGGGGCGGGGGGCTCGCCGGGGCCGAGTCGCGGGGCGTCATCGGGGCGTGTCCTTCGCCGGCGCCGGTTCGTCGCGCGGCCGGTCGAGCTCGCGGACGACGGCGTGGAGCAGCCGGTCGAGCCCCGCACCGGTGACGGCGCTGACGGCCAGCACGGGGCGGCCGAGCTCCCCCTCGAGGCGCTCGCGGACCTCCTCGGAGCCGGGCAGCTCGGCCTTGCTGACGATCGTGATCTCGGGGCGGCGGGCGAGGAGGGGATCGTAGGCCGCCAGCTCGGCGCGGATCGTGCGGTGGTTGGCGAGCGGATCGGAGCCGTCGAGCGGAGCCGGCTCGACGACGTGGACGAGGATCCCGGCGCGCTCGACGTGCCTGAGGAACTCGTGCCCCAGCCCCGTGCCGGCGTGCGCCCCCTCGATCAGCCCCGGCAGGTCGGCGAGGACGAAGCTCCGGTCGCGATCGACCGCCACGATCCCCAGCATCGGCGACTTGGTGGTGAAGGCGTAGTCGGCGATCTGCGGGCGGGCCCGCGAGAGGCGCGAGAGGAGCGTGCTCTTCCCGGCGTTGGGCAGGCCGACGAGGCCGACGTCGGCGATCACCTTCAGCTCGAGCGCCAGCCGCCGCGCCTCCCCCTTGCCGCCGGGCGTGGTCGTCCGCGGCGCGCGGTTGGTGGATGATTTGAAGTGGACGTTGCCGAAGCCGCCGGCTCCCCCCTGCGCTGCCACGAGCCGGTCACCGGGGCGGGCGAGATCGCGGAGCACCAGCCCCGTCTGCTCGTCGCTGACGATCGTGCCGGGGGGCACGAGGAGGACGAGGTCCTCGGCCGAGCGGCCGTGGCAATTGGCCGGGCCGCCGGCTTCGCCATGCGCCGCGCGCCACTGGGCCCGATGGGCGAGGGCGGCGAGCGAATCGACTCCCGCCTCGGCGACGAGGATCACGCTCCCGCCGGCACCGCCATCCCCGCCGTCGGGGCCGCCGCGCGGGACGTACTTCTCGCGGCGAAAGCTGCCGCTCCCGCGACCTCCGTCACCGGCCACCGCCTCGATCCGCACCCGGTCGACGAACATCGCACACTCGCATCGACGCCCGGGCGGCGAAGCTTCAGCCCTGGCCGGCGATGACGTTCACGCGGCGGCCTTCGCGGTCGAAGCCGACGACGCCGTCGACGAGGGCGAAGAGCGTGTAGTCGGTGCCCATGCCGACGTTGCGACCCGGCTGGAACTTGGTCCCGACCTGCCGCACGAGGATGTTGCCGGCCCGCACGGTCTGGCCGGCGAACTTCTTCACCCCGCGCCGCTGGGCGTTCGAATCACGGCCGTTGCGACTGGAACCCTGACCTTTTTTGTGGGCCATGACACGATCCCGGGAGACGAGGGGAACCACCTGCCGGCGGAGAGCTTACTCTGGGGTTTCGTAGCGGAAAACCCAGGCGTGGTCAATTCCCTCCCCTGCCCCCGTGGCGGTGGCGTAGAGCGACGGTCCCTCGGCGCCGAACAGGCCGGCGACGAGGCGCGCCCGCCGGTCGGCGTCGGCCTCGCCGTCGATCAGCGTCCGCGCGAAATCGAACCCGGTCAGCGGTCCGGCCGTCGCCAGCGGCCGGCGGTCGAGGTCGAACTCGTCGAGCACCGCCTCGCCGCGGGCCAGTGCCACCTCGTCGGCGAGGTCGTCGATCCGCCGCGCGGCCGGACCGAAGAGCGCGGCGGCGAGGGCGTCGCGGCGGGCGGGATCGCGGACCTTTTCCAGCGCCCCGATCACCGCCGCGAGACCGGCCAAGGGCTTGCCGGCGAGCTGCTCGGGCGTCGTGCCGAGGGCCGTGAGGCCTGCCCGGCGGGCGGCGTCGGCCTGGGGATCGACCGGGCCGACGAGCGCCCGGGTGGCCTCTTCAAGTTGCCCGATGGCGAGGTCGCCGAGCAGGTCGCGGACGGCGCGGCCGCGTGCCGGGGCGTCGGGCAGTTTCGCCAGCCGATCGACGACCCGCGCGAGGGGCGTGAGCGACCGCGGCGCGTCGTCGCCCTCGGCGGCCGGCGGCGGCGGATCGAGGAGGTCGGCCCAGGTCAGGCCGAGCGCCTCCAGGCCCAGCGGCGGATTCGATTTCACCACCGCGGGGCGCGCGGCGATGGCGAGGAGCTTCGAGCCGAGCGTCCGCGTCTCGTAGAGCCCCGCATGGCCGATGCTCACCTGCTCGACCGCCTCGTCGCGGTCGTCGCCGGGGCGCCAGAAGTCGAGCCGCAGGCTCTCCAGCGCGTATTCCTCGCCGCGGCCGGGGACCGAATCGGGGGTGAACGTGGCGTCGGCCCGCGTGCGCCAGCGGATCGCGTTGGTCAGGCCGCGGACGTAGACCGAGAAGAAGTCGATCCGCGGATCGACGTCTTCCCAGGTGGCGATCCCCCAGCGCTCGCCCCCGGGCGGGATCTCCGTCGCCGCCATCGTCGCGCTGTCGAACACCGGCTGGTCGGGGGTGGCCCCGAACTCGCGCGCCCGGATGGCGTCGACCGCGGTGGGGATCAGCCGGTCGAGGTAGGCGCGGTAGGAGGTCGCTCCCTCGGACGCCGACAGCCCCTCGACGCTCTCGAGCACCATGTGGGGAATGAAGCGCACCGGCAGCTGCACCGGCTCGGTGACGAGCTTGGTCATGTCGCCCCCCTCGCCGACGACCCGCCGGCCGCCGGTGTTGCGGACGCGGTACACGAGGTACCACACCCGCTTGCGGCGCATCCGCAACTCGCCGGCCGGGATGTCGACGTCGATCTGCCGTGGCGGCTTGAACGCGAACTCCAGGCACCAGATGTCACGGAGGAAGTCGCGGTTGGCGCCGCGCCCGACGAACGTGCTCCCCGGCGGCGACTGGCGCGGCTGCCAGACGCGGTCGGGAAAGCCGCGGGTGATCTCGGGGATGTCGGCCCGCTGCAGCGGGTCGTCGGCCGAGCGGTCGGACGGGATCACCGTCAGCACGCCCGGGGCGAGGCGCCGGAACCCGGTCGGCGGCGCGTCTTGCGCGTGGGCGACCGTGGCGGGCAGGGCACAACCCAGCGCGGCGACGGCCGCGAGGGCGACGACCACGGGCAACGCAGCGGCACGACGGTGTGGCATCGAACGCCTCATCCTCGGAAGAGTGCCGGGAACAGGCCTCCCGGGGAGCCGAAAACCCCACCGCTCCGGCACCTTCGCACGGCCGGCAGCGAGTGGAACGATACGAAATACAAGGGTTTTCAGCGAAAATCCTCAGATTTTTCCCTGTCTTCCCAATCTTCCTTGATTACCCAAAACACCAAATGCAGACTTTTTGGAGCTGTCAGGCGACACCGCGCCGGTGCGACCAGGGCCGTGAATGGCCGGGACCGCCGCGAAAACTGCTCTCCACGGGGCGGGCCTGACGATTCACACTCCGCCCCCTCCGCAGGAAGCATTCCACGCATGGCCAGGGTCCGCTGCTCGTCGTCGCGTTCGGTCGCCTCCGGTGTGCGCCCCACCCCGGTCGCGTTCGTCTCGGCCGAGGCCTTCGACTCCACGGGCATCCTCGTCGGCATGGACCCCTCTGCCTCGTGCTACTGGTGGCTGCCCGATCTCGGGGCCCCGGCAGCCGCTCCCGAGCGGTCGACGGGGTCGGGGCTGCCGCTGTCCCTCACCGTGACCTCCGGTCCGGTCGCCGCTCCTCAGGCCGCCCGCCGCGCTGCGTCGAGCGCCACCGCCGCCGCCTGATCGATCTCGGCGGCGAGCTTGCCGTAGTCCTCGGCTCCGTGGGAGTCGGGAGCGTAGTCGAAGATCGAGCAGCCGAAGCTCGGCGCTTCCGCCAGACGGATGTTGCGCCGGACCCGGGTGGCAAACACCCGGGCGTCGCGCCAGGCCCGATGCCGCTCCGACGCGGCAGCGAAAAACGCCTCGACGTCGCGCCCGACCTCGAGCGCGAGGCGCGTGCCCGATTCATAGAGGCAAAACACCACTCCCAGGACCGCCAGCCGGGGATTGACGCGGTCGGCGACCAGTTCCACCGTCTCGAGCAGCTTGCTCAACCCGTGGAGGGCGAGGAAATGGGGCTGGAGCGGGAGGAGGACGCTGTCGACCGCGGCCATCGCGTTGAGCGACAGCAAGCCGAGCGACGGGGGGCAGTCGACGATCAGGTAGTCGTAGGGGGCCGGGCCGGTGCCGGCACAGGCGGGGTCGTCGGCGAACCGGCGCGTGAGGATCGACTCGCGCCCCGGCTGACCGGCCAGCGCCACTTCGGTGGCCGACAGGTCGATGTGCGAGGGCACGAGCCAGAGATTCTCCGCCGCGGCGACCGTCGCGTCGGCGAGCGGGACGCCGCCGGTGAGGACGTCGAACGCCGACAGTGGATGGCTCCCCGGCTGGACACCGACATGGAGCGTGGCATGGGCCTGCGGGTCGAGATCGACCAGACACACCCGGCGACCGGCCCGCGCCAAGCCGACGGCGAGGTTGACCGACGTCGTCGTCTTGCCCACGCCCCCCTTCTGGTTGGCGACCGCGATCGAACGCATGCGTCTCTCCTCGTCGGGCTGCGCGCCGGTGCAGCCGCCGGTCCCATGGCGCGGTCGCGCCGGTGGGGGGAGGATAGGCTGACGCCCCCGGCCACCAAAAGGGCGATTTTTACGGCGTTTCCGCGGAAGTGGTGGCTTCGATCCAGTCGGCGATCCCGCGCCCGATCCGGCCGACCGGAAGCATCCCCGGCCGCCCCACCACCGTGAGGCGCCGCGGCGCACCGTCCCCACCGTCGAAGCACAGCGCGACGG
>JAGWVR010000128.1 GCA_018970785.1 Planctomycetota bacterium
GCCCTGGCTCACGCTCCGGACCGCCGCCGAATACCCGAACATGCTCGCCAGCGGCGCTTCCGCCGTCAGCACCGTCACCCCGCCGCGGATCTCCGTCGCCGTGATGATCGCCCGCCGCTGCTGCAGATCGTTGATCACGTCGCCGAGATGCTCCTCCGGCACGCTCACCTCGACCCGCATCACCGGCTCCAGGAGCACCGAGCCGGCCGCGGCGAGCAGCTTGTCGATCGCGTCGGCCGCCGCGATCCGGATCGCCACGTCCGAGGGGGGCGGCTCCGGGATCGGGCTCTCCAGGACCGTGATCCGCACGCCCCACAGCGGACAGCCCTTGAGCCCCCCGCGCTCCGCACTCTCGCGGACCGATTGCGTCATCGTCGCCGCCAGGGCCGCCAGCGAGTCGTCTTCCGGAAACCACCCCTGCTCGACCACCACCGGCCCCTGGTCGGAGGTCGGCTCGGCACGGAGCGTGACCGTGGCCACGAGCGTTTGCCCCGCCACCTGGCGGTTGGCCTGGCCGACCGCCGTCGCGGCGCGCTCGATCGACTCCTTGTAGCTCACGCGCGGCTTGTGGACCCGGCACTTGAGCTTGAAGTCGCGCTCGAGGCGGTGGCGGATCACCTCGAGGTGCAATTCGCCCATCCCCGAGATCAGCGTCTGCCCCGTCTCCTCGCTCTCGAGCGCCCTGAACGTCGGGTCCTGCCGCTTCATCATCTCGAGGACGTCGGCGAGCTTCTTCCGCTCGAGGCTCGTCTCCGGCTCGATCGCCATCGAGATCACCGTCTCCGGGAACCGGATCGTCTCGAGCACGATCGGCGCCGCCGCGTCGCAGAGGGTGTCGCCCGTCACGCTCGCGCGCGGGCCGATCACGCCGACGATGTCGCCGGCGGTGCAGCTCTCGATCTGCTCGCGCCGGTCGGCCTGCACGCGCCACAATTGCGCGATGTTTTCCTTCTTCTGCTTGAGCGGATTCCAGGCCCGGCTCCCCGCCTCGAGCGTGCCGGAATAGACGCGGACGAAGAACAGGTCGCCGTGCTTCTCGGCGAGGATCTTGAACACGAGGCCGGAGAACGGCGCCTTCGGATCGGCCTTCCGCGCGATCGTGACCGGCGTCTTCTTCGCCGGGTCGAGGCCCTCCACGGGGGGCACGTCGGCGGGGCTGGGGAGGTAGCGGGCGACGGCGTCGAGCACCGGCTGGACGCCGATGCAGTCGAGCGCCGAGCCGCCGAGGACGGGCACCACCGAACGGGCGAGCGTCGCCTGCCGGATCGCACGGTGGATCACGTCGACGGGGATCGGCGCCTCGTTCATCGCCAGCTCGGCGAGCTCGTCGGAGAAGTCGAAGAGCGTCGAGACGAGCTGCTCGCGCCACTCGGCGGCCAGGTCGGTCACCTCGGCGGGGATCGGCCCGGCGGTGAAGGCGTCGGCCGGCACCGCGGCGGAGAGGACCTCGTCGCGCGGCGGGTAGGTGAGGAGCTTCATCTCCACCAGGTCGACGAGCCCGCGGAACGGATCACTGACGTGCGGCGGGCCGATCCCCAGCGGCACCTGGAGGACGAGCGCCTTGGCGCCGAGGCGCTTCTCGATCTGGTCGATCGTGCCGAAGAAATCGGCCCCCTCGCGGTCGAGCTTGTTGACCAGCGCCACCCGGGGCACGTGGTATTTGTCGGCCTGGCGCCAGACCGTCTCGCTCTGCGCCTCGACCCCCTCGCGCGCGGAAAACACCACCACCGCGCCGTCGAGCACGCGCAGGCTCCGCTCCACCTCGGCGGTGAAGTCGACGTGGCCGGGGGTGTCGATGAGGTTCACCGTCACGTCGCGCCAGCGGAAGCTGACGGCGGCGGAGTAGATCGTGATCCCGCGCTCCTGCTCCTCGGGATCGAAGTCGGTCACGGTCGTGCCGCGGTCGACGTCGCCGAGGCGGTGGCTGGTCTTGGTGAAGAACAGCATCCGCTCGGTGAGCGTCGTCTTGCCGGCATCGATGTGGGCGACGATGCCGATGTTGCGAATCGTGGCGAGCGCCGCGGTCATGGAACGCCTTCCGGGATCGGGATCACATCCGCCGGACGGTGCCGATGCCGAGCAGCTCGAGCCCCCTGCGGAGGACGCGGCCGGTGAGGTCGGCCAGCGCCAGCCGGCTGGTGCGCTCGGGCTCGGGGGCCTTGAGGATCGGCAGGCCGTCGTAGAAGGCCGAATAGCGGCCGGCGAGGTCGTAGAGCCACGCGGTCAGGAGGTTGGGCCGGTAGTCGGCCTCGACGTCTTCGAGGACCTCGCCGAACCGCAGCAGCGCCAGCGCGAGGGCGCGCTCGCGGGGATCCGCCAGCGTGATCGCCGGGGCCGAGCGCCGCAGGGCATCGCGGTCGACGCCCCCCTTCTCCAGCACCCCCTCGACCCGGGCGACCGCATACTGCATGTAGGCGGCGGTGTTCCCCTTGAGCTCGAGCATCTTGTCGTAGCTGAAGACGTAGTCGGTGGTCCGGTTCTGGCAGAGGTCGGCGTATTTGATCGCGCCGATGCCGACCGTCTCGGCCACGTTGCGCCGCTCCTCCGCCGCGAGCCCCTCGTCGGCGGCGACGAGCTGCCCGGCCCGCTCCACCCCCTCGTCGAGGAGCGATTCGAGGCCGACGGTGTCGCCGGAGCGCGTCTTGAACGGCTTGCCGTCGTCGCCGAGGACGGTGCCGAAAGCGACGTGGACGAGCGCCACGCCGTCGAGGCCCGGCAGGCCCCACCGCGCCGCGGTGCGGAACAACTGGTCGAAGTGCTGCCCCTGGCGGTGGTCGACGACGTACAGGATCCGGTCGGGCCTCCAGTGCTCGAGCCGCCAGCGGATCGTGGCCAGATCGGTGGTCGCGTAGAGGAAGGCGCCGTCGGCCTTGCGGACGAGGAACGGCGGCTTGTCGTCGCCGTCGAGGAAGATCCCGGTCGCGCCGCGGCTCTCGCGCGCCAATCCGCGCGACTCGAGATCGGCGACGACGTCGGCGAGGAACGGTTGGAAGAAGCTCTCGCCGAGCCAGTGGTCGAACGAGACGTCGAGGCGCCGGTAGAGCCGCTCGATGTCGGCCAGGCAGGCGGGCATGAAGCGCTGCCAGAGGGCGCGGTTCTCGGCGTCGCCGGCGTGGAGCTTGGCCGTCTCCTCGAGGACCTCGCGGCCGGCGTCGGGATGGCGCGCGGCGAGGGCGGCAGCCGACGGATCGGCCGCCAGATCCTCCGGCTTGGCGTCGGCGACCTTGCGGACGAGCCGGTACAGGCGCCCCAGTTCGGCGGTCGGGTCGGCGGCGAAGGCGGCGTCGTCGCGGCAGTGCTTCCAGCCCCAGATGATCATCCCGAACTGCGTGCCCCAGTCGCCGAGGTGGTTGTCGGTGACGACGCGATGGCCGCGGAAGCGGAGGATCCGCGCCAAGGCGTCGCCGATCACCGTCGAGCGGATGTGGCCGACGTGCATCGGCTTGGCGACGTTGGGGGAGCTGAAGTCGACGACGATCGTCTCGGCGCGGGCGACTGCCGGCACGCCGAGGCGCTCGTCGGCGAACGCCGCCGAGATCGCCGCCGCGAGGGCGTCGTCGCGGACGCGGACGTTGAGAAAGCCGGGGCCGACCGGATCGCCGGGGGGGGTGAACGTGGCGGCGAACCCCGGGGCCGCCGGGAGGCGCCGGGCCAGTTCGACGGCGACGTCGCGCGGCTTCTTGCCCGCCTTCTTCGCCAGCCCCATCGCCAGCGTCGCCGAATAGTCGCCAAACTTCGGATCGGCCGTCTCGCGGACCTGGTCGACCAGGCCGGGCAGGTCGCCGGCCGCGATCGGCAGCACCCCCTCCGCGTGCGCCGCGGCAAGTGCGGTGGCAAACGCCCCGCGGAGGCGGTCGCGGAACGTGCCGGCCGCCGGAGCCTGCTGCGGACCGTCGGCGGTCACGGCTGCGCCCCCGCAGCCGGCAGGGGAACGCGGCGCGCGTCGCTCCACAGGTGCTCGATGTCCCAGTAGCCGCGCGCGTCGGCGTCGAACAGATGGACGACGACGTCGCCGTAGTCGAGCACGATCCAGCGCCCCTCCTCGTAGCCCTCGCCGCCGCGCTTGTGGTCGTGGAGGTCGTGGCCGACGACCTTCTCGATCTCGTCGGCCATCGCGTGGAGCTGCCGCCGGCTCGCCCCGGTGGCGACGACGAAGTAGTCGAACACGGGCGTCAGGCCGCGGAGGTCGAGGACGCACACGTCGGTGCCGCGCGTCTCCTCGGCGATGCGCGCCGCGGCCAGCGCGAGGGCCCGCGAGCGGCTGCCGTCGCGATCCCCACGGGCGCCGGCGGCCGCAGTCTCACCCGGCAAGCGATCGGCGGAGCTCGACGACGTCACGACACGGTTCCATGCGCGATGAGCGGACCGGCCGGAGTGGCCGCCCGCGGCCGCAGTCTACCTCCGCCGGCCGGGGGCGTCGCCCGCCCCGCGCCGCCGCGGCGATCACGCCGGCGCGTGCCGTTCGGCGGCCAGCGCCAGCCCCTCGAGGACGAGATCCGGCCGCTCGATCGCCTCCGGCAGGGCGTCGCGGAGCACGCCCCGGCCGCCGCCGGTGAGGTACAGCGCGGGATCGCCGCCGAGCGCGTCGCACGAGCGGTCGACGAGCGTCCGGATCGCCCCGCGGATCCCCCAGCCGATCCCGACGGTGATCGCCTCGGGCGTCGAGCGCCCCGGGGGGGGCGGTGGGGAATCGAGTGGCCCCTGGACCTCGGGGAGCAGGCTCGTGCCGGTGGCCAGCGCCCGGGCGAGCAGCGTCGGCCCGGGGAAGATCGCCCCGCCGAGAAACGCCCCGTCGGCCGCCACGCAGCCGACCGTGGCGGCGGTGCCGCAGTCGACGATCACCGCCGGGCGCCGGCCCCCCTCGAGCCGCGCGACGGCCGCCGCCGCCGCGAGCCGATCGATGCCGACTTTCTCAGGTGCGGCGAGGCGCACGACCAGCGGCAGATCGGCGGGGCCGACGCGCACCGCGGAGAGGGGCGCGGCCCGCGCCGCGGCGACGCGCGCCACGATCTCGTCGAGCCGGGCGGCGGCGGCGACATTG
>JAGWVR010000129.1 GCA_018970785.1 Planctomycetota bacterium
CCCCCCGGGCGAAGACGTCGCCGCCGCCGACGCCGCAGGGGAGGGGACGGGCTCGGGCTGGCTCGGCCGGCTGGCGCTGCTGTGCCTCGCCCGCCCGCGGGCATCGCTCGCCGCGGCGCTGGTGGCGCTGGTCGTCTGCGCCGCCGCGAGCCTCCGGCTCGCCAGCGACATCCGCTGGCTGGAGATGCTCCCCTCCGGCGATCCGACCGTCGCGGTGACGCGGTTGTGCGACGAGACCCTCGGCGGATCGCTGCTGGTGTCGGCGACCGTCGAGTGGCCCGAGGGGACGGAGATCGGCTCCCCGGAGGTGCTCGCGGTGATCCGTGCCGTCGAGGACGAACTGGCGCGGACGCCCGACCTCCACGGCGTCTTCTCGCCGTGCACGCTCCTCACCGGCTTCGCCCGCGACGGCGTGATCGACGGCGACGCCGTCCGCCAGCTCGACCGGATGCCGGAGCGCCACCTCCACCGCTTCCTCCGCCCCGACCTCCGCCGCGGCGTGGTCACGGCCCACGTTCCCGACGTCGGTGCCGCGCGCCTGCTGCCGCAGTTCGAGGATCTGTCGCGGCGCCTGGCCGCGGTCGCGACCGCCCACCCCGGATTCGAAGTCGGCCTCACCGGGTCGGCCGTCACCGCCGCCCGCAACGTCTACCAGATCATCGAAGACACTCGCGCCAGCCTGTTCACCTCGGCCGGGATCATCCTCGCGATGACCGTCGTCGCCTTCCGCAGCGTCCGCTACGGCCTCCTCTGCATCCTTCCCAACCTGCTGCCGATGCTGGCCACCAGCGCCGTGCTGGTCGCGTTCGGCGAGCCGCTCCGGCTGGCCAGCGCCGTCACGTTCAGCATCGCGCTCGGGCTCGCCGACGACAGTGCCATCCACTTCATGGCGGCGTTCCTCGCCGGCCGCCGCGCCGGGCTGTCGCGCCGGGCCGCGGTCGAGCGCGTGCTCCGCACCAGCGGCCGGGCGATGGTGATCGCCGCGGCGACGCTGGCGGCGGGGATGGCGCCGCTGCTGTTCTGCCGGCTGCCGCCGTTGCGCGTGTTCGCGGGGTTGTCGATCTTCGCGATCACCGCGGCGCTGGTCGCCGATTTCCTCGTGCTGCCGAGCATCCTCGTTCTCTTTTCGGGCCCGGCTCCCGGCGACGGCGGCGCCGCAGCGGATGCCGGCGGGCCGGCCGACGCCTGATGCCGGTACGCCAGGCTCCGCTACCGCGGGCGGTCATCGCTCGGCGCGAAACGGCTGGACCGGCTGCTGCTCGTGGCCGGGCGTGCCCCCGGCGTTCATCGCGAGGTTGCCGCCGTCGAGCGGGATCACCGCGCCGCTGATCCACGCCGAGGCGTCGGAGGCCAGCAGGACCGCGATCCCCATGATGTCGCGCGGCTGGCCGAGCCGTCCGGCGGGGATGCCGTGGAGGAACCGCCCCTCGAGCCCCGGGTCGGCGGCCATCCGCGCCTCGAGGCTGGGGTTGACGACCTGCGCCGGGGCGACGCAATTGACCCGCACGCCGCGGTGGCACCATTCGGTGGACAGCTCGCGTGTCATCTGCACCACCGCCCCCATCGCCATCGAGTAGGCGACGTGGCCGCGCCCCAGCGCCGTCGACGAGGCGAGCGAGCCGATGTTCATGATCGAGCCGCGGCCGCGGGCGAGCATCCGCCGCCCCGCCTCCTGGCACATCGCGAACCGGCCGACGACGAGGTTCTCGAGCACCGTCCTCAGGTCGGCGGCCGACAGGTCCTCGGGACGGGCGAGGTGGCCGTCGCCGGCAACGTTGCCGAGGAAGTCGACACGGCCGAAAACCTCGTCGACGCGTGCGAACAGGCCAGCGATCGCCGTCGGATCGGCGACGTCCGCGGCCAGCGCCAGCGTCCGCCGTCCGACCCGGCCGATCTCCGCCGCGGTCGCCTCGGCGCCGGCGCGGTTGCGGTCGACGAGGACGACGTCGGCGCCGTGGGCGGCCAGCGCCAGCGCCGTCGCCCGGCCGAGCCCCTGCGCCGCCCCGGAAACGACCGCGACCCGGCCGGAGAGATCGAACAGGTCGTCAGCCACCGGATTCCTCCTCGTGATCGCTTCCGGGTGGCGGTTCGGGCCGCATCAGCGCGGCGAGGATCGCACCGCCGACGAGCAGCGCCGCGACGGCGGGGATGCCGAACCGGCCGAGGATCGTCGCCCCGAAGAACCCGCCGATGTTGGCGACCGAATTGATCAGCGCGATCCCGCCGGCGGCCGCAGCCCCGGAGAGGAACGTGGCCGGGATCGTCCAGAACACCGGCAGCATGCTCATCATCCCGGCCTGCGCCAGGCACAGGCCGACCAGCGCCAGCGCCGGCGACGAGGCGCCGGCGACGATCGCCCAGCCGGTGGCCGCCACCAGCGCCGCTGCCGTGAGGTGGAGGCGCCGTTCCCCGGAGCGGTCGGAGCTGATCCCGACCAACGCCATCGCGACCACGGCACAGAGGTGCGGCAGCGCCGTCAGCAGGCCGATCGTGAGGTTCGACGCGCCGGCGTGGCGTTGCTTGATGAGGGTGGGGAAATAGGCACCGCTGGCGTTGGTGCCGACGGCGACGGTGAAATACAGCGCGATCAGCCACCACACCCGCGGCTGGAGCATCGCCTCCCAGTGGCCGGCGCCATGGCGACGGCGCCGGGCTTCGTCCTCGCGCGCCAGGCAGCCGAGCAGGCAGTCGCGCTGCTCGGCAGGGAGCCAGCGGGCCGTGTTCGGCCCGTCGTCGAGCCACCACAGCACCCCCACGCCGACCAGCGCCGTCGGCAGCCCCTCGAGGAGGAACAGCCACTGCCAGCCGTGGAGCCCGGCGACGCCGTCGAAGGTGTCCATGATCCAGCCCGAGAGCGGATTACCGACGACGTTCGAGAGGCCGATCGCGAGCATGAAGAACGCCGTCATCTTCGCCCGCTGCCGGTCGGGGAACCAGTCGCCGAGGTAGAGGATGATCCCGGGGAAGAACCCCGCCTCGGCGATCCCGAGGAGGATCCGCAGCGCGTAGAACGTCGTCGTGTCGCGGGCCAGCATCGTGGCCGCCGAGACCAGTCCCCAGCTGATCATGATCCGGGCGATCCAGCGGCGCGCGCCGTAGCGGCGGAGGAGGAAATTGCTCGGCACCTCGAAGAGCAGATAGCCGACGTAGAACATCCCGTAGCCGAGGTCGAAGGTCTCCTTCGACAGGCCGAGGTCGTCCTGCATCGCCAGCCGCGCGAAGCCGACGTTTGCCCGGTCGAGGATGTTGAGCACGTACAACAGGCAGACCAACGGCACGATCCGCCAGGCGACGGTGCGGAACGTCGCTGTTTCGAGGTCGTCGGCCATCCTGCCCCCCAACGCCATCCGCGCCTCACGGATCACCACCGGCGGACGACCGCCTTCACCGGCCGCCAGGAACCGTGCCGGCCCCCTCGTCTCCGCCCCCCGCGTCGTAGAGCACGATCGCGCGCCCCGGCCCGGCGTGGCAATCGCGGATCTTCACTGCAGCGAACAGGAAGTATGCTCCGCGCGGCGGAATGGCCGCGACGTTGACGAGAAACTCGACGCCCGCCATCCCCCGGCTGCCCAGGGCCCAGTAGACGTGGGCGGCGCGCTTCGGCTCGACGCCGCCCAGGTCCGGTGCGTCGGTGGCGACGCAGCCGATTCCCTTCCTCGCCAGGTAGGCGATCGCCTCCGGCCCGGGAGCGGGCCAGCCCTCGGCCTTGCCGGCCAGTGGCGCACTCCACATCCCGGGGGACGTCCGTGACGGAGCGAGGTGCCCGTCGACATGGTCGGTGCGGAAGATGACGATCTCGCCGGGGCGCAGCGGGCCGCCCGCCGCCTCGAAGGCCTCGATCATGGCGACGGTGATCTCCGGCGACCGCGGCCAACTCGCCGGCTCGGTCGAGCCGACCAGGCCGCGGACGTCGATCACACGGGCCTCGCCGCAGGTCTGCTCGATCGGCACCTGCTCGGCGGTCTGCGTGCTCGTGCCGCGCGGGCCGAAGCGGCGCTCGTAGTCCTCGAGCCACCCGCGGACCTCGGGCGCGAGGGCCGGCGCCGCGCCGGGGGGCGGGAGCGCATAGGCCGGCGGCACGAGATGCGTGCCGGTAGCGGCGTCCATGAGGTGGCCGTGGTGCCACATGTCGAGATAGTCGGAGTAGAGGAAGTCGACGCGCAGGTAGGGCTGGCGGTGATTGCCGGTGCCGATCCCCGGCGACACCAGCGGCCGGTCGGCGGACAGCGTCGGCGACAGGTCGATCGCGCGCTTGTCGCGGCAGGCGTCGATCAGCCGGCGCGGCAGATCGCCGCCGACGATCGAGAACGCGCGCCCCTCGCCGTAGGGGCCGTCGCGGTGCTTGGGACCGAGAAAGCAATAGAAGGCGCCGACGTCGGGGAGCTCCCCGAGGTTCGTCGCCCCCTCGGTCCAGATCATGCCGTACTTCAGCCCGGCGTAGTGCGTCGGCTCGGCGAGGTCGGGGAGCGGCCCCATGCTCGCGCTGTCGGTGCCGGCGGCGAGGACGCCGCGCGTGCCGAGCAGATCCATGCAGTCGGGATCGGGGTCGGGGTAGCCGGGTGCCTTGCGGTCGAGGACGTCGGCGATGAACCGCCGCCCTTCGGGCAATGGCCGGTAGGAGCGGTCGGAATAGCCGCTGCGGAACAGGACGACGTCGCCGCGCCCCACCGGGCGATGGGCACGCTCGAAGCGCTCGACGCGGTCGGGAGTCACCAGCGGGCTCGTGCCCGGAGGGGCCTTGTCGAGCAGGTCGCGGACGTCGATCACGCAGGCCTCGCCGCCGAACTGCCAGGGCTCGATCCGGTCGGTGGTCGCCAAGCCGAGCGGGCCCGATTTGTCGCGCCCGAGCTCCGGCCGGGCCACCGAGTGAGGCGGCACGTCGAGCTGCGTGCCGGT
>JAGWVR010000003.1 GCA_018970785.1 Planctomycetota bacterium
CGCCACTGGAGAACCTCCGATGAACGCTCTGCGTTTCACGCGCTGTGCCGCCGCGCTCGTGCTCGCTCTGACTGTGACGGCGGCCCATGCCGTCACGATCGACATGGTGTCGGTGGGGAACGCCGGCAACGCCAACGACGCGACCGGCTACGGCGGCGTGGCGTACGACTACCAGATCGCGAAATACGATGTGACGATCGGGCAGTACACGGCGTTTTTGAATGCCGTCGCCGCGACCGATACCTACTCGCTCTACAACGCGAGTATGGCGACCGACCTCAACGTGGCAGGCATTTCACGAACGGGTGTTTCAGGCTCGTACACCTACAGCGTGATAAACAACGGCGGCGACAGTGCCAACCGCCCGATCACGTACGTGAGTTGGTTTGATTCAGCCCGCTTTGCGAACTGGATGGCGAACGGCCAGCCGACGGGAGCGCAGAACAGCACGACGACAGAGAATGGTGCCTACAACGTGAACGGGGCGACGACGGGGAATGCTCCGGCGAAGAACGCCACGAACCCCAACACGAGCGCCGCCCCGACGTTTTACATCCCGACAGAGAACGAGTGGTACAAGGCGGCGTATTACTCGCCGGCGCTCAACTCGGGCACGGGCGGCTACTACACGTATGCCACGCGGAGCAACACGGCCCCGGGTAACGTGGTCGGCAGCGGTGTGAATCAGGCGAACTACTACAACGGTGTCTATTCAGTGACGCAGTCGTCGAGTTACTCGGGGAGCCAGAACTACCTGACCGACGTGGGTACGTTCACGAACAGTGCGAGTTTCTACGGCACGTTCGACCAGAGCGGGAATGTGTATCAGTGGAACGATCTGGATGGCGCAGCCGGCTCGTCTCGTGGGTTCCGCGGCGGCGCCTGGGGCAGCGTCGCGTTCAACTTGTCGTCCTCCTTCAGGTTCGGGATGCCGGTCGCCCCGTCGGACGAGAGCGGCGGCATCGGTTTTCGTCTCGCAAGTCCGGTCAGCGGCCCCTCCGGCGTTCCGGAGATCGACGCAGCGGGAGCGCGCCTGGCGATGGTGCTGATCGTGTTCGGACTGGCGCTCCTGGAGCAACGCCGGCAGGGCCGCTGACGGTTGCCTGTGAACTTTATCTCTTTGACCCTTTGTCCCCTTTTGATAACCGGTGTTCGTGAGGTCGGCGCGTGCCCCGGCAGGAGGCCTGTTTTCCTGTCGGGGCGTCGCCGTCGCTCTGAGCGGCGGCGATGCTTCGCGTTATTTTTTGGGGTCTGCCAAGGTGGCAGGGTGGTTCATGGCGCGAGCGGTGAAGCAGCCGATCGTGCTCATGAAGTGGTACCGGGTGGTGTCGTGGATGCTCGACCGCGTGGACCACTTTCCGAAGAACCAGCGATTCGTTTTCGGGCAGCGACTGGCCGAGCGGTCGATCCATGTGCTGGAGTTGCTCGTGGAGGCGACGTGGTCGCAGGACAAGACGGCGATCTTGGCGCAGGCCAACCGCGAGATGGAAGTACTGCGGTGGCTCGTGCGGCTAGCCCACGACCGCAAGATTCTCACGGCCAAACAGTACGAGGCGGCGGCCGAGGGTATCTACGAGTGCGGCCGGATGGTGGGCGGTTGGCAAAAAGACTCCCAGCGGCGGGCGGCCTCGTCACCGCCACCGCGCAGCACCCTTGTCGGGACAGGGGTTCAATTTGTCCGGACCGTCGGCGGACGAAATCGGACGAAAGGCGAAATCCGTCGCCGGTCGTCCTCGCTGGCGAAGACGTGGCGGCATTTCGTCCATTTGTCCGGATTCGTCCAGATCGACCCGTGGACGAACGATCCCCTTACCGCGGCTTGGGTTGCGGCATTTTTGCCGTTTCGTCCGCCGCCCCCTCGGGGAACAACTCCGCGACCGTCGGCAGCACGTCTACGTCGTCCCTGGCCTTCCCGGTCGGCTTCCATGCCCGAGGCGGGCGACCGCGACCGCAGTTGGAGCGCTCGCGGGAAGCCCGCGGACGACGGCGCCGGCCGCCGGAGGTGGCCGGCGCGGCTGGGGGAAACCCGCGGTGTTTCCCGCGGGAGCGTGACTGGCCCCGCAGCATGGACGGCGCCGCCCGCCGACGCCCAAACCTCCTCGTCGACCCGAACCACCGCGCAGAAGCCGCGAGTCTCCCTCCGAGCGGCCGAGCGCCTCCCCCGCGGCAAGGAGAAAGAACCTTGCGTCCTGGAAAGGCTGGGCAGGTGAGGGCAACTCAGCCGCCCGACACGGGTTGAACGGGATGACGCCCCGCCGACGTGGCAGGCGTGCATCCGCGTTCCAACGACCCGTCGATGCCGCACACCACTACCGCCGCCGCCAGTGTGCCGCTCGTCGCCGTCTGGTTGTCACTGTCGATCGCCACGGCTTGCGCCGCGGCCGGTACGGCTTGGCTCGCGGTGTCGCGAAGGACACCGTTTGCCTGGTGGGGGAACTTCGTCCGCTGGTCGCTGGTGCTCGTCACGGCCCTGGCCGTCGCCGACCTCGCGCTGCGCTCCTCCGAGCCGGCCGAGACCGAGGGGGCGTGGGTCCTCGTGCGCCTCGCGGCCGGTCTGGCGGGAATCCTCCTGGCGACCGCGATCCTCGCCGCGCCGCCGACACGTGGCGACCGATGGGGCTGGGCGTGGACGGGGGGTATCGTGGCGGCGCTGGCCCTGGCGTGCGTACGGCTCCAGGCGATCGCGGCTCCGCAGCGACTCGACTTCGACCCCTTCCTCGCGGTTCCCGTCGAGGAGGAACCGGACGAAACCGGCGCCCACGCGATCACCGACCGCGGTACGGCAATCCACCTCCGCCGCTACGTCACCCCCGAGCACGAGCCGCTCGTGCCGGACGGGTTCGACGGGCGCGTGATCGTCGCCGACTCGTCACGGTCTCCCTCCAACTGCCACGGATGGGTGTTCACCGGGGGACGGTTCCAGGTCGGGAGCGCCGACGTCGAGCAAATTCTTTCCGACAACGGCTACGTCGCGGTCGCCACACCGCGCCCCAACGACCTGATCGTGTACCGCGACGGCAAAGGCGCGATCGTCCACACCGGCCTGGTCAAGGCGACCGGGCCCGACGGTTTCGTCCTCGTCGAGAGCAAATGGGGGCCGCTCGACATCTACTGGCACACCCCCCACGACCAGGTCTACTCGCAGCGCTACGAATACTGGCGCAGCCCGCGCGCGGGCCACGAGCTCGGGATCGTCGCGCCCTCGGAAGCACCGCCCGGCACAGTGGGGCGTTGACGACCGGAGTGCTCAGCGCGTCAGACGGAGCCCGACCCACACCGCCAGCAGGCCGAGCGAGTTGGACGCCAGGGCATAGGCCAGCGCTGCTCCGGGGCGGCCGGTTTCCAGGAGGTCCACCGCCTGGAAGGCATAGCTCGAGAAGGTCGTGAACCCGCCGAGCAGCCCGGCCAGCAGCACCGCCTCCAACCCCGGCGGCAGCTCGACCCGCCCCCGCGACAGGCCGGCGACGGCGCCGAATGCCGCGGCTCCGACGAGATTGACGGCGAGCGTGCCCCACGGAAAGCGCGTGCCGAGCGAGCGGGCGACCAGCTCGGTGAACCCGGCGCGGGCGAGCGTGCCGAAGGCACCGGCCGCTGCCAGCGCGATCGAGGTCTGCAGCAGGTTCATCGCGGATCTCCGGCAACGCGCGTGACAGGCCGGGGTCGCAGCGAGCCGGACCTCCGCCCCCCGGCTCCGGCCGGCACGGCAGCGATATACTGCCGCGACGCCGCCGGCCGGGAAAGCCGAAACCGGAGGCGTCCCCTGCCGAGGAGCCGACACCACGACGATGAACCGCAAGACGCTGTTGGCACTGGCCGAGAAGCACGGCACCCCGCTGTTCGTCGTCGATCACGACGAGTTGCGGCGCAACTACAAGCTCTTCCGCCGCCACTTTCCCCGCGTCCAGATCTACTACGCGGTCAAGGTCAACAGCGACCCGGCGATCGTCGAGACCTTCTACGACCTCGGCAGCAGCTTCGACGTCGCCAGCATGCAGGAGTTCCACACCGTCCACCGGCTGATCGCCAAGCTGCCCGCCAAGCAGCGCCAGGACTTCATCTGGGACAAGATCATCTACGCCAACCCGATCAAGCCGATCGAGACCCTCCGCGAGCTCGACTGCTACAAGCCGCTGGTGACCTACGACAACCACGAGGAGGTCAAGAAGATCGCCAAGCACGCTCCGCACGCCGGGCTGGCGCTGCGGCTGCGCGTGCCGAACACCGGCTCGATGGTGGAACTGTCGAGCAAGTTCGGCGCCCTGCCGGGCGAGGCGGTCGAGCTGATCCAGTTCGCCCACGACGCGGGGTTGGTCGTCGAGGGATTGAGCTTCCACGTCGGCAGCCAGTGCACCAACCCCGAGAACTACATCCAGGCTCTGCACCTGTGTGCCGGAGTGTTCGCCGAGGCGGCGAGCCGTGGCTTCAGCCTCAAGCTGCTCGACATCGGTGGCGGATTCCCCGCGGCCTACGACGATTCGGTGCCGAAGTTCGCCGATCTGGCGGGCAAGATCAACCACGAGATCGACCGGCTGTTCCCCGAGCCGATCGAGATCCTCGCCGAACCGGGGCGGCTTCTCGTCGCCTCGGCGGCGACCGCCGTCGCGAAGATCATCGGCAAGGCGTTTCGCAACGACAAACTCTGCTACTACGTCGACGACGGCGTCTACCACACCTATTCCGGCGTGATCTTCGACCACTGCACCTACCACCTGAAGGCCTTCAAGCGGGGCACGCCGCAGTTGTGCGCCGTCTTCGGGCCGACCTGCGACGCCCTCGACACGATCAGCCTCGCCGAGCACCTGCCCGACCTCGAGATCGGCGACTACCTCTACAGCGAGAACATCGGCGCCTATTCGGCCGCCAGTTCGACGCACTTCAACGGCTTCCCACCGGCGACGGTGGTTCACGTCAACCGCTGAGACACACGGGCCTTCGCCGGCGTTCTGCGGCACCGGTCAGCCTGCCAGGCGGGAGCGGCTCCCGGCGGCGGTCATGGGCGCACTGCCTCGACGAGGTGGTAGTGCTTCACCTCTTCACGGGCGACGTCGCGCCACGTCGCTGGAAGGGTCTCCAGGTACCAGGTGGGGCGCTTCGTCGCCACCAGCAACGTGCCCCCGGGGGCGAGGGCCCGGTGGGCGGCGTCGACGAACAGTTTCGCGATCCGGAAATCGGCGTAGTAGGGGGGATTGGCGAGGACGAGATCCCAGCTGCCGGGGTTGGGGATCGCACCGCCGGCCTCGAGGGTGACGGTGACGTTGTCCAGACCATTGGCCGCGGCGGCACGGCGCGTGCAGTCGACCGCGCGGGCGTTGCTGTCGAGGGCATGGACGACGACCGACGGATCGCGGGCCGCGATCCCCAGGGCCACGCAGCCGCTCCCGCAGCCGATGTCGACCACGCGCGTCCCCGGAGCCACGTCGACCGCGTTGAGGAGATGACGGGCGGCGGGATCGACGCGCCGGTGGGCGAACACGCCGGGGCGGGTGAAGGCGGTGAGAAGCCGCTCCCGGTCACGAAACACCACCGTCGCCGAGAAGTCGCGCTGGCGCGGGGGGCGCGATTTGGTGACGACGTAAGCGACCGCGTCGGAGCCGCGGCGCACGCCGACGCGCTCCTTGGTGTCAGCGAGCTGGCCGTGGAGCCAGGTGTCGCGGGGATTGTCGACGGCGGCGACGAGGTGCCCCCCGGGCTCGAGGGCCAGTAGCGCGGCCTGGAGCATGTCGCGCGACAACTCCGCCTCACCGTCGCACGACAGCGGGACCACGGCGAGGTCGAGCGGCCCCGGAGGGGGATCGGGTGCGCAAGCCACCGTCAGCCCATCGGGCACGGTGCCGTGGGCGGCAAGCGCGGCATCGAACTGGAACCGATCGAGGAACCACAGGCTCACCGCGGCGGCCGGTCGCTCGGCGGCGAAGGTCCAAGCCGCCTGGCCACGCCCCGTCGAGCTGCAGCCGATCCGCGTGCCCGGCAGCGCGCGGGCCACCTCGAGGGCGAGGGCCTCGGCAGGCAGCGGCGGCGGCAGGGACGCGTCGTTCATGCCCTGAGCAGACGCCGGCGACGCGCGGGCGCCAACTGCGTCGCGAAAACGACGCGGCCGCGGGGCGGCTTCCACCGCGCCCGCGGCCACTGGATGGTCACGACGGATCGGGGGCTCTGCCCCCGGACAACTGCCGCCGGTCGGTCACTGCGGCCGGCGCGGGCGCTCGGGGCGCTCGCCGCCGTCGGGTCCGCCCGGAGGTCCGCCACCGGGAGGACCTCCGTCGCGCGGCCGGAAGCCCTCGCCACCCGGCCCACCCGTGCCGCCCCCTGGGGGCCCGAATCCTCGCCCCTGCATGCGGGCACCGGCGCCCTGCATCTGGGCGCGGAGGCGAATCATGTCTTCGGCGAACTTGCCGAGCTCGGCGCGATCGAGCTTGCCGTCACCGTCGGTGTCGAACGTCATCGCCCGCTCGACGATCCGGTCGGGCGTGAGCCCACCACCTGGGCCTCCCGGTCCACCCGGCGGCCCGCCGGGGCCTCCGGGAAACTCGCCGCCCCCAGGAGGGCCACCCGCGCCGCCCGGGGGACCGAATCCCTGCCCCTGGCCCGGCCCGCGCTGCCCGCCGGGAGGGCCACCAGGACCACCGGGAAAGCCTCCCCCCGGAGGGCCACCGGGTCCGCCGCCGGGGCCACCCTCCGGAGGCGGCGGGGGGCGGAACTCCTCCGGGTCGATCCGACCGTCCTTGTTGGCATCGAGCGTGAGCAGCGCCGCCGGCGCGTTCTTGATCTCCTCGGCCGACAAGGCATGGTCGCCGTCGGCGTCGAGCGCGTGGCGGAGCGGATCATGGGGTGGGGGTCCCGGAGGACCGCCGCGATCGCCCCCCGGCGGACCTCCGGGCTGCTGGCCCGGGCCACCCGGTGGGCGCCCCTGGCCTCCCGGCCCGCCGCGCTGCCCCGGGGGCTGCGCCAGCGCCGCACCGGCGACGGCGACGGCCGCCGCCACCGTCGCACACCGGATCCACGTCGTCGTCGTCATCGTCTCGGTCTCCTGGAGGAATCCACGGCCGAAGAAATGTCTCGTTCACTCGCCGATACAGGTGAGAAACCGTCCCGAGCGGAGAAACAGATCACCGTCGGCGATCGCCGGCGTGGCGCTTGCATCGCTGTCGTCGTCGCCGAACACGTTGTGGGCGAGGATCTCGAACCGCGGCTCGGCCGGCAGCACGAACGTGCCGCTCCAGCGGCTGACCACGTAGATCCTCCCATCCGACACGACCGGCGACGCGTACACCGGCCGGCCTCCGCCCCCCGCCAACCCCTCGACCCGCTCACGGTACACCGGCGCCCCGTCGCGTGCCGAGATGCAGTGGGCTTGGCCGCGGTCGTCGATCCAGTAGAGGTGGCCGTCGTGAAGGACCGGTGTGGCGACGTAGGAGCTCGACCGGCTCGTCCAGAGGACGTGGGTCTTGGTGACGTCGCCGCGGCCGCCGGCGCGGAGCGCCAGCGCTCCGGCCGAGCGGAAGCCGCCGAACACGTACAGCGTCGTCCCGTCGACGACGACGCTCGGCGACACGTTGCCCGTCAGCGCCGTCGTCGCGTACCAGCGCGTCTTGCCGGTGGACGGGTCGAGTCCCCAGACCTCCTCGGGCACCGCGAGCACCAGCTCCACTGTGCCGTCGTCGAGCGTCACCGGCACCGGCGTGCCGTAGGCCAGCTCGAGTTGGGCGGCTTCCGATTTCCAGAGCGGCTTGCCGGTCCGCAGGTCAAAGGCGCGGAGCGACTGGCTCTCCTCGGCGGCGCTGACGATCACCCGATCCCCGACGATCACCGGGCTGGCCGCCGAGCCCCAGCGCCGGTTGCTCGATTCCTGGCCGACATCGGCCCGCCACAGCTCGGTGCCGTCGCGGTCCCAGGCGACGACGCCCCCCTTGCCGAAGTGGGCCACGACCGTGCGGCCGTCGGTGACCGGCGTACTGCTGGCGTAGCCGTGCTCGGTGAGGTAGCCCTGGTAGGCGTCGTCGGGACCGGAGGCGGCGACGTCGCGCTGCCACGCGATCCGGCCGTCGGCTCGGTCGATGGCCAGCAGGTGGCGCACCAGCGCCGCGTTTCCCTGCCCACGGCTCCAGGCGGTGACATACACCCGGTCGCCGTGGACGATCGGGCTCGACGAACCGGAGCCTGGCAGCGGCGTGCGCCAGCGGACGTTGCGTCCGTCACCCCAGCGCGAGGGCACGCTCGACGCGCCGATGCCACGGCCGTCGGGCCCGCGGAAACGCGGCCAATCCTCGGCCGGGAGCGGCGTGCCACTGCCGATCCCCAGCACGACGAAGGGGAGAAGGGCGAGCGGGCCACGAATCGCCGTCCGACGGTCCATGCCGATCCCTCCCACGATGCGCGCGAGTGTCGTCTTCGCCATCTGGTCTCCCTTCATTCGACGACGCGCAGCGCGTCGTTCCGCTTCAGGACCCGGCGCCCCCGCCCGCCGGCACCGGCCGGGAACTCGACATGGCAATCGAGGAGCACGCCGAGCGGGGCATCGGCACCGATGTCGAGGACCACGGTCACGGTATCGCCACGGCGGTCGATCTCGACGGCCTCGAACGGCCCGAATTGCACCCACTCCGGCGTGTCGTCGGGGATCGGACCGCGCCGCGCCGCGGCCGGATCGAGCCGGAGCGCCACGGTCCGCCGCCCGCCGCGCGACACGGTGCCGGGAACGACCTCGGCGACGGTCGCCTCGAGCCGGCTCTCGCCGCTGGCGTTGTCCGCGATCGCCCCGCTGCCGGCGCGCCACAGGCCGCGGTTGTTCGACGCCTCGGGGGCGCCGCGGTAGCCGCCGAGGACGTAGGGAAACCGTCCCGGCGTGACGTGGTAGTGGTAGCCGCGGAGCGGGTCGGAGTGGCCGTTGCAGACGTCGAGGGGGGCCCCTGAGGAAGCGTCGAGATCACGGGCCATCACCCCGGCCGACTCGTAGGGGCCGTGGACGGGGAAGCCGTCGAAGGCGAAGCCGATGATCGGCGAGTGGCGCGTGCCGTCGTCGGCGAACGGGCTTTTCACGCACGACGGGTACTTGTGGTAGTGGTACACGCCGGTCTGTTGCGGATGCCCGCAGCAGGCGTCGAGCCAGACCTCCGAATAGCCCTCGACGGCGTTCATCCCTCCCTGCTCGAACGGGTTGAAGAACACGACTCCGTTGAGCGCCATGCCGATCGGGCCCATCGGCAGCCGGGTGATCTCGGGGGCGATCTTCGGCTCGAGCGGCAGACGGAACGTGAAGTCTTGGACGACGATCCGGTTGGGGTTGCCGCTGTTGGGGAAGATCGCGGTGGGGTGGTTGGGATAGCCCTGGCTCCTGATCACGAGGAACCCCGGTTCGTGGCCCACCCGGACCTCGTCGGTCTCGTCGGCGTTGGAATCGCGCATGTGGTAGCTGAACAGGTCGACGTACCGCTCCGCGCCGCCGACGTGGTCGCGGTACAGATACAGCGGCTTGCCGTCGGGCCCGCCGCCGGGGCGGAGGAACCAGCGGCCGCCGATCGCCACCGCGTCGGCCGGCTTTTCCTCGGCACGGGCGCCTCCGGCGCCGGCCACCGTCGCGGCGACAAGTGCGCCGACGAACAGGGCGGCGTGCCGCCAGAATTCCCGATTCGACCAGCCACCGGTGCCGACCATCACGACCCCCCAAGCCCCGAGCGGCCCGTGGAAAAAGTCGCCGGCCGCCGGATGCGGCCGACGGCGACCCGGGAAACCCTCGGCGTTTCCCGCGGTCGCTCGAGTGGACAAAGGCCATGGAGGGCTTTGTGCACGGACAGCTAGTTGAACGGCCGAGTCGTGTGCCGGTTCCGCCGCCGCGCCGGGAATCGCCCCGGCGCGGGCGCGGATCACTTCGGCGTTTCGCCCCCCTCGGGCAACGGCTCGAGCGACAGCGGGTCGCGGAGCGGGAGATGGGTCACCCGGCCCCCGAAAAAGTCCTTCATCGTCGCCCGGCGCTCGAGATCGCCGCCGGCGATCGCGTCCCAGTCGCCGACGACGAGGATCGCCATCTTCTCCGGATCGAGGTGCTTGCGGGCCACGCGCTGCAGGTCCTCGCGGGTCACGGCGCTGACCTTGTCGCGGTACGACTGCCAGTACCCTGGCGGCCGGTTCGTCCACTCGTCGTTGACGAACAGCCGGAGCATCGCCGGCTTGCTCTCGAACTGCCGGGGGAAGGTCTCGACCGCCGCGAGCTTCGCCGTCTCCAACTCCTCGTAGCTCACCGGTTCCTCGCGGACCTGCGCGATCAGGTCCATGACGATCTTCGTGGCCAGCGCCACGGTGGGATTCTTGCTCTCGAACCGGGCCTGGAATTGCCCGGGGTAGTAGACCTTCGGTGCCACCGCCGAGGCCGCCGAATAGGCCAGCCCCTCGTTGCTGCGCACCTGCTGCATGATCCGGCTGGTGAACCCGCTGCCGCCGAGGATGTCGTTGAGGATCGCCAGCGGGATCGCGTCGGGATCGTCGCGCGAAATC
Source organism: Planctomycetota bacterium (assembly GCA_018970785.1). Lineage (GTDB taxonomy): Bacteria > Planctomycetota > Planctomycetia > Pirellulales > UBA1268 > F1-20-MAGs016. The sequence goes on from JAGWVR010000003.1 coordinate 10,489, forward strand.
GACCGCATCCCGATCACGACCTTGCCCTGGGGGATGTCCTTGGGCACGTGGTACACCCCCGGCACGAGCTGTGCCGTCGGCGCCACCGGGTCGGGCACCGCCGGCCCCTTCTGCCAGCCGGCGAACGCCTTGGCGAGACGCGCGAGCATGTCCTGCTCGTCGAAGTCGCCCGACACCGACACGATCATGTTTCCCGGATGGAAGATCCGCCGATGGACGTCGGCCATCCGCTCGCGCGTCGTCGCCGCGACGCTGGCCGCGGTCGGCTCGCGCCCCTCGAAGTGGTCGGGCCCCCAGAGGAGCCGCCGCCACTCGCGGCCGACGATCGAAGAGGCGTCGTCGTTGCGCTGCTTGAGCGCCGCGATCTGCCGCGCCTTGGCCGTCTCGAGCCGGGCGGCGTCGAAGCCGGGATTCCGCAGCATGTCGACGAACAGGCCGAGGCTCTCGTCGAACGTGTTCGCCAGGCAGTTCATCGTCGCGGTGGTGAAGGCGTCGCCGCTGGCGACTCCGATCTCGGTGGCGAGGAAATCGAGCGCCTCGTCGACCTCGGCCGGCTTCCGCGTGGTGGTGCCCCCCTCGCGCACCAGCCGCGCCGCCGACGCCACCAGGCCGGGAACGTCGGCAGGGTCGAGCGACGCCCCTCCCTTGAACGTGATCGACAGTGTGACGAGCGGAAACTCGTGGGACGGCGCCACGTAGACCACGGTGCCGTCGGGGAGCGTCCGGCGGAACCGCGCCGCCTCGGGGGGTTTGAAGTCCAGCGGTGAAAACTCGATCTCCTCCGGCCGGGCGGGAATCGCCGCGGCCGGCTGCCAGGCATGGGCGGCCGCCGGGGGGAGAAGGCCCGCCAGGCAGCAGGAGACCAGGCCGATGAGAGCGCGGCGAAGCGGGGCGGGCATGGGGCGATCACCTCGGTGGGGACGGACGGGGGGCGCGGCGCGACGGGGCCGGGCGGTGGAGCTCACTGCTCCTCCTGCCGGCGGAAGATCGCGACGCTGCGATTGGTGGGCTTGAAATAGGTGTTGGCGACGCGGCGGATGTCGGCCGCGGTGACGGCCTCGTACTTCCGCGGGCCGTCGTTGATCTCGCGCCAATCGAGCGTGGCCTCGGCGAACGCCAACTGCACGAGCAGCGACATGTTGTTCTCGAGGCGCCGGTAGTTGCCCGCCGCGACGCGGTTTTTCACCTTGCGCAGCTCGCGCTCGGGGACCTCCTCGGCCTGGAGCCGCGCGAGCTCCTCATACCACGCCGCCTCGAGCTGCTCGGGGGTGGCGTCGCCACGCGCCTGGGCCTCGAAGGCGAACAGGCCGGCGTATTTCCGCGTGTCGGAACTCGCGCCGGCGCCGGCGGCGATCGCGCGCCCCTCGACGAGGCCGGTGTACAGCCGACCGGTCCGCTCGTTGAGAATCTCGGCGAGCATGTCGAGCGGGTAGCTGTCAACGTGCCCGGCGGGGACGGTGTGGTAGCGGATCTCGACGGCCGGGGGAAAGTCGCCGCTGGCGTTCATCCGCTGTTCGGCGAGCTGCTCGACCTCGAGCGTGACCACCGGCGGCGGCTTCCGTGTGCCCGGGTCGAGCCGCGAGAAATAGCGCCGGATGAACGCCTTGGCCTGGGCCGGGTCGAAATCGCCGACCACCACGCCGACCAGATTCCCCGGGCGGTAGAAGACGTTCCAGTAGTCGAGGGCTTGCTCGAAGGTGTAGCTGTTGAGGTCGCTGGGCCAGCCGATCACCGGCCAGGAATAGCCGCACGACGCCCAGAACATGCTGTCGAACTGCTCCTCGAAGCGCCCCGTCGGGGTGCTGTCGGTACGCAGCCGGCGTTCTTCGTGGACGACGTCGCGCTCCGAATAAAACTCACGGAACACGCTGTCGTGGAGCCGGTCGCTCTCCATCCATGCCCACAGCTCGAGCTTGTTGGACGGCACCGTGATGAAGTAGCAGGTCAGGTCGTGGCTGGTGAAGGCGTTCATCCCGCTGCCACCGGCCTTGGTGTAGACCTGGTCGAACTCGTCCTTGACGATCGTCGCCGCCTCGACGCCGTCGTCGCCCCGCCCCTGCTGCGCCTTGATGAGGCCGTCGAGCTTGCCGCGGAGCAGGCGCAGCTCCTGGGTGTCGTTGGCGGGATCCCACGGGTCGGCGATCTCGCCGCGGAGGAAGCGCTCGTACTGCCCCGTCCAGACCAGGGCGTTGATCTCGTCGCGGAGCTCCTGCTGGCGCCGCCGGTAGTCGGCGTCGCGCTGCGGCTCACGGGTCCCGATCGTGTCGGTCCCCTTGAACATCATGTGCTCGAAGAAATGGCTGATCCCGGTGATTCCGGGGCGCTCGTTGACACTTCCCACCTTCGCCACCCAGCCGGCGCTGACGACGTTGGGCTGGTCGGTCCGGGGAACGAGGAGGAATTCCATCCCGTTGTCGAGACGGAATTCCTCGACAGCGACCTGCTGGCCGACGGCGCTGGCGGCCGACAGCAGGGCCACGGCCAGGGCGATGCGGCAGGGCGACGGGCGACGGGCGGCTGGCATGGCGATCCCCGGGGTGGTGGGCAGGAGGGCCGACCGCGGCGGCCGGGGGGTTTTTATACCCCGGCGGCGACTGGCTGTCCGTCGCCACCGTGGGAGGGCTGTGGCTGCGGCCGCAGCCCGGCCGGCAAACCGGCCGTGTTTCCCCCGGTCGCCCGAGCGGACGAAGGGCCTGGCTGCCCTTGCCCTCCGTCAGCCAGGCAGGGCCGGCGCCGGCAAGCCTGTCAGCCACCGTGGCCCGCCACCCCCAACCCCCACTGCAGGAGCGTGAGGAGGATCTCGCAGACGATCAGGCCGACGACGGCCCACTCCAGGCGCAGGCTGCGTGTGTTGTGGAGCAGGTCGAGGGCCGTCTCGGCCGTGCGCGAGACCAGCGCGAGCTTGTCGTGGAGGGCGCGCGACCGCTCGCGGATCTCGAACTCGTCGCGGAGCCGCCCCCAGAGGCGCTCCAGCTCGGGGTGGTCCCAGAGGAGCTCCGGTGTGTCGTCGACGCGGGCCCCGGCGACGACCTGGTGCTCGGCCAAGAGCGTGCTGCCGATCTGACGGAGCAACTCGCGTCCTCCCCGGCCGCTGCGGCCGAGGTCGGCGGCGAACGGCTCGACGCGTTCGAACTGCCGCTCGACGGCACGCTCGTGGTGGGCCAGCGACACGCTCTTGGCGAGGATGTCGGCGACGATCTGCAGCTTCTCCATCGTCACGTCGGCGAGGAGCAGCGTGTTCCCCTCGATCAGTTCGCGGCCGGCCGGATCGACCGCGATCTCGAGGACCTCCGTGTCGCGCTCCGCTTCGGCCAGCGGCTGCCGGACCCGGGGGGCGATCTGGCGCAGCGCCTCGGCGATTCCGGCGGGGGTGACGTCGAAGAACACCGCCGCCCCGGAGCGGTAGAGCACGGCCACTCCGCGCCCCCCGCCCGGCAGCGCTGTCCCGGTGAGGCTGCCGACCAGTTCGAGGACCAACGGCGCACCCCCGGTCCGTTCGGTCGCCCCGAGGGCGGTGATGTCGAGGCCGCTCCCGACGAGGATCGCCCGGGCCTCGATCACCGTGCGCGGCGCCGCCCCGGCCGGTGCAGCCGGGGGTGCCGCCTGCTCCGTCGATTCCCCGCCGCTGCCAACTGTCCGCCACCCGCCACCGCGGGGCACGTCGTTCACGCCGTCACCTCACCCTCCAGCCTACCGTTGCCACGGGGCGGATGCGGCGGACGACGACGCGCCGGGCCCTTCTCCCCGGAGGGCCGACGACCATGCTCGATCGCACCGACCCGACACTCGTGAGCCACGTGATGGCGGAACACAACGAGTTGTTCCGCCGGCTCACCGACCTGCGGACCCGGTTCACCGCCAGCGCCGCTCCGGCGCCGGCCGTGATCGCTGCCACGGTGGCCGATCTGGCCGAGCTGCGCCGCCATCTGGCCACCCACTTCGCGCGCGAGGAGGAAGGGGGCCTGCTCGAGGAGTCGGTGGCCCGGCTGCCGCGCCTCGCCGCGGCCGCCGGCGGCGTGCTCCGCCAGCACCCCGGCCTCCTCGGCAGGCTCGATGCCCTCGTCGCCCGGTTGGCCGCCGGAAAAGCCGGAGCCTGGACGGAGGGAGCGGCGGACTTCGAGGCCTTCGCCGCGGCGATCCACGACCACGAGCGTGCCGAGAATGCCGTCTTCCAGGAGGGGCACGTCGAGGATCTCGACCTCGACGACTGACCGGCAGCCTCAGGCGAACACGATCGTCCGCCGGCCGTGGACGAAGACCCGTTCCTCGAGCACCAGCCGCACGGCACGGGCGAGGACGAGCTTCTCGACGTCGCGCCCCGCCCGGGCCATCCTCTCCGGGGTGAAACCGTGATCGACGGGGGTCACGTCCTGGGCGATGATCGGCCCCTCGTCGAGGTCCCCGGTCACGAAGTGGGCCGTCGCGCCGATCAGCTTCACGCCGCGCGCGAACGCCTGACGGTGCGGTGCCGCCCCGACGAACGCCGGCAGGAACGAGTGGTGGATGTTGATCGTCCGCCCGGCGTGACGGGCCACGAATCCCTCCGAGAGCACCCGCATGTAGCGGGCGAGGACGAGGGAGTCGGGCTCGTGGGGGGCGATCACCCGCTCGATCGCCTCCTCGTGGGCCAGCCGCGCGGCGGTGTCGGCGCCGGCGGCGGGGGCGGGCAGGTGGTGGAACGGGACGCCGAAGCGCTCGACGAGCCGGCGGAGCCGGTCGTGATTGCTCACCACCGCGCGGATCACGCAGGGCAGGTCGCCGCTGTCGGCGAGGAGGAGCAGCTCACCGAGACAATGGGGCTCGAGGCTGGCCAGCACGACGATCGGCCGGATCCCCGTGCGCGTGACGCGGACCTCCGCCCCCGGTGGCAGCACTGCCGAGAGTCCCTCGGTCAGGCCCACCGCGGCGCCCGGCGCATCGCCGGCCGACGTGACCTCGGCGCGGAAGAAGAAGTGCGCCGTCGCCGTGTCGACGAACTCCTGATTGCTCTCGATGTTGCAACCGCGGGCGCGGAGGACGCCGGTGATCCGGTGGACGAGCCCGACTTCGTCCGGGCACGTGACCAGGACGATGTCGCGCTCGGCCGGGGTGGGGTGCGAGGCGGCCAATGGTCACCAGGGGGCGGGAACCCGCTGCCGCGGCGTCCCCTCGGCGGCCGGCACCCAGGCGAGGACGACCTCCTCGACGGCGATGTCGGTCTTCCGCGGCGGGATCTCGATCGGCTCCAGCGCCATCCGCTCCGGATTGGCCTCGGCCCGCACCGTCGCCAGGGCCAGGTCGATCTCGTCGGCGAGCGTCCGCCGCCGCTCCTCGAGGGTGCCGAGGCTCTCCTCGGCGTGGACCACGTCGGCCTGCTGACGGGCGGTGCGGCTGGCGGAACGCATCGACGTGGCAGCCCGGCCCACCGTGGTGGAGCTGGCCACCTTCCGGCCGAGGACCGCCGACAGGACGGCGCTGCCGATCGAGACATAGGTCTGGAGCGATGAATTGCGGACCTCGGCCTTCTCCCGTTCCACTTTCTGCCGCGCCCTGACGATCCGGTCGTCGAGCGTGGCCAGCCGCGTTGCGTAGCGGTCGCGGACCCGCTCCAGCTCGGCGTCGCGCCATTCGCGTGCCTGCTGGGCGATGCGGACGCGGAACGCGGCCTCGCTCTCCCCCGGCCGAGAGATCGTGTCGAGGGCCGGGGCCCGCCAGACGGTCAACTTGCTCGTCCGCGCCAGGTGCCCCTTGAGCGCCGTGGCGAGGAGGGTGTAGCCCTTGGGGCCGGCGAGCGCCGGCGGCAGCGGCGCGAAAAAGCCGGGGCGCGGCGCCATCTCGACCTCGGGGGGCTCGGCGAGGATCTCGCCTGCGTCCCAGGCCGACTCGCCGAGTTGGTCGCCGGCGGGCGCGATGCAGATCACCTCGCGGTCGACGTCGATCCGCGCCGCGGCCTTGGCATGGCGGACCCGCGCGCGGCCGAGGATGCTCGGACGGTAGCGAACCGGACCGGCCACTCCGGGCTCGGGCGCCAGGAACACCTCGCGTACCCCGGGGGGCAGGAGCGGGCGCTCGCCGCCGAACCGGCCGCCGGACGGCTCGTCGCGTTCGGCGCGGAGCGGCTCGGCGGGAAGGCTGGCCGGCGCCGCGCCGGGGGCGGTGGCGGTGAGGCGGCGGATCTCGTCGCGGAGCAGCGGACCGCGGAGGAAAGACAGCGTCCAGCGCGTCTGGAACACCGTCTCCGCATCGGCGTGCACGGTGTGCATGAGGAACATCCGCTGGCCGAGCCCGGAGAGGACGCGGTCGACGTGGGCGCGGTCGAATCCCGCCCCCGCCGAGCTCGCCGCCCCTTCGAGGCCGTCGAGGACCCGCGCCTTGTCGCGGGCGGTCTGGAGCCGGCCGAGGAACCAGGTGCCGGCATTGGAGAGCCCCTTGTAGTCGAGGTCGACGGGGTTCTGCGTGGCGAGGACGACGCCGAGGCCGAACGCGCGGGCCTGCTTGAGCAGCGTCAGCAGCGGCGTCTTGCTCGGCGGGTTGGCGGTCGGCGGCAGGTAGCCGAAGACCTCGTCCATGAGGAACAGCGCCTTGAGCGACGACGTGCCCCCCTGGGACCGCATCCAACCGACCACCTGGCCGGCGAGGAGCGTGACGAACGCCATCCGCTGGGCGTCGGAGAGGTGGGCGATCGAGATCACGCTCACCCGCGGACGCCCCCCCTCCGTCCACAACAGCCGTCCGACGTCGAGCGGCTCCCCCTGCAGCCAGGCCTCGAACCCGGGCGCGGCGGCGACGGTGTTGAGCCGGGCGGCGAGCTGGTAGCGATCGCCGGCGGGGAAGAAGTTTTCCAGGTCGAGGAACCCGACGCGTTCCAGCGGCGGCGCGGGGATCGCACGGATCAGCGTCGCGAAGTCGACGCGTTGGCCGGCCCGCCACATCGTGTCGATGATGGCGGCGAGGAGGACGTGCTCGCGGCTCCGCCCCGGCTCACCGTCGATCCCCGCCAACGCCAGCAGCCCGGCGACGAGCGAATCGATCCGTTCGTGGCGGACCTCCGGATCGTCGCCATCGGCCGGCGGGTCGAAGCTCTGGAGCATCGCGAGCGGCCGGCCGGCACGGCTGCCGGGGGTGTACACCGCCATGTCGACCGCGGCACGGAGCCTCCCGATGCGTTCGGCCGACTGGCCGCTCGCTTCCAATCCCTCGCGCCAGGACCGCGCCGTCCGGGCGGCGAGCTCGTCGAGCGTGATCCCGTCGCGCCGCGCCGCCTCCTCCTCAAGCCACGGCCGGAACGACTCGGGGGAGAGGTCGGGAAAGGTGAGGAGGAGATTGGCCAGATCCCCCTTCGGATCGACGACGATCGCCGGGATGCCGTCGATCGCCGCCTCTTCGAGGATCCCGACGAGCAACCCGGTTTTGCCGCTGCCGGTCATCCCCACGCAGACTGCATGGGTCGTGAACCGCCGGGCGTCGACGAGGAGCGGCTCCCCCGGCCGGCCGCTGTCGGGATCGACCGAGCGGCCGAGATAGAAGACCCCCAACCCTTCGATGTCGGGTCCGGCAGCCGGGGTGGCGGCCGTCGAATTTTGGCGCGCCGGAGGACGGCGGGGCGACGGGCGGTCGGGCATCGTGGTCCTCGCTGGCGGCGCGGCCCGCCGCCGGATCGACGGCCGGGTCAGGGGCGATGATACCGGCCGACCGGGCCGGGCGTCGTCGCCCCACGGCAAAGCGCGTGGGGCTGGGGCGATCTCCCGCCGCAGTGGCCTGGCCCCTCGACGGGCGCCCGGTTCGGGCCGGCCCGCCCCCGGGGAAGGCTACACTGCGGTCACCGAGGCGAACCGGGGCCCGGCCCGTCGCCCGATGCCCACAGGATCGCCAGCGACCGTGCCCCCGACCGCCACCGATCCGCGTCAGCCGTGCATCCTCCTCGTCGACGACCAGCCGATCATCGGTGAAGCGGTGCGGCGGATGCTCGTCGGCGAGGACGACCTGGGCTACCACTATTGCCGCGACTCCTCCGTCGCCCTGGCCACGGCCGCCGACGTCGGGCCGACGGTGATCCTCCTCGACCTGGTGATGCCCGGCATCGACGGACTGGAGCTGGTCCGTCGGTTCCGTGCCGACGGCCGCTTCGCCGACGTGCCGATCATCGTGCTGTCGACCAAGGAGGAGGCGGCGGTCAAGGCCGAGGCCTTCCAGCTCGGCGCCAACGACTACATCGTCAAGCTCCCCGATCGGCTCGAACTCCTCGCCCGCGTCCGCCACCACTCGCGCGGCTACATCGCGCTGCTCGAACGGAACCAGGCCTTTGAGGCGCTGCGCGCCAGCCGTGAGGCCCTCGCCGAGGATCTCGCGAGTGCCGCGCGGTACGTCCGCTCACTGCTGCCGCCACCGCAACGGCTCGGCGGTGCGACGGTCGACTGGCGCTTCGTGCCATCGGCGGAGCTGGGCGGCGATGCCTTCGGCTTCCACCGCATCGACGACCACCGGACCGCCGTGTATCTCCTCGACGTCTGTGGTCACGGCGTCGGGGCCGCCCTGCTGAGCGTTTCGGTCCTCACGACCCTGCGGACCGAAGCCCTCCCGCACACCGATTTCCTCGATCCCGGCACGGTGCTCGCCGCCCTCAACCGGGCATTTCCGATGGAACGGCAGAACGACATGTTCTTCACGATCTGGTACGGGATCCTCGACTCGGCTGCCGGGCGGCTCAGGTGGTCAGGAGGGGGCCATCCCCCGGCACTGCTGATACCACCCCTGGTGGGGGTCCAGCACCCGGCACACGTGCTCCTCGACTCCGACGGACCCCTGATCGGCGCGGTCGATGGACTGGAGTTCCAATCGCGGGAGATCTCCGTCGATCCCGGGTCCCATCTCTACCTGTACAGCGACGGCGCCTTCGAGGTGAGCCGCCCTGACGGCTCGATGTGGGGGTTCGCGTCGTTCCTCGACGTCATGACCAGCCCCACCACCCCCCCCGAACGGCGACTCGACACGCTCCGCGCCGCGATCACCGAGGTTACCGGTCGTGACGATTTTGCCGACGACTTCTCGATCGTCGCGGTGGGGATGGACGAAAAAGCCGATTCCCGCCGCTGAGCATCGCCACGGGCACCCCCACGACAGGTGGGCCTCGCGGGACCGTGATCAGCCACCGCCCGCCTTGCACGAGGTCACCGAATCCGTAAACTGCAGGGTTTCCGCGGTACGGCTGATTCCAGCGGCGCCCGGGGTCGCTAGCGTAGCTCAATTGGCAGAGCAGCTGATTTGTAATCAGCAGGTTGCGGGTTCAACTCCCGCCGCTAGCTCACTGCGTGCCGTTCAATCCGGTCCGTGGTCACCCGCCGGCGCGGGGGATTCCGACGAGCCTCGATCACCACAGCGGTGCCGAGTCGGCGGCCTGCCGCGGGGCGGTCGGATGGCGATCATGTGAGATACGTCGGAGGTGGGCCGGAGAGCGGATCGTTGGGCCGGTGATGTTTTCCGGTTCCGGCGCCGTGGCCGACTCGCCGGGTCGGGATTCGCGGTACCGGCATCAGGCGACGAAACGGGCGAAACAGAGGTGGATGGCGAGACGACGACTGCGGGTGAGCACCGATGCCGCAGGTCGATCTGTCGCCTCCCGCGCGAGAGTGCGGGGAGTTTCCCGAGCGGTCAAAGGGGTCAGACTGTAAATCTGATGGATTATTCCTTCGCAGGTTCGAATCCTGCACTCCCCAGTCGGTTCCTCCGCTGGTCGGATCGGGTTTTTCAAGACGGGCGATCGGCGGTGGTTTTGCAGCGCGGGTGTAGCTCAATGGTAGAGCAATAGCCTTCCAAGCTAAAGACGAGGGTTCGATTCCCTTCACCCGCTTCAGGCCCGACGGGGCCTGTCGGGTGCCTCCGAGATACGGCGTGGATCCAAGGCATCACGGCCCGGGAAACCGACCGCTCGGATCGTGGCACCGACGGACGAATCGAACCGGACACACGGAACGACGGCAACGGCAAGTCACTTCGAAGGAGATCACGTCGCAGCCAATCGGGGCGGAGGATGGGCCTGGAAACGCGGGCTCCGTTCGACCAACCAATCCATGACATCTGCTGCTGTAGCTCAGTTGGTAGAGCGCGTCCTTGGTAAGGACGAGGTCATGGGTTCAAGTCCCATCAGCAGCTTTGCGGGAAGTGGGTGTTCGGTCGCCGGCCGCCCATGCCAGCCGCACCATTTTCGTCGAACACGGTTCGAGAGCCCCGCGCCGGTCGCACCGGCGGGGGGAACGGCACACAAAACAGTCGGTGACGATATCGGCTCCGTCGCGACCGGGCGTTTCCGGTCGGTCGGGACCAGCGATCAGGTGACCGAAGCCCCGGAACGCCGGTGACGGTCGAACAGGCACCATCAGAGAGGAACGCCGAGGAGAAGCATGGCTAAGGACACGTTCACGCGGAGCAAGCCCCACGTCAATGTCGGCACGATCGGGCACATCGACCATGGCAAGACCACGCTCACCGGAGCGCTGGTGGCGGTGCAGGCCGCCAAGAACCTCGCCATCGCCAAGAGCTACGCCGACATCGCCAAGGGTGGAACCGTCCGCGACGAGACGAAGACCGTGACGATCGCGGTCAGCCACGTCGAATACGAGACCGCCAAGCGGCACTACGCCCACATCGACTGCCCTGGGCACGCCGACTTCATCAAGAACATGATCACGGGCGCTGCCCAGATGGACGGCGCGATCCTCGTCGTCAGCGCGGCCGACGGCCCGATGCCTCAGACCCGCGAGCACATCCTCCTCGCTCGTCAGGTCGGCGTGCCGGCGCTGGTCGTGTTCCTCAACAAGGTCGACCTCGTCGACGACCCGGAGCTGCTCGACCTGGTGGAGATGGAAATCCGCGAGCTGCTCACCAAGTACGGGTTCCCCGGCGACGACATCCCGATCATCCGTGGTGCCGGCAAGCCGGCCTACGACAACCCGACGGATGCGGCCAAGAACAAGTGCATTGGCGACCTGCTCGATGCCGTCGACAGCTACATCCCGGAACCGGTCCGCGAGCTCGACAAGCCGTTCCTGATGGCGATCGAGGACGTGTTCTCGATCGAAGGCCGTGGGACGGTCGCGACGGGGCGCATCGAGCGCGGTCAGGTGAAGGTCGGTGACGAAGTCGAGATCGTGGGTCTCAAGGACAAGTCGGAGAAGACCACGGTCACGGGCGTCGAGATGTTCAAGAAAGTGCTCGACAGCGGACAGGCCGGCGACAACGTCGGCTGCCTGCTGCGTGGCGTGACCCGCGACGGCATCGAGCGCGGTCAGGTGCTCGCCAAGCCGGGCTCGATCAAGCCCCACAAGAAGTTCGAGTGCGAGGTGTACGTGCTGTCGAAGGAGGAAGGGGGACGGCACACGCCGTTCTTCGCCAACTACCGGCCGCAGTTCTACTTCCGCACCACCGACGTCACGGGCACGACGAAGCCCCTCGGCGGTGTCGAGATGGTGTCGCCGGGCGACAACGTCAAGATGGAGGTGGAATTGATGGTGCCGATCGCCATGGACGACGGGGTGCGCTTCGCGATCCGCGAAGGTGGCAAGACCGTCGGTTCGGGTGTCGTCACCAAGATCCTTGACTGACGATTCCGTCCCGCGCGTGGCGCCGGGTTTCCCGGCGCCACGCGGGGTCCGGGCCACAGGGGCGTAGCTCAACTGGCAGAGCGCTGGTCTCCAAAACCAGAGGTTGCGAGTTCGATCCCCGCCGCCCCTGCTGCCACCGGCTCCGGCCGGCACTGCAGCCGCAGTGCCGTGGTGCCGGCCCGGTTCGCGGTGGCGGGCCGGGCCTGGACCGACGACGGTTGGGCCGCCGGTTCCCCTCCGCGCGGCGTCCGGGAAGCTGCCGGTTGATTCGCGGCGGCAATGTGTTGAGATCGTGGCGGCGGGTGTTCGGCTGGCGATCGATGGGTGCGGATCGCGATGGATCGCCCCGCGGAGTGAGCACGACATGGCAGGCATCCAGGAAAGCGCGTCGTCGGGGGGTGCCGTGTGGAGGGAGATGCTCTCCGCCGCACGGTACAAACCCCATCAGGGGCGGATCGCCCGCCGGGCGACCTTCGGGGCGCTCGTGGCGATCCTCGCTCTTGCCGCGTTCCGGCTGTCTCAGGCCTTGTCGGCGTGGTATGGCGGCACCGTTTCTCTCGGATCGTCGTCCGGGACGCTCGGGGCCGATGGCGGTGTCGATTACGGGTTGGTGCGGATCCTCATCCCACTGTTCCTGCTGGCGGTCGGCAGTTGGCTGGCGTTTCGGATGGTGAACGTGCCCCGGTTCGCTGAATTCCTCATCGCCGTCGAAGGCGAGATGGCGAAGGTATCCTGGCCGTCCACCGGCGAGGTCGTCCGCAGTTCGGCCGTGATCATCTTCATGATTTTCGCCCTGACCGCGATCCTGTTCCTCTACGACCTTTTCTGGCGCGTGCTTCTTCGTTTCCTCCAAGAGGGGGTCGGCTGACGCAGTGTGCGAGGGGGAGCGCAGCTCTCCCCGCGACCAGGCGCCGCCAGCCCCGCACCCCTTCAATCGTCCCGCCCATGAACGACGACGACATCGCCGACAACGACCGCCAGGCCGACTCCACTGGTTCTTCCCAGCAGAGCGGACTGCACGATTCCCCGCGGGCCGACCAACCCGATGACGACGACGGCCCGGCTGAAATCGCCGATCCGTTCGCCGGGGCCGAGGATGCAGCGCCGGTCACCGACGACAGCGGCGACGACGCGGCTGCCGCACCCGACAAGCATTGGTACATCCTCAAGGTGCAGAGCAACCGTGAGGATTCGATCCGTGATGCCCTGCTCAGGCGGGTGCGGATGCAGGGGCTCGATCGGTTTTTCGGCGACGTCATCGTGCCGAAAGAGCAGGTCACGGAATTCAAGGGGGGCAAGAAGAAGGTCGTCTCGCGGAAGCTCTATCCGGGCTACATCCTCGTCAACATGGCGCTCAACGACGAGACGTGGTATCTGGTCCGCGAGACCGGGGGCATCGGTGACTTCACCGGCTCGGCCGGGCGGCCGAGCCCGATGCTGCCGCAGGACGTCGCCAAACTGCTCAACAAGACCGAGGTCAAGACGGACGAAACACCCAGGCTGCGGATCAACTTCAAGAAGGGCGACCGGGTGAAGATCACCGAAGGGACGTTCGAGAACTTCGAAGGCGAGGTCGAGCAGATCGACGAGGCGAATGGTCGCGTGACCGTGATGCTGAGCATCTTCGGTCGCTCGACACCTGTGGACATCGAGTACTGGCAGATCGAAAACGTCTGAATCTCCGCTACCCGTCAGGGGCCCGATGGTCCCCGTGGCGGTGATTGGAGACACGACGATCGCCCCCGCCGGCAGCGCCCCCGGGAGCGGTGAGATGGGCGGGACGGTTGGGCGCGGGCAGGAAACTTCTTCCGAGGCAGGATCATGGCGAAGCAGGTGGTCGGTCAGGCGAAATTCCAGATCCCCGGCGGGCAGGCCACTCCGGCACCGCCGGTCGGCACCTCGCTGGGCCGGTACGGCATCAACCTCGGGCAGTTCGTCCAGCAATTCAACGACCGGACCCGCGAAGCCGCCGGTATGGCGATCCCCGTGGTCGTCACCGTGTACAACGACCGATCTTTCGAGTTCTACACCAAGAGCCCACCGGCAGCCGCGCTGCTCAAGAAGGCGGCGGGCCTGGCGAAGGGATCGGGCGTGCCCAACAAGGACAAGGTCGGCAAGGTCACTCGCGCCCAGATCGACGAGATCGTGCGCCTCAAGACCAACGATCTCAATTCGCGCGACGGCGATCATGCCCGTCGCATGATCGAGGGCACCGCCCGCAGCATGGGGATCACCGTCGAGGGTTGATCCTTCCCGGCCCGTCACGTCCGTCCGGTTCGTACCTTTCACCCCATCCGCCGATTCCGTCCGAGGACCCCAGCCGTGCCCCTGTCGAAGCGAATGCGGGCAATGCTCGCGAAGAAACCCCAGGCCGAAACCGCACTGCCGATTCCCGAGGCGGTCGCGGTGCTGAAGAGCTTTCCGCCCACGAAGTTCGACCAGACCGTCGAGATCCACATCCGTCTCGGGATCGACCCGAAGCAGGCCGACCAGATCATCCGCGGATCGCTGGTGCTGCCTCACGGCATCGGCAAGTCGAAACGCGTGGTCGTGTTCGCCAAGGGTGCCCTTGCCGACGACGCCCGCGCCGCAGGGGCGGAGGAAGTCGGCGCCGACGATCTTGCCAAGAAGATCAAGGAGGGATGGACCGACTTCGACGTCTGCATCGCGGCCCCCGACATGATGGGCTTGGTCGGGCCGCTCGGTAAGGTACTCGGCCCGCGCGGGCTGATGCCCAGCCCGCGTGCCGGCACCGTCACCGCCGACATCTCGAAAACGGTGAAGGAGTACAAGGCGGGCAAAGTCGAGTTCCGCAACGACCCGACCGGGATCGTCCACGCCGTCGTCGGCAAGGCGAGCTTCGATTCGGCCAAGCTGGCCGACAATATCCGCGCCTTCATCGACTTCGTCCTGGCAATGCAGCCGGCCAGTGTCCGTGGTCAATTCGTCAAGAGCATCTCGATCTGTGCCACCATGACCCCCGGGGTGATGGTCGCCGCCTGATGCTCGCTGTCCGGTCGCGGCGGGTGGCCGCCAGTCGGCTTCCCCGCGATCACCGTCCTACCGACTCGCACTTTCGCGCCGGCCTTCCCGGCACTGACTCCCTGGGTGAGTTTTCATGAGCAAGCTCGTCAAGAACATGTTGATCGACGACCTGAAGCACCGCCTTCGGGATGTGAACGAGTTGGTCGTCGTGAGCCTTGGCAAACTCGACGCACAAAAAACGACCACCCTGCGGCAGACGTTGCGGAAGAAGCGGATCCACCTTCAGTTGGTCAAGAACAGCCTCGCGCGGCGGGCGACGTCGGGCACGGTCCTCGCCCCGGCTTTTGAAAAGACCGAGGGGATGCTGGCCATCGCGTGGGGTGGCGAGGACGTGGTGGATCTGGCGAAGGAACTCGACCGGGTGTCGGGCGTCGCCGACTACCAGGGCTTCGAGCTTCGCGGAGGAGCGCTCGATGGCGCCAGACTCGGCGCAGCCGACATCAAGACGGTTGCCAAATGGCCGAGCCGGGCCGAACAACTGTCGATCCTGTCCGGACAGATTTCCTCGCTGGGGGGCTTGCTGGCCGGGCAGGTCGTCTCGGCGGGGGGGCTCCTTGCCGGGCAGATCAAATCGCGGATGGAGGACCTGGAGAAGGCACCGGCTGGGGGCGAATGAAATCCAGGGTATCGCCGAGCCGGGTTCAAAAGCACGCCCCAAAACCACCACGCAGGGGGGCTTCCGTTTGGATCCACGCGCGGTACGATTTAGGGTTCCCCGCGTCGGGCTCTCGCGGACGCCAGGGTGAACCTCGATCTCGCTTCACGCCGCCGGGCGGTTGACCGAACGGTAGCGTCAAACGAGCCCAACTGACCATGGCCGGGGCCGACGAGTGGCCATCGGCCTCGACCAATCACGTGTAACCACCACCGTCGCCGGAGCCCTCCTCCGCGACTCTTCGTAGGGAAAGGATCGCCGGGTATGTCGACCGCTGAAGCAACGCGTGAGTTCTCCAAGGAAACCAAGGAACTCGGTGACCGGATCGTCGCTCTCACGCTGAAGGCCGCGAAGGAACTTTCCGACTACCTCGACGAGGTCCACGGGATCAAGCCCGCCGCTGGCGGCGCTGTCATGATGGCGGCACCGGGGGCTGGTGGGGCGGGCGGGGGCGGCGCTGCGGAAGCCGCCGCCGAGAAGACCGAGTTCGACGTGATTCTCGAGAGCTTCCCTGCCGACGCCAAGATCGGCGTGATCAAGGTGGTTCGGGCCGCGACCGGCTTGGGACTCAAGGAAGCCAAGGATCTCGTCGAGGGAGCCCCCGCGAAGGTCAAGGAAGGGATTTCCAAGGCCGACGCGGAGAAGCTGAAGAAGGAACTGGAGGAGGCGAAAGCCAAGGTTGCGATCAAGTGACTCGTTCCGATCGGGCGACGATCCGGAGCGATTGTCCGTTTGGCTTTGAGACTCGCTGAAAGTTCGATTTTGGACGCACGACCGCCGCACGGTATCATTTTTGCTGCCGTCGGCTCCGGGTGTCCTGTCAGCCCCCCCCCGTTTCGTCCCCTCCGGCCGAACCGGCACGTTCGACCACCTTGCCACCGCGAGCGCTCGGCTGCGATCCAGCTGGCTTCGTGAACGGTTCGGTGACCGTCCGTTGCAGGCCTCGGTTGCTCCACTGTTCACCGTCCGGCTTCTCTCCGGGATCGCCAAAAGTGCCCCTCGGTCGCCTGCATGCTGGGCTTCCGCGGAGTTTCCGTGGCGCATCCGGGAACCGTCGCCGACGGTGGCATGCTGGTTGGTGAATCCTTCCTCTTCCGTCCCCCGGGAGTGATCCGCTCATGGCCACGCGTGCGGTCCGTCGTCTCGAGCCGAAGGAAGTCCGTCATTTCGGCAGCCGTCGGGCGACGCACGACATCCCCGATCTGACCGAGATCCAGACGCGTTTCTACGACCGGTTCCTCCAGTACGACGTTCCGGCTGCCAAGCGGAAGGACGAGGGAATCGAAGGCGTACTCCGGGAGATCTTCCCGATCGAGAGCTACGACCGGACCGTCAAGCTCGAGTACGTCCGCTACGAGCTCGGCAAGCCCCGGTACGAGCCTGACGAGTGCCGCCAACTCCGCATGACCTACGGCCGGCCGCTGCGCGTGTGGCTGCGCCTGACCCGCGAACAACCGATCGAGGAAGAGGTCTACCTCGGCGACATTCCGATCATGCTCGGCGGCGGGGAGTTCATCATCAACGGCGCCGAGCGCGTCGTGGTGAGCCAGCTTCACCGCTCGCCGGGAATCGACTTCGTCGCCGATACCGAGTCGACCGACCGGAAGACGTACAACTGCCGGATCATCCCCGAGCGCGGCAGTTGGATCGAGCTCAACGTCTCCAAGAAAGACACGCTCCAGGTCCGCATCGACCAGAGCGGGAAGTTCTCGGCGTTGACCCTGCTCCGGGCGATGGACCCGAAGTACTCGGCCGATGCCGAGATCCTCAAGCTGTTCTACAAGACCACCAAGGAGAAGGTCGCGGGGGCGCGGAGCGTCGCCAAGATCGAGGGCCGGGTGGCGATCGACGACATCGTCTATCCCAAAGGCAGCGAGCGCGCCGGCGAGATCATCGTCGAGGCGGGGTGCAAGATCTCCCACGATCAGGCGGAACTGATCTGCACGTCGGGGCTCACCGGCGTGGAGGTGATGGACGACCAGAAGCTGCCGCTGATCGTCAACAGCCTGCGTGAGGATGCCGAAGAGTCGAAGCGGCGCACCGGCGTCGCCCCCAGTCACGAAGACGCCCTCGTCCGCATCTACCAACGGCTCCGTCCTGGCAACCCGCCGGCGATCGACAAGGCACGGGCGTTGTTCGACGAGAAGTTCAAGGACACCAATCGCTACCGGCTCGGCCGCGTCGGCCGGTTCCGCATCAATCGCAAGCTCGGTCTGGCGGTCGCCGAGACCGAGATGACGCTTCGCCCCGACGATCTGATCGCGGCGATCAAGTACATGCTGCGCCTGTCGGAAGGCGAAGGCGAAGGCGAGGTGGACGACATCGACCACCTCGGCAACCGCCGTCTCCGGACCATCGACGAGTTGGCCAGCGATGAGTTGCGGAAGGGTTTCCTCAAGCTGCGCCGCACCGTGCAGGAGCGGATGAGCCTCAAGGACGTCACGGAGATGTCCCCGCGTTCGCTCATCAATCCCAAGAGCATCTCCGCGGCGATCGAGTATTTCTTCGGCCGGGGCGAGCTTTCGCAGGTCGTCGACCAGACCAACCCGCTGTCGATGCTGACGCACGAACGACGACTGTCGGCACTCGGTCCCGGCGGCCTCAACCGGAAGCGTGCCGGCTTCGAGGTTCGTGACGTTCACATCTCCCACTACGGGCGGATCTGCCCGATCGAGACTCCCGAAGGCACCAACATCGGCCTGATCTCCAGCTTGGCGATCTATTCCGGGGTCGACTCCTACGGCTTCCTCGTCACCCCCTACCGGAAGATCTCCAAGAGCAAGCTCACCGACGACGTCGTCTGGCTCCGCGCCGACGAGGAGCACGACGCCTACCTGGCCCCGGCCGACGCCCTCGTGGTCGACAACAAACTGGAGGGCGACTCGATCATCGCCCGCTACCGTGGCGACTTCGTCCTCGTTCCGGCCGCCGACATCCAGTACATCGACGTTGCTCCCAGCCAGATGGTCGGCGTGTCGGCCGGGCTGATCCCGTTCCTCGAGCACGACGACGCCAACCGCGCCCTGATGGGCTCCAACATGCAGCGGCAGGCGGTGCCGCTGCTGGTGACCGAGCCGCCGATCGTCGCCACGGGCATGGAGCGCGACGTGGCGGCCAACTCGGGGCTCATTGTCCGCGCCGTTCGCAAAGGGACGGTCAGCTACGTGGACGCCGAGCGGATCGAGGTCACTGCTGCTTCCGGACAGGTCGAGACGCACCGGTTGCGGAAGTACGTCGGCCTCAACGAGCGCACGTGCCAGAACCAGAAGCCGATCGTCAAGCTGGGACAGAAAGTCGACAAGGGCGAGGTCATCGCCGACGGTGCCGCGATTTACCGCGGTGAATTGGCGCTGGGCCGCAATGTCCTCGTCGGTTTCATGGCCTGGGACGGCTTCAATTTCGAGGACGCGATCATCATCAGCGAAGAGCTGGTGGAAAACGACGTCTACACCTCGATCCACATCGAGGAGTACGACATCGAGATCCGCGACACGAAACTCGGTCGCGAGGAATTCACCCGCGACATCCCCAACGTCGGCGAACGGGCGCTGCACAACCTCGACGAGAACGGCATCGTCCGCATCGGGACCTACGTCCGCCCCGGCGACATTCTCGTCGGCAAGGTCTCGCCGAAGAGCAAGACCGAGCTGACACCCGAGGAAAAGCTGCTCCACGCGATCTTCGGCCGCGCCGGTGAGGACGTGAAGAACGACTCGCTCGAGGTGCCGTCGGGTGTCGAGGGCATCGTCATCGCGACCGAGAAGTTCTCCCGGCAGATGAGCCTGTCGGAGGACGAGCGGCGCGAGTTCCAAAAGCAGCTCAAAGACGCCGAAGCCGAGGGCAACGCGCGGATCGCCGAGGTGTTCGGCGCCTTGGTCGGCGAGATCGAGAAGCAGCTGCAGCGACCGCTCACCGCCCCGGACGGTAGCCCGTTGGTCCGCGACCAGGAGCACAAGGTCGTGGTCGAGCGGGCACTCGCGTTCAAGCTCGATGACCTCGACATCCGTTCGCCGCAGCGGAAGGTGGAGATCGAGAAGTCGTACAAGGCGCTGTGGCCCGCGGTGGAAGAGGCGATCGACGCCCGGGAACGGCGCCTCAACAGCATGAAGCGCGGCGACGAGCTGCGCCCCGGCGTGCTGCAGATGGTGAAGGTTTACGTCGCCGCCAAACGGGTGATCTCGGTCGGTGACAAAATGGCCGGCCGGCACGGCAACAAGGGCGTGATCGCCAAGATCCTGCCCAAGGAGGACATGCCGTTCCTCGCCGACGGCACGCCGGTGCAGATCCTCCTCAACCCGCTCGGCGTTCCGAGCCGGATGAACGTCGGCCAGATCCTCGAGACCCACCTCGGCTGGGCGGCGTCGCTGCTCGGGTTCCAGGCGGTGACGCCGGTGTTCGACGGGGCGAGCGAACAGGACATCAACGAGATGCTCGATGCCGCCAGCCTCCCCCGGCACGGCAAGGCCCAACTGTTCGACGGCCGTACCGGCGAACCGCTCGAGCAGGAGACGACGGTCGGCTACATCTACATGCTCAAGCTCCACCACCTCGTCGACGACAAGGTTCACGCCCGCTCCACCGGTCCCTACTCCCTGATCACGCAGCAGCCCCTCGGCGGCAAGGCGCGCTTCGGCGGGCAGCGGTTCGGCGAGATGGAGGTCTGGGCGCTCGAGGCGTATGGAGCGGCCTACATCCTCCAGGAGTTGCTCACGGTCAAGAGCGACGACGTCGAAGGCCGGACGAAGATCTACGAGAGCATGGTCAAGGGGGAGAACACCCTCGAGGCCGGAACCCCGGCGAGCTTCGACGTGTTGACCAACGAGATCCGCGGCCTGGCCCTGAACATGTCACTCGAGAAGCGTCGCGTCTGACGTCGTCCCGATCATCGACCCGCTGCCGCACCCGGTCGGCGGCGGACACCGTCGTCCCGAAGGAGAAGTCTCGTGAGCATCGGTGAACCCACCTACGATCGCGTCAACGACTACTCGGCGGTGAAGATCAGCCTCGCCCGACCGCACGACATCCGTAGCTGGTCGTTCGGAGAGGTGAAGAAGCCGGAGACGATCAACTACCGCACCTACCGTCCGGAGAAGGACGGCCTGATGTGCGAGAAGATCTTCGGCCCGGAGAAGGACTGGGAGTGCTCGTGCGGCAAGTACCGCGGCATGAAGTACAAGGGCATGATTTGCGACCGCTGTGGCGTGAAAGTCACCCACAGCCGCGTGCGGCGCAAGCGGATGGGCCACATCGAGCTCGCCGCGCCGGTCGTCCACATCTGGTTCTTCAAGGCGATGCCGAGCCGCCTCGGCGCCCTTCTCGACATGAAGACGTCGAGCCTGGAGAAGGTCATCTATTTCCAGGATTACGTCGTCCTCGATCCCCGGGACACGCCGCTGAAGAGGCAGCAGCTCCTCACCGAGGAGGAGTACCGCAAGGCCCGCGAGGACTACGGCGACGGGGCATTCGACGCCGAGATGGGCGCCGAGGCCGTCCGCAAGCTGCTTCTCGGGCTCGACCTCGTCACGCTCTCCAAGGAGCTCCGCGAGGAACTCCACACGACGGGATCGAAGCAGAAAAAGAAGGACCTCGTCAACCGGCTGAAGATCGTGGAAAGCATCCGCGACAGCGAGAACAAGCCGGAATGGATGGTCCTTGACGTGATCCCGGTGATCCCCCCGGATCTCCGGCCGCTGGTCATGCTCGACAGCGGGAACTTCGCGACCAGCGATCTCAACGACCTCTATCGGCGGATCATCAACCGCAACAACCGGCTCAAGAAACTCGTCGACCTCAACGCCCCGGAGGTCATCATCCGCAACGAGAAGCGGATGCTGCAGCAGTCAGTCGACGCGTTGTTCGACAACAACCGCTGCAAGCGCCCCGTGCTCGCATCGAGCAACCGGCCGCTGAAGAGCCTCACCGACATGATCAAGGGGAAGCAGGGGCGCTTCCGCGAGAACCTGCTCGGCAAACGCGTCGACTATTCGGCAAGAAGCGTGATCGTCGTCGGTCCGACCCTCCGCCTTCACCAGTGCGGGCTGCCGAAAAAGATCGCCTTGGAGTTGTTTCAGCCGTTCATCATCCGGCGGCTCAAGGAACTCGGCCATGCCGATACGATCAAGAGCGCCAAGAAGATGCTCGAGCGGAAGGACACCGAGGTCTGGGACATCCTCGAGGAGGTGATCCGCAACCACCCGGTGCTGCTCAACCGTGCGCCCACGCTCCACCGGATGGGTATCCAAGCCTTCGAGCCGATCCTCGTCGAAGGCAACGCCATCAAGCTCCATCCGCTGGTCTGCAAGGGCTTCAACGCCGATTTCGACGGTGACCAGATGGCCGTCCATCTGCCGCTGTCGATCGAGGCGCAGGTCGAAGCTCACACGTTGATGCTGTCGACCAACAACATCTTCAGTCCTGCCAACGGGGCACCGATCATCAGCCCCTCCCAGGACGTCGTGATGGGCTGCTACTACCTGACGATGCTCCTCCCCGGCCGCAAGGGGGAGGGGATGGTGTTCAAGAGCATCGAGGAGGTGGAACTGGCCCACTCGCTCGGCAAGGTGGACACCCACGCCAAGATCAGGGTCCGTCTCCCCGCCAACCGCCGCCTCAAGACCGACGATCCGAAGCTCGGCGAACCGGGCGCGATCATCGAGACCACGGCGGGCCGAGTGCTTTTCAATTCGGTCCTGCCGGAGGGGATGCTGTTCTACAACATCCCGATGCGCTCGAGCGAGTTGGCCCGCGTCATCTCCGACTGCTACCAGGCTCTCGGCCGCCGCAAGACGATCGACCTGCTCGACGACATGAACCGCACCGGGTTCAAGTGGAGCACGAAGAGCGGTCTGTCGTTCGCCACCGACGACCTGATCACGCCGATGAGCAAGACGCGGATCATCGGCGACGCCGAGAAGAACGTCCTCAAGATCATGCGGCAGTACCAGCGCGGCATGATCACCGACGGTGAGCGTTACAACCAGGTGCTCGACGCCTGGACCCACGCCCGTGAGCAGATCACCAAGGACATGATGAGCGAGCTGGAGAAGGACACCGCCAGCGAAGCGCGCCGCCAGGGATATGTCAATCCGATCTACCTGATGGCCCACTCCGGCGCCCGTGGCGGCGTCGAGCAGATCCGTCAGCTCGCCGGGATGCGTGGCCTGATGGCCAAGCCGTCGGGCAAGATCATCGAGACCCCGATCAAGGCGAACTTCCGTGAAGGATTGACCGTGCTCGAGTACTTCAGCTCGACCCACGGTGCGCGGAAGGGCCTCGCCGACACCGCCCTGAAGACGGCTGACTCCGGATACCTGACGCGCAAGCTGGCCGACGTCGCGCAGAACGTCGTCGTCACCATGCACGACTGCGGCACGTCGCAGGGGATCACGAAGACGGTCATCTACCGTGGCGAAAAGGTCGAGGTCAGCCTCGCCGACAGCATCCGTGGCCGGGTCAGCCGTGAGCCGATCGTCAACCCGATCACCGACGAGATCGTGGTCAACGAGGACGAGTTGATCACCCCTTCGATCGCCCGCAGCATCGAGCAACTCGGTTTGGAGAAGATCCAGGTCCGCAGTCCGCTCACCTGCGACGCACCGCTGGGCGTCTGCCGGCTGTGCTACGGGATGGACCTCTCGACCGGTTCCCTGGTCGAAGAGGGGATGGCCGTCGGAATCATCGCCGCACAGAGTATCGGCGAGCCTGGTACGCAGTTGACGATGCGGACTTTCCACATCGGTGGCGTCGGCCAACGGGCCCTCGAGGAGAACCAGAGCAAGGCCAAGCGTGGTGGCCGCGCCCGCTTCACCAGGCTGCGGACCGTGACCAACGAGCAGGGCGAGGAGGTCGTGCTCGCCCGCAACGGTGAGATCGCGATCGTCGACGCCAAGGGAGCCGAACTGGAGAAGTTCGACATTCCCGCCGGCGCGATCCTCAAGGTGACGGAGAACGAGGAGGTCAAGGCCGGCACGCTGCTGGTGCAGTGGGACCCGCACTCGATTCCGATCCTCTCGGAGGTCGCCGGGCGGGTCCGCTACGAGGATGTCGTCGAAGGGGAGACGGTCCGCATCGAGAAGGATCCCAGCGGCCACATCCGCCGGATGATCATGGAGCACAAGGGTGTGCTCCACCCCCAGGTCGTGCTCGAGGACGAGAGCGGCAAGATCCTCGACTTCTACTATCTCCCGGAGAAGGCCTACATCGAGGTCTCACCGGGCGAGAACGTCAAGGCCGGCCACATCCTCGCCAAGACGCCCCGCGAAGCGTCTGGCACCCAGGACATCACCGGTGGTCTGCCGCGGGTGACGGAGATCTTCGAGGCCCGCAAGCCGAAGGATCCGGCGATCATGGCCGAGATCGACGGCAAGGTCGAGTTGCTCGGCGAGAAGCGCCGTGGGAAGCGGACGATCATCGTCAAGAACGACAGCGGGCGCGAGATCGAGCATCTCGTGACCCACGGCAAGCACCTTCGCGTCCACGCCGGGGATTTCGTCAAGGCAGGCGAGGCGCTGGTCGACGGCCCGCTGGTTCCCCACGACATCCTCAGGATCTCCGGTGAGGAAGAGGTGCAGAAGTATCTCGTCCGTGAGATCCAGAATGTCTACCGCAGCCAGCGCGTCGAGATCGACGACAAGCACATCGAGATCATCGTTTCCCAGATGCTGCGGAAGGTGAAAATCGAGACGGTGGGCGACACCAACCTGCTGCCCGGCAGCGTGATGGACAAGTTCGAGTTCAAACAGGCCAACGAGCGAGTCGAGAACGGCCTGAAGATCACCGACCGGGGAGACAGCGAGTTCGTCGTCGGCACGGTCGTTCCCAAGGACGCGCTCGCCCAGGCCAACGCCCAGATCGAGGCCCTCGGCGGCACGCCCGCGAAGGGGACGAAGCCGAAGAAGGCGACGGCGAGCACGCAGCTGCTCGGAATCACGAAGGCGAGCGTGCAAAGCTCGAGTTTCATTTCCGCCGCGAGTTTTCAGGAAACCACCAAGGTCCTCACCGAGGCGGCGTTGGCGGGCAAGGTCGACAACCTGGTCGGTCTCAAGGAAAACGTCATCCTCGGGCACCTCATCCCGGCGGGAACGGGGTTCAGCACGTTCCAATCGTCGGAGGTCCGCGTCCGGCCCGAGGCACTCGAGTCGCTCCGCGTGGATCGGGACCTGCTGACCAGGCAGTTCCCCTTGCTCGAATCAGTTCCGCCCGCCACCGAGCCGGGTGCGAGCCCCCCCGGTTCGGACAACGGGGGCGGCTGACCGCGGTCGCCAGACCGGGCGAGTGCGGTGGCATCGTGCCGGTCGTGACGGGTGGCACGATCGTCGCGAACGTGTCGGGTAGCCTGTTCGGACGGCACTGTTGTCGTGTTCGTCGCCGTGGCGGTTCGATGTTTCCGAAGGTAGGGTTGGCCTGCCTTCAGGAGCATCTCCCCATGCGTCGGATCCACACCGGCCAGCTCTCAGCGGGTTGCCAGCGCGACCGAAGATCACACGGAGTGGTCGGCCCCCCGCCGATCGCGACGGCGTTCGCCAGCTATGTGCTGTTCGGCGTCCTCGTCGCGGCGACCACTTGGCCCTCGATCGGTGTGGCCCAATCGGCTCCCTACAACCCGTATGCCGATTCTCAGGATTCCAAGCCTCCGGTGGCGGCCGACGGCACCCTCCACTGGGGAACCTTTTACAAGTCGGCGGAGTTGCAACAGGCCTACCAGCGTTTGTGGAATCTCGGGGCCTGCCGGGGGACCAACAAGGCGATCACGGTACCCGTCGAGAACAACCGCCTTGCCGTCGACGGCCTTCCCGAGACGACGCTGACCGGGGTCGTGCGGGGGGTCCAAGGCCGGATCGGTGGCGGCATGATCGCCTTCGTCGACCCGACCGTCGAAGATCCCAGCCTCGCCGTGCGCGTCGCCGTCCTCCACCCGGCCGGTGTCTCCCGGCTGTCGATCCGCGGTGACGCCGACGCCACCGTGCTCCGCACCGGCCTGACGGTCCGTTGCCGTGCCACGGTCGATCGGCAGGGCAAGGCGATCGGCCCTGTCGAGACCGTCGACATCGTCACCCCACCCGTCGGATTCCGTCCCGACGCGATCCGTCCCGACACGCCGGGGACGATCATCGGCACCGTGACCCGCATCACCGCCGATAGCGTCATCCTCCGCGTCGACGCCGGGTCGATCCGGCGCGTCGTGATTCCCCTCACCGCCGGCCTGCGGGTCTCCGTCGATTGCGCGGAACTGGACCTGGCGTCGGCCGGGGACACCGTGGAGATCAAGGGCCGACTGTGGACCGGCACCGGGTGCCTGGCCGGTGGCACCGTGTTCGCGTCGGACGTGACCATCGTCAAACCCGAGCGGCTGGGAACGGTGGGTGTGGCACGGTCGCCATGAGCCTGCCTCGACGATCATTCCAACCGCTGGCGTGAGGCCCAACCGGTCCGGTAGATTCCTCGGTGGAAGCTGCAGCCGCACTGCCGTGCGGCGCGATGCCGCCCGACCGGGATCGGATCATGGTGGGGACCGAACTGGGGTCACCGACTCGCTCCCGCTGGCGACGATTCCAGGGGGGGGCCCGCCGGATCCTCGAGCAGGGGCTACGGTCGATCGTCCAGTTGCTCGCCGACATCGATCACGGTCGCACTGACCCCGACCGAATCCATGACCTGCGGGTGGCTGCCCGCCGGTCACTCGCCCACTTGAGCCTTCTCCGCGATGTCCTTCCGGGTCGTCCCCGCCGCTGGTTCAGGAGGCGACTGCGCCTTCTCCACCGTGTCGCTGCCCGGGTGCGCGATTTGGACATCGTCGCTGCCCGGATCGGCGGGTACCGGAGCGTAGCCGGCTCCCGGTGTGGGCGTCGCCTCCTGGCGAAGCTCGTCGCGTCGCGCCGTGCCGCCGAACGCCGGCTGCGTCGGTTGGCGGTGCTGACCGGAGCCAGCGGATGGGAGGAGCGCGTCGGGCGGCTGTGCGCGCCCCTCCGCCACACCGACGTGCAGCGCTGCTGGCAGCACCGCGTCCGGGGACGGCTCGAGAGGGTGATCGACCGTTTTCGCCGGGCCGGGCGGCGACGGTGCCGCGGCGAAGCCGAGATCCATGGCTTGCGGATCGCAGGCAAGAAGCTCCGCTATCACCTCGACGCCTTCGCCACCTTGCTGCCGAACCAGGCTGTCAACGCGAGTCGGGATTCCCTTCACGAACTCCAGGATCGGCTCGGGGCGTGTACCGACCGTGCCGCGTCTGCCCGTACGATGCGGCAACTGCAGCGTGCGGCATCCGCCAGGCGCGAGCGTCGCGGGTGGCGGCGTTGCCGCCACGCCGAACAGGCGGCGGCACGGCGTGCGCGACGAGCGTTCACCGCCTGGTGGGATCGAGACCGGCGCCGGACGTTCCGGCGACATTGCCGCGAGCTCCTCGGAAACACCCTGCCATGAATGGCCGTAACACGCACGCCGTCGAGCGCACGCCCCCTTCGTCACTCATCGTCGCCATCGGTCTCGGCCTCCTCGCGGCGGTCGCCCTATGGATGGTCTGCCGCGCCATCGCCCCTCCCACGACGGCACGATCGTCCCTCGCTCGCACGACGACCTCACCGGCCGTGGCGTCGGCCCCGACGTCGGCGGCCTTCGCCGCCACCGCCCCGGCCACGCCGGCGCCCCCCGCGATCGAGGCCGATCGGATCGCCGGGATGGTGTGGATTGCAGGTGGCGAATTCTCGATGGGTTGTGCCGACCCGCGCGGCCTCCCCGAAGGGGGGCGCGAGGCGATGGACGACGCGCGGCCGATCCATCGGGTCAAGGTCGACGGGTTCTTCATGGATCGGACCGAGGTGACCAACCGCCAATTCGCCGCCTTCACCGCCGCGACGGGCTACGTCACCGTCGCTGAAAAGCCACCGCGGGCCGAGGACTTTCCCGGGGCCCCGCCGGAAAACCTCGTCGCCGGGTCGATCGTCTTCACGCCCCCGGATGAACCGGTGCCTCTCGACACCCATTACCGGTGGTGGAACTACGTTCCAGGGGCAGATTGGCGCCATCCGTTCGGCCCGGGCAGCAGCATCGACGGCGAGGAGGACCGGCCTGTCGTGCACGTCGCCTATGCCGACGCCGAAGCCTACGCCCGGTGGGCGGGCAAGCGCCTGCCGACCGAGGCGGAGTGGGAGTTCGCCGCCCGTGGCGGCCAGAGCGGCGCGCCGTACCCATGGGGTGATGCCTTCCGCCCCGAGGGACGGTGGATGGCCAACACCTGGCAGGGACGTTTTCCGTACGACAACAGCGCGGCGGACGGCTTCGCCGGGATCGCGCCCGTGGGTCGGTTTCCCGCCAACGAGTACGGTCTCCACGACATGTCGGGGAACGTCTGGGAATGGTGTGCCGACTGGTACCGCCCCGACACGTACCGGAACGACGCGGCCCGCGGCACCGTCGTCAACCCGGCCGGTCCCGATGACAGCCACGACCCACAGGAACCGGGCCAGGCCAAGCGGGTGCTCCGTGGCGGGTCGTTCCTCTGCACCGACCAGTACTGTTCCCGGTACATCGTCGGCACCCGTGGCAAGGCCGAGGTCTCGTCCGGGTGCAATCACATCGGTTTTCGCTGCGTCCTCTCACCGCGCTGAACAGCGGATTTCACCGCCGGTCACGATGCCCACCCGTTCACGCCTCAAGGCCGCCGCATCCGGGTGCGCAGGTCGCGGAGGGAGAGCGTGTTGACCACGTCGCCGGCCGCGCATCCCGCACGCCTGGCCTGGAGAATCCCGCAGCGGAGATTGTCGAGGCCGGACACTGCATGGGCGTCGGTGGACACCACCAACCCGACCCCTGCATCGCGGGCCGCCGCGGCATGACGGTCATCGAGATCGAGTCGCCACGGATTGGCATTGATCTCCAGGAAGGTACCGGTGCGCGCCGCCGCGGCGATCACGGCCTCGATGTCGACGTCGTAGGCCGGACGGCGATTGATCAACCGCCCCGTGGGATGGCCGATGACACTGACCCACGGATTCCCGATCGCCTCGATGATCCGCGCGGTGATCCGGTCGCGTGATTGCTGCTGGCCGTAGTGGAGGCTCGCGACGACCCAGTCGGCACGGGCGAGGACGTCGTCGGGCAGGTCGAGCCCGCCCTGCTCGAGCATGTCGACCTCGACCCCCTTGAGAATCACCGTGGCGGAAGGGTCGGCATCGCGCAGCGACGCGTTGAGCGCGTCGATCTCCTCCCACTGCGCCAGCAGCCGTTCCGGACCGAGCCCCCGGGCCATCGCCACCCGCGGCCCATGGTCGGTGATCGCGATGTACTCCAAGCCACGGGCGATCGCTCCCCGCGCCATTTCGACCAGCGTGGCTTCGCCGTCGGAAGCCGTGGTGTGCATGTGGAGATCACCGCGGATGTCCCCGACGGTGACCAGACGTGGAACGCCCAACGCCTCCGCCCGCGCGACGGTCCCGGGCCCCTCGCGCAGTTCGGGAGGGATCCAGGGCAGGCCGCACAGCGCGTAGATCGCTGCTTCGTCGTGCGCCGCAGGGCAGGGCCGGAGGGCATCCGTACCGACCGCGTGGATACCGTCGGTCGCCAATTCGAAACCACGCTGGCGGGCGCGCTCGGAGAGCTCACCGACGTGCTCGGCCGAACCGGTGCGGGTGATCGACGCCGCGGCGAAGGCATCGTCGGCGACGACTGTGAGGCGGATCTCAATGTCGCGGGGCCCGCGCACATGCGCCGTCGTGGCGCCACGGTCGACGAGGGTCGTCACCTCCGGCCAGGAGAGGAACCGGTCGAGGATGGCGGCAGGTGCCTCACCCGATGCGAGGAGGTCGACGTTCCCCACGGTCTCCCGTCCACGCCGAACGCTCCCCACCGCCGCCGTCCGCACGACGTCGGGGCACTGCTCCAGCCACGAGCACACCCGGGCTGCGATCGCGTCGGCGTCGCGCCACAGCATTCGCTTCGTGTCCGGATCGAGAGCGAAGGACAGGCTGCGGAGCAGGGCGGCTTGCGTCTTGTCACCGAATCCCTTGAGGGCAGCGACGCGTCCCTCGCGACAGGCCCGGGCGGTTTCCTCGAGGGACCCGACACCGAGTGCCTCGACGATCACCCGGGCCTTCTTCGGACCGAGTCCCGGCACGCGAACCAGAGCGACCGCCACGGGCGGAACCCGCGAGCGCAGCTCGTCGAGGATGGGCAGGCGACCGGCGTCGGCGAGGGTGCCGATCTTGTCCGCCAAGTCGGTGCCGATGCCGGGGAGTCCGGCGAGGGGGTCACGTCCCGAGCGACGTGCCGACGCAATCTCCTCACCGAGCCCCGAAATCGTATCGGCTGCCGCGCGGTACGCGCGGCAGCGGAACGGGTTGTCTCCGAGGTACTCAAGCAGCAGCGCGATCTCTTCGAGCGCCGCCACGATCGCTTCGTTGGTCACGGCTTCGGCGACCCCAGAGGACGCCGCCCCCGGCCACGCTCGTCGCGCCTCGCCCACCGGGAGAGGGCGAAACCGTGCATCGAAATACGTCGTGGATCACCCGTGGGACGGCCCCTTCAGCCTACCTGCAACCCCGTGCCGGGACCTTCGACTCACGGCTGCGGGATGCCGCGGGCGAGCCTGGCGGGGAGTGCGGTCCGTGGATAGGAAGCAGCGGCGTCGGGGAGCCCGCCGACGGGCGTGACAGGGGACAGCGAAGTCGTATGGCCGGTCGGCTCGAGCAATCGGGGAAACGCGCCCGTGTTCGCTGCCGGGCCCGTGCCCTGCAGGATCGGCATCGTGGCCCCGGTTCCAGCACCACCGCCAGCCCCGTTGGCGTTCACTCCGGGAGCAGTTGGGGCCGGCGTCGATGGCGGCGTCGATGGGACAGGGCTGGAAGGCGTCACCGGAACGAGTGGTTTGCCGGCGTCACGGGTGGTTCCCCCCGGGGAGGCGGTGCCGGACAGATCCGGAATGGGCCGCAGTGCCGGGGTCGGGGTCAGTGCCGGAGGCGCCGTCGGCTGCGGCGTGAGCGCCGCTCCCTGGGGGACGGCGAACGTTCCCGACTGGGGCACGATCTGCGGCTGGAACGTCGGCGGCGGGACCGCCGGCACCGTGCCGCCAGGGGCCACCGCGGAGGGTGTCAGCGCCGGCGCGGCGATGCTCGACTGTCCGGGAATGAGTTGATTGGGGATATCCGCGCCGGCCGATCCCCAGGCTTGCGGCGAGGTCTGCAACGGCGCCGCAAACGGACTCACGGCGGCGCCCGCCGGCCCGGGCACCACAGTCGACGAGGGCACGGTTCCCGGCACCGGCTGTGACACCATTGGTTGGGTCCCGATCGGTTGGCCCGTGCCCGGCTGGACTTGGACGTACTTCGTCGAATACACCGCCCGGTATTGGGTGACCGGAACGTTGACGGCCTGTTGGACGTATTGCGTGACCTCCTGCATGCACTCCCGGGGGCATCCGGTGCAGGGATCGATCTCGGTCGACGGCTTGTAGGTGGTCACGGGAACGCACTGGTACTGCGTCCGGTACGTCGTCTCGGGCACGTAGCTGACCTGTTGGACCGGCACCATCATCGGCGGAGTGGGCGCGGGTACGGGCACCGGAGCGACCGCGTAAGGCTGGGGCGCCATCATCGCGGGAGCGGCGACCGGGGCGACCGGGGCGACTGCGTACGCCACCGGAGCCCGGCGGAAGCAACTCGCACACCCGGCGAACAGGTCGTTGAGGCAGCACTGGGCCAGCGCGGTCGGGGACTCCGTCG
Organism: Planctomycetota bacterium; assembly: GCA_018970785.1. GTDB lineage: Bacteria > Planctomycetota > Planctomycetia > Pirellulales > UBA1268 > F1-20-MAGs016. Next base: position 41,475 of record JAGWVR010000003.1, read on the forward strand.
ACCAGACCACGATCACCACTGCCAACACACCAGCGACGCGTCGGGCGTTCATCGAAGGCTCCTCGTGAGGCGACCCATGGACGGTGGTCCAGGGTCACGCTTCTCCAAGAGCCTAGGTTGGTTTCCCGGTCGATCGCGGCGAAAAGTGACTCGCTGGAAGCCCAGTTTCTTTTTTCACCACGGCACGACCCGCGCGACCGGCACGACCGGCACGACGTGCCCCACGGCACGTCCCGAAGCCGGTCATGGCGAGCCGTCTGCTCCAGGGGCAAGCGCGGTTTTTGCGCGTCGAATCCCGACCACACAGTCCACAACTTGCCCCGGGGGCGCGAGTCTGCATGGCCCTCCGCCGGAAATCCCGAGCGCCCGCACACCGGACCGCTCGAGCCGCTCACGCCGATGGCGGATCACCGGGGGCCAGCGCCGCCGTACCGGCCTCACGTGCGAATCCGATCCGCTCCAGCGAGCGGTAGACCTCTTCCAATGTCTTCTCGCCGAAATTGGCGATCGACAGCAGGTCCGCACGCGTGCACTGCAACAGATCCTGCACCGTGAAGATGCCTCTCTCTTCGAGGCAGTTGGTCGTCCTCACTGACAGACCGATCTCCGCCGTGCTCATCTCCAATCGCTCCGCCATCGCATTGGAACGAGTGAGATTCGTGAATGGAATGCGCGGCATGGGTTCCCTCCCGTGCGCTCGACAGCGTCGCCCGTGTATCCGGCGGTGGCAGCCACGAACCATTCCGCCGTGGCGATCGACTTCGATCACCACAGCGTCACCGATCCATCGCACCACGCCCCGGTCCGTATACTAAGTGATCGCGGCTCCTGACGCCTACGCCCATCGCCGCACGACACAACATCCGACGCCCCTCCTCGCCGCGCTCTCCGAAGCACCCCAGTTTCCCCAGACGCCCAGCCTCCGGACATGAACCTGCTGCACGACCCGTTGGATCGACTCCTCACGGGGCTCAACGAGTCCCAGCGGCAGGCGGTCACCCACGTCGCCGGACCGTTGCTGGTGCTTGCCGGCCCGGGGAGTGGAAAAACCCGTGTCGTCACCACGCGAATCGCGCACTTGATCCACAGCGGCGTGCCCCCGCAGAACATCGTCGCGCTGTCATTCACCAACAAGGCCGCCGACGAGATGCGACGCCGCTTGACGGCTCTCGTCGGTCCGCAGCCGGTGGAGATGGGCACCTTCCATCGATTCGCGTCCCGGCTGCTGCGCCGTCACGCCCGCCTCGTCGGCTTGTCTGCCGATTTCTCGATCCTCGATCCCGACGACGCGGCGGCGGTTCTCAAGAAAGCGGCACGGGCGAGCGGCCTGACCCTCACCCACACGCCGATCGATCGCCTGGCGGGCATTATCAGCCGTGCGAAGAACGACCTTCTTACCCCGGAGACCTTCTCGCCCCGCTGGGGCCGCCCCGCGGAGGAAACGGCGCGCCGTCTCTGGCCGACCTACCAACGCCTGTTGCTCGAGTCCGACGCCGTCGATTTCGACGACCTGCTGCTCCACCTCGCGACCATCCTCGGCGACCATCCGGAACTCCGCGCCCGCCTCGATGCCCGGCATCGCTGGATCCTCGTCGACGAGTACCAGGACACCAACGCGGTGCAATACGCGATCGTCCGGGCGCTGTCGATCGACCACCCCAATCTCGCGGTCACGGGGGACCCCGACCAGGCGATCTACGGATGGCGCGGAGCCAGTATCCGCAACATCCTCGAATTCGAGCGTGACTACCCGGCGGCGACGATCGTCGCCCTCGAGGCGAACTACCGGAGCACGGCCAATATCCTCGCCACGGCCGATCGCCTCATCCACCACAACACCAAACGCAAGCCGAAGCGGTTGGTCACCGCCGCCGGCCCCGGCGCCCCGGTGCGGATCGTGATCGACGACGATGGCCGTCTGGAAGCGGAGCGGATCGCCCACGAGATTGCCGACCGTGTCGCCGACGGCCGACGATCCCCCCGGGACTTCGTCATCCTCTTCCGGACCAGCGCCCTGTCGCGGATGTTCGAGATCTCGCTGCGACGTCTCGGGGTTCCTTATCAACTCGTGCGCGGTGTCGAGTTCTTCAAGCGGCGCGAGATCCGCGATGTCCTTGCGTGGCTGCGGATGCTGCGCAATCCCCGCGACGAGGAAGCGGTGCTCCGGGCGCTGCAGGCGCCGCCACGGGGGCTCGGGAAAGTGACCCTCGATCGGATCCACACCTGGGCGGCGGAGCGACGCCTGACGCTGCTCGAAGCGCTACGCGAGGCCGATCGCATCGGCCTCTCATCCCGACGCGCCGTGGCCGCCGCAGCGGCGTTCGTCGGGATCCACGACGCCCTCTCCGCCCCGGCACCGGGTGTCGCCGATCTGCTCGAGCGACTCTTGCAACAGTCCGGTCTGCGAGACTGGCTTGGGCAGGATGATGTCGGCGAAGATGAAGATCGCCTCGCCAACGTCGAGGAGCTCGTCACGGCCGCACGGCAATTCGACGCCGAATGGTCGCGCCCCGGGAATCCCGACGAGGATCCGCTGTCGGCGTTTCTCGACTCGACCGTCCTCGTATCAGACACCGACGCCTGGGATTCCAATGGCGAGCGTGTCTCCCTGATGACGTTCCATGCCGCGAAGGGGCTCGAATTCCCGGTCGTCTACATGGTGGCGCTCGAGGACGGGATCCTGCCTCATGAGCGGAGCATCGATCGGGACGACAGCCTCGAAGAGGAGCGCCGTTTGGCGTTCGTCGGAATCACCCGGGCGAAGGACGAGGTACACGCCAGTTGCGTCCGCGTCCGCGACTACCGCGGTGGCCGACGATTGGCCGTTCCGAGCATGTTCCTGGCGGAAATGGTCGGCACCGAAACGAGCGTCATGGCGGCCGATGGCACGCTGCTGCCCGGGTTCGGCGAACACCGCTCGTGCGCCGATGATGACGCCCACCACGACGCGATGGACCAGACGGCGTGGTCGGCGCCGCCCCTGCGGCGTGACGACGGGCTGACGTACCAGCCTGAAGATGCCACCGAGGACACGGCTCCACGAGGAAGCGAACCCCGGGCGGGAAACGATTCAGCGGCACGGCGTGGACGATTTGCCACGGCGAAGACCCCGTCCCCACCTCTGACGATTGGCCAGCAGGTTCAGCATCCTGAACATGGTGTCGGACGGGTCTACACCATCAGCGGGGCTGGCCCACGGGCCGTGGCGACCGTCATGTTCGATGGTCAGTCTTCGCCGCGTGCGTTCATCATCGGCCACGGCAGCGTCGTGCCTGTCGACGGCTGCCGGACGGACGCCCCGGACACGTCGCCTTGACACCGAGTCCGCGATGACACGTCATCACTCGGCCGAACCATGTTCCCGCCACCAGCGCACGGTGGCGGCGAGGCCGCGATCGAAATCCTGTTTCGGCCGCCAGCCGAGGAATTTCTCCGCCCGGGAGATGTCGAGCGCACGCCGTGGTTGACCGTTCGGCTTCGTGGCATCCCAAACGATTCGTCCGGTATAGCCGCATACGGCAGCGACTTTCGTCACCAGATCCCGGATCGAGATCTCGGTGCCGCCCCCGAGATTGATGGGAATCGGTTCTTCCATGATCTCTGCCGCCCTGACGATCGCTTCCGCCGCATCATCCACGAAGAGAAACTCACGGGTCGCATCGCCGGTCCCCCAGCAGACGATCTCATCGGCCCCGGCGATTCGCGCCTGTTCGCATTTACGGATCAGGGCCGGAATGACGTGGCTGGTCGAGGGATCGAAGTTGTCCCACGGTCCGTAAAGATTCACGGGGACAACCACCGTCCCACGCATCCCGTACTGCCTCCGGTAGCCGTCGAGCATGACGAAGATCGCTTTCTTCGCGACGCCGTAAGGAGCGTTCGTCTCCTCTGGATACCCGTCCCAAATCGTCTCCTCACGAAACGGGATCGGGCAGTACTTCGGATAGGCACAAACGGTGCCGGTATGGACGAATTGCTCGACGTCGTGACGGCGAGCATGCTCGACCAGATGCATGCCCATTGACATGTTGGCGAAGAAAAATCGCCCCGGCTCGGCCATGTTTGCGCCGATTCCGCCGACCTCGGCAGCCAGATGGATCACCACCTGGGGGCGGGCCGTCGCATACAGCCGCTCGACGTCGCTCTCGAGCGTCAGGTTGAACTCCCGACGGCGCGGCACGAACAGCCGGGCATCACTGACACCTCGCTGCCGCAGGACACGGCATACGGCGCGCCCGAGAAAACCGGCACCACCGGTGACGACGACACGCTTCTCGGCCAGATCGATCCGCGACACACTCAGCACTCCCCGCTCCGCTCGTGGCCCGTGACTAGCACTGCAACACTCGTCGTCCGACGTCGATCAACGGAAATGGAGGACGGGATCCGCGCAGTTGGCAGCCAACACGACTTCCTTGTGCGCGATCTCCATGTCGCCCTTGACCATCATCGCAACCAACTCGTCGAAGGAAACACGCGGCTGCCACCCGAGACGCTCCCGCGCCTTCTTGGCGGAACCGAGGAGGAGATCCACTTCGGCGGGGCGGTAATACCGGGGATCGACTTCGACATGGTCCCGGTAATCCAGCCCGACCGCCGCGAAGGCCTTCTCGCAGAACTCCCTCACCGAGTGTGTCTCGTCCATGGCGACGACGTAGTCATCGGGCATGTCCTGTTGCAGCATCAGCCACATCGCCTCGACGTAGTCCCCGGCAAAACCCCAATCGCGCCGCGCGTCGAGATTGCCAAGATAGAGTTTCTGCTGGAGTCCGAGCTTGATCCGCGTCGCAGCCCGGGTGATCTTCCGCGTGACGAACGTCTCACCACGCCGCGGACTCTCATGGTTGAAGAGAATCCCGCACGAAGCGTGCAACCCGTAGCTCTCGCGGTAGTTGACGGTGATCCAATGGGCATAGACCTTGGCAACGCCGTACGGACTCCGCGGATAAAAGGGGGTCGCCTCGGTCTGCGGCACTTCGACGACCTTGCCGTACATCTCCGAACTGGACGCCTGGTAGAACCGCACCCGTTCGCCCACCGCATCCTGGTAGTCGCGGATCGCCTCCAGAAGGCGCAACGTTCCAACTGCAGTCACGTCGGCGGTGTATGTGGGCTGGTCGAAGCTGACGCGAACGTGGCTTTGGGCAGCGAGGTTGTAGACCTCGGTCGGCCGTATCTCACGGATCAGGCGCGACAGCGCGTTGCCGTCGGACATGTCGCCGTAGTGCAGTTGCAACGGCCGGTCGGTGTCGTGGACGTCGCGATAAAGATGCTCGATTCGCTGGGTACCGAACGTACTGGAACGCCGGACGAGCCCATGGACCTCGTATCCCTTCGCGAGCAGTAATTCGGCCAGATACGACCCATCCTGGCCCGTGATGCCCGTGATGATCGCCCGCTGAGTTCGTCGCACGTTGTCCTCTTTCTCTCGCCGCACAGTGGCCGAAGCCCTCTTGATCGATCCGTCATCACCCCGCGCATACCGACACACCCACCGGATCTTCGCCAACGCATCACGGTCGAACCCGAAGGGTCTCGACCAACGGGCTGGATCGGCGATGGGCGAACCCAGTCACCCTCCGCCGCCAGCCGACGTGGCGACGCTCCCGCGCACTACACCGGCACCCGCCGAGTGAACCACCGATCCGCTTGCCGTGGACTCCGCGGTTGCATCAGCGGGCTTCGTGTCGAGACGCTCCGCGACCGCACGGTCGAAGGCTGGCAGCATCACCGCGAGAAACTCCCGGCAGATTCCGCTCGACTGCGGCGCGCTGACCGCGGTCTGATCGATGATCGCGTACAGCTTGTAGACCGCAGCCGTGCCGGCAAGCTCGATCCGCGCGATCTGCGGAGCGAGCCATTCGCCACGCACTCCGTACGTCCAATACACCCGGATGGTCTGCCCGGTCTTCCGAAACGTGCCCACGAACGCCTCCGCACGCCGGCCGTCTTCGAGGGTGATCGTCTCGCGGTGCTCCGTCTCCGCAATCTCGAACCCCGCGGCTGGGTAGCATCGATCGGGGGTATGCCCCGAGGCATCGTGGGGCGTGGCGCAAATCACGAAGGCCGCGACTTTCGCGCCGGTGTCTTTGTTTTGATACAGCCGCGAAACGTGTCCGACGGCACCGGCGCGCTCGAGTTGCTCCTGACTTGACTCGACATCGTCGACGTACTTCCACGGTCCAATCTCGGCTGGGAAGGCCTCCTCGAGGATCATCGCGCTGACCTTCAGCTCACCGGCGATATCACGATCCGACCATCGCTCGGTCCAAACGCCCTGGACCGCGGTGACGACGGCCACGAATGCCGCGGCGATGACCAACGGGATCACGGCTCTTGCCCGTTCATTGAACATCACCCGGTCTCCGGGAGGAGGTCGTCAACGCATCAGCCTTCGAACCACGGTCGGCATCAACGCAGGGCCTGGGTGTAGTTCCGCCTACTTTTTCCGAGGGCAACGCCGTGCATGACGCAACCGAGCACCGTGATCCCTACCGAACGGAGCCGACCGATCGAAGCGGTGAGGTTCGGCACGCTCGTCACGTCGCGCATCACCGAAACGACAGCGACATCGGCCTGCTGACCGAGAAGCAGCGCGTCTGCCAATTCGATACACGGCCCCGAGTCGATGACCACGTGATCGAATGCATCGCGGTATTTCCGAAGGGTCGTTTTCAATTGCGGTCTGGACAAAGCGAGGATCGATTCGGTGTCACACCCGCCTGCCGTCACGGTGAACAACCCGTCGATCTCGGTAGGCTGGATCACCTCATCGGTGCCACACTCGCCCCGCAGAACCTCCGAGAAGCCGGTCCCGAGATCGATCTGGACGATCGAGTGTACCGATGGATGCCGAAGGTCACCGTCGATCAGCAACGTCCGCTTTCCCGACCGGGCGATGCTCGCCGCCAACTGGGCGGCAAGCGTGGTCTTCCCCTCGTGCTCACCGGCGCTCGTGACCAGGATCATCTTGGCCGCGTCGCGTCCCGCCTGCATCGTCAGCGTACGGATCGTGTCGATCGCCTCCATGAAGCGGCCGACATCGGCCGGTGCACGCTTCGATCCGCGCCGACGCAAACGCGGCAGGGTGCCGAGCAACCGCACCCCGACTCGATTCGGGATCTCTTCCGGGTAGCTCAGCCGATCGCGAAGCAGCTCCGTGCCGATCGTGAGGCCGACACCGGTGGCAAATGCGAACATGCCCGACAAGCCGGCCAGGACCATACGGGAAACGTCGCTCGACGACTGCGGCACCGACGCCGGCTCGAGGAGGCGGACACGGGAGGGCATGTTGATGTCGACGCTCGAGGCCTCGAGTTGCTTTCCCAGGAGACCGGTTACCTGCTCCAGCTGGTCGATCTCACCGCGCCGCAGCTCCAGATCGGAATTGGCACGGCCGATCAGCAGCAGTTCCTCGGAGAGCTTCTGGTACTCTTTCCTGCTCGCCTCGAGGTTCTTCTCGATCACCGCACGTCGAACCCTGAGCACGGCGGGGCTGACGGCGGCCTGACCTTGGTTTCCGATGTTGCTCCGCAACTGTCTCGCGACCTGGGGCCGCAACTCGGCTCGTACTTCATTGAGCTGCCGCACCGCCGACTGGTACTGATCTCGGAGCCGCCGGACGGACGGTTCACTCGCGCCACGGGCACTTCTTGCCAATTGCTCCGAGAGGGCCTGCCCGAGCGACCGGATCCGCTCCTTGACCTCCGCCACGGCTGGATCGCGATCGATCATCGCCTCGACGGCGTCGTCGCCACTGTCTTCGGCGGAATCTTTCCCCGAGTCGAGCCCGTCGGCAATCGCCAACTCGGTGTCGATCCGCGCCAAATCGGTCTCGGCAGTCTCGATATCGGACCGAATACCCGCCAGCTGATCCATCATCAGGGCACGGTTGGTCGTGACTTCAGAACTCGAGAGCGAATTGGTGGTCCTGGCGATCTCGTAGAATTTCTCCTTGCGGCTGCGCAACTCCGACTGGCTCTCCTTGAATTTCTTCTCCAATTGATCGCGCTTCGCCAACCGGTCGGCGCGGTCCTTGTTGACGATGTCATCAAGGTAGCTTTCCGTGACGGCATTCAGGATCTTCGCCGTGTCTTCAGCGATCGGCCCACGCAAGCGGAGCGTCACGACCTCCGACTCCTGGGGTGCCGACATGACGATGTTCTTGGCCAGCCAGTCTGACGGATCATCCTGCTCCTTGATCGTGGGCAGGTCGGCAACTCCGGGGCGCCGCAGTGCGGAATTCAAGACGAACGGGCTCTTGAGCAACTGCATTTGGGTCTTGCGGTACTGATCCTGCACACCCGCGACCGGGCCGAGCATGCCCTGCTCCGAGCGCATCTGAAGCCAGACGACCGCTTCGTAGCCCTTCGGAAGCAGGAACCACGCCGGCACCGCCACCAGCGGCGCCAGCAACGAGCCGACAAGAAGGGCCGGCAACCAACGTCGCCGCACTGCATGCAGCAACCTCCGGGTGTCGAACCCCGAAGGACCATCAACGCTCGGGGGCACCGTGACCGTTTGGTAGTCGGGGAACGGCGCGAGGGGCATGTCGCCCCTGATCGTCAAGCCCCCGAGCGATGGAGACGGGACAGCCCCTGCCGGAGTCGCTACGAACCCGCCGTCGGCCTCGGACGCGGTCATGCCCGCCCACTCCTCTCGATGAAACCCGCTGCTGCTCGAAACGATTCGAGCAGACGGCTCGACCAACCGCCCCCCGGCATCACCCACGCCGGTTCAAAAGCGGGACGCGATTTCGGCACTCGCAGCGACGACGCCGGAAAATCGGATCGTTGCAGGGACGACCATTTCCGCGAAACACCTCGACCGTACAGCGTCTGAGTATACCGTCAGATTCCGGGCAGCAAGCCGTCTCGGCGCCCACGGACGACGTCGTTGGATTCACGTTTTCTCGATGTCTTCGGGGCAATTTCCGGCGACACCGCCCCATCTCCCCGACGGAGACGCTCCGCCGTCGTGCCGCGGGGGGGAAACGGATTGGTCTCCGTGTCGACTGCAAGCCGTGCCGTTGGCTGCGAAACCGGAAGCAACCCATCCGACGAAGCACGCCGACCGGCGGTGGCCGCCGACGGCTGCAGGCCGATCGCGATCATCTCGGCCTCATCCTCCACGACCATCAGTTTCGCGAGCAGATACTGCTCTCCATACAGCATCGCCAAGGCCATCGGCATCATGAACCAGCCGGCGAGATCGTGGAAAACCATCTCGGCGATTTCCGACGTCGCGATCTGGTACAGCATTCCGGTGACGGTGATGCGGATGGAGTTGACGATCAGGGCGATGGGGATGGCACTGGCGATGATGACCCCGTTCTCCCATGCGGGCCGGTCGCCGAGCATGACCAATGCCACCGACAAGGCGATGAAGATCGTGAGCATTCGCAGCCCACTGCAGGCATCGACGACGCCGAGGTGCATCTCACCGATGACGATCTGGTTACCTTCCTGGAACGCCTCCAGGCCGAACGTCTGCAACGCGAACGTGCTGACCGTCGTGGCCAGACCCTGCAATGGCCCGAGAAGGTAGCGCGTCGCTTCGTCGGGCAACGGAAACATGAAGATCAGGAACGCGATCGGCGCCCAGCCCCACCGCAAACCGCTCCAACCGCACGACAGGAGGAACGCACCTGCGACGGCGGGCACGAAGGTGTACATGTCGATCGTGATGATGCGGAAGGAGGCAGCGCCGAGCCGAATGCCGAACGCCAACGCGAGCAGAGCCAAGCCCGCCAATCGCGCCGAGTCGGTCACCGGTTCGAGCCGATCGCGCCACCACAACAACATGCCGACGGTGAACAGTGGCACGAGCCAGCCGTGTGAGTACTGGGCGTTGCTCCAACTGGCATGGGCGTTGAGCAGGCCGGGCCAGTAGGCGTAGATCATCAGTCCGACGAACACGAGCATGGTCACCAGCGGACCGCGCTGGGCCGGTTCGCCAAGATCGCGGCGCAGATCGCGAAACCGTCGCAACCAGCCTTCGAGCAGCCCTTCGTCCCCGGCCTCGGGGCGCCCGATCGAGTTGCCGGCCGATTCTTCCCGGGACATCACGGCCAGTCCGCCTGCAGAAGCCGGCGGTTCCATCGAAGCGCGCTCTCTACCATGACCGACGGTATTGTCCGTTCGCTCGTCGGCTTTGGGCGTCAGCGGCAACATTGAGCAACCCGAGCGTGAAAACCCCTGTCGCCTGCCTCAACGTCATCGGGTGCGAAACACGCCATGCCGACCGGCCAGTGGGCAGCTTGGCCAGGTCGCGTCAACCGTGTGCCGGAACCGCGCTTCCCTCGCGATGGCAAACGACCTACCAGTCTACACGGTGACGGAAGGGGGGAAAATGGTTTCGGTGATTCCGCCCCGGGGCTGCCGTCGGCTGGCGGGACACAGACGGCGGCACAACGCTCCGCCGATCCGTACGGATTTTGCCGGAATTTCTGGTACGCTCCGCGGCCGACGCGGCTGTTGGACCGCCCACCCCTCCTCGATCCTGATGGTTGGAGCCACGGAAACGACATGAGTTCGTGGGACAGCGGTGCGGACCATTCCGGCCGCGACGCGGCACCCTCGGCCGACGACGCCCTGCCAGAAAAACCCCTCCAAGATCGGCCCTCGGCGGCAAACCGCCGTCCGCCGGCGTGGGCGTCGGTCGCCGGCACGGTCGGCCGGGTCGCGGGAACGCTGTTCCTGCTTGCATTCGCCCTGCGAAATGTCGAGTGGTCCACGCTGGCATCCAATCTTAAGGCAGCCGATTGGCGCTGGTGGATGGCGGGGTTGACGGCCGGCGTCCTCGTCCAGGTCGTCGCGGCGGTACGCTGGGGTTCGCTGGCGCGGCCGATCGGCTTCCCGCTCTCGACCACGACATTCATCCGCCGGTTTTTCGAGGGGGCGTTTTTCAGCCTCTGCCTACCCGGTTCGATCGGCGGCGACGTCGTCAAAGCGTTCCGCCTGTCGGACACCGTAGACGGCCGACTCCTGGCGGGCTGCACGATCCTCGCCGACCGGATCACCGGTCTCACGGCGCTGCTGGTTCTGGCTTTCACGGCGCTCGTCTCGCAGCACTACACGCTGCCGGTCACCGCGACGATCGCGGTCGGGGCGGCCCTCTTGCTGCTGGCGATGACCGGCGCGTACCTCGGCGTACGGATGATCGATCGGGTGATTTCCCGCCTTCCGGAGCATCACCGCGTGAAGCGATTCCTCGCCTACCTGCTCCCCTACCAGGTGCGGCCCAGCCTGCTGGTGCGGGCCCTCGCCTGGAGCATGGTGGTGCAGATGGGGGGCGCGTTCGCCGTCTCGCTCGTCGGTCGGTCGGTCGGGATCGAACTCCCGCTGGCGGTGTGGTTCGGATCGGTGCCCCTGGTCGCGGTGGCGATGGTCCTGCCGATCAGCATCAGTGGCGTCGGCGTCCGCGAAGGTGGTCTGTCGCTCCTGCTCAAACCCCACGGTGTCGCGCCGGAGCAGGCGGTCGCGATCGGGGTATTGTGGTTTCTGACGACGATCGTCTGCGGTCTCCTCGGAGGCGTGTCGTTTCTCGCTGAACGCCGACCGGCGACGATCTCGCTCCCCCAGGCGCTGCAGTCGACAGCCTCACCGCCGGGGTGAGCATCCGGCCCTCAGGCGGTCTGGCACGACACGGCCGTGCCGCGGTCGGCCGCGAGCGATCGCTAGCCGACCGGCGGGCCCGACATACGGTGGCGGTCGAAGACGAGCAAACCGGCGATCGACTTGGCATCCTCGATCCGCCCGTCGAGGCACATCGCCACCGCCTCGTCGATGCTCACCTCGCGGGTCCGGATCTCCTCGCCGGGCTCGAGTTCCTGCGGACCGGCGACGAGCCCCTCCGCCACGAACAGGTGCATCCGTTCGCGGAGGATGCCTGGCGACATCCAAAACGCCCCCAGCGCCGTGATCGTCCCGGCGCGGTAGCCGGTCTCCTCGACGAGCTCGCGGGCCGCGGCCGCGGCCGGGGGCTCAGGCCGATCGAGCGTTCCGGCGGGCAATTCGAGGAGCGTGGCCCCGACAGCGACGCGCGCCACCTCGACGAGGCACACGTTCCCGGACGGTGTCACGGGGATCACGACGACGCTCCCCGGATGGTCGACGACCTGGCGCTCGTGGAGCGTTCCGTCGGCGCAGTGCTGCACGACACGAACGACGCGGAAGCGCCGGCCTTCGAAGAGGACATCGGCAGGTCGGGAAGCCATCGTCGTGCACTCCGGAAACGGGGAATCGCTCGGGGACACCGCGGGCTCGACGGCGTCAGGGGAATCGGCCGCTCACGGGCGTGACCCGCTCGGCGCCGACCGCCAGCCGCTCCCGTGCCGCCAGTCCCTTCGTCGTCACCATCGCCAGCGCGATTCCCGAGCCACCGTCGGCCGACCAGGCGGCGCTCGTCACGCCGCCGACCGTGTCGCGCGTCCCGTCGTCGTTGATGGCGACCACCTCGGCACCGCCGGTCGGGAGGACGGTCGCACTGGCGAGCCTCACCAGGCGCCGGTTGACGTGGCCGAGTGCGTCGATCCGGGCGACAGTCTCCTGGCCGAGGTAGCACCCCTTCGTGAACGAGATCGCCTCCCCGTCGCGCCCCAATTCCTGGGGGAGTGCCCGCTCGGGGATGTCGTGGGGCAGCGGGTAGCCGTTTTCGATCCGCACGGCGTCGACCGCCGCCGCCGCGGCGTTCACGAGGCCAGCCGCCGCACACGCGGCGTCCAAATTCGCGGCCGCCGCGCGGGGAACGAGCAGCAACCAGCCTCCCGGCCAGACGCCGGCCGCGGAGATCGTCTTGACCGCGCCGAGGTCGATGCCCGGGACAGTCCGTACGTCCGGTGACCGGGCTGCGGCCAACCAATCCGTCGCCTGCGGCCCGGCCAGGCCCCGCACCTCCCAGGTGGCGGAGACGGCGGCCACCGTGAGCCGCTCGCGGATGTGGTACCGCTCGAGATGGACGGCGAGATCGCTTTCCACTCCCGGCCACGCCACCAGCCAGACGTCGTCGCCTTCGCGGAGCACGTGGACCAACGCCACGATCTGCCCACGCGCGTCGAGCAGCATCGCTTCGCTCGAAGCGCCGTGCGCCAATGCCGCCACGTGGGCGGTCGCGAACGCGTCGACGAACCGCACCGCGTCGGGGCCGGCGACGTGGATCACGGCGCAGCCGGGAATCGCGAACCGCGCCACGCCACGGCGGAGCTGGGAATACCCCGGCGGGACGGGAGTGGGGGTGGCGTCGTCCATGGAACCAGCGGGTGCGGCGGCCTGACGGGGATCGTCAGTGGAGGGTACCACCGTCGGCCGCGCGAAAAAACGCGGCCTTCGACCGACCCTGGCGAACGCTCGGCCGGGATCCTGCGTACAGCCTCTCGTTCGCACGACGCGGGATCGGAAGTCCGGATCCCCGTCGCGTGATGGCCGTGGTCGATCGGCAGGGAACGCTGTCGCGTCACCCGCCGTCGGCCCGGATCACGGCGTCGAGCGGCACCCGCGTGCGGAAGGTTTCCGCCGTGACTCCGTCGGTGTAGACGCGGTCGCACCGTGCGCCCGCGGCACCCCGGAGGGATGACGTTCCGAGTCCGGAAAGTGATGGTGGCCGATGGCAACGGTGCGCTTCGAGGGTCAGTGCCACGACGGCTTCGACGAGGATGGCTGCTATCCCAACCCGTTCGCCGCGGATCACGGTGAGGAATCCGGCCACGACCTCCCGCCGCTCGGCGAGCGGCCGTCGCTGCGTCCACGGGTCGCGCGGCGCGTGCCACGCCCGCAGACCGGGCTGCACCGGATCGCCGAGGTGCGCGAACAACAGGGCGTCTCCCAGCGCAACGTCGCCCGCCGCCTGGGGCTGGAATTGGCCGTCGTCCGCCGCCAGGAACAGTCTGACTGCGATCTGCGGATCTCCGACCTGATGCTCTGGCAGCAGGTCCTCGAGGTGCCGATCGCCGAACTGCTCGTCGAGGGGGAGGGGCAACTCTCCGGTCCCGTCCTGGCCCGTTCCCGAATGGTCAAGCTGATGAAGACGGCGGCTGCGATCCGCGAACAGTCCGGCAGCGGGGCGCTGGGCAAGTTGGCCGACATGCTCATCACGCAGATCCTGGAGATCATGCCGGAACTGGCCGACGTCACCCCCTGGCATTCCGTGGGCCAGCGACGGACCCTGGCGGAGTTGGGTCGAACCGCGTGCCAGGTCGTGTCGGAGGACTCTCTCCGCAGCGGCGGCTCGTGAGGAGGGCGGCGGGCGCGGCGCCGTCGCACACCGCGCTTGATTCGCGCCGTGCCGGCGGCCTAGGATCGGTCGGTCGTCTTCCGCTCCGTCGCTCCCCCGCGAGGTCCGTTCCGGTGTTTTCGCTGCTCGGCGTCCTGCTCATCGTGCTGGTGCTGTTCGTCGCCGTCGCCATGACGGCGAAACTCGTCCTCGGAAAGTGACGCCGAGTGACGCTGCCGCCCGCGGTCGTCCTGGCCGTGCCGCGAGCCTGACGCCTGCCGCGTGGCTCCGACGAACAGGAGGGTCACCAGCGCCCCCAAGACCCCGGCGAACGTGACCCAGGCTCCGACTGCCAACCCGAAATAGTCGCGCAGCCACACCCGTGACGGTGGCTCGACACTCCGCGGCACCTTGCGCTGGACGGGGCCTTCGCGGCCCGTCTGTTTCGCCATCCCGCGGCGGAACTCGTCCCAATCCACTTGGGCTTCGGGGCGGGCGAGGGCCTCGAGCCATCCGTCCCGGGCCCACCACAGGCCCAGCGGCGGGCCGACCGTGGCGGCCAACCAGAGCGTCGCCAGCACGGTGATCTGCAGCCTGTTGCGCGAAACCATCGCCGCGGAGTTCCCGGAAAAGCTTGGGGGCCCGACGGCGACCGCTCCGGCACCGTCCCCCCATTCTGCCGCGTCGACCGCGCCGCTCAACCGGTCTGGCGGGGCAGCCGACGGTTCGCTACCGTCCCCGCCGATCCTCCCGTTTCCCGCCCCGCGTTCCTCGAAGGAGTCGTCAGCGTGGTCACCGACCCCTGCACGCTTCGCAGCCGCGTGACCGCGATCCTCGCGGCCGTGGCGTTCGCCGGCCTCCCGACGGCAGCACTCGCCCAGCCTGGCCAGTCCGGCTGGCTGCCCACATCGTGGTTCACCCCGAGCCAAGTCGACCCCAAGGCGATGTTCCCGTTGGCCGAGCAGGACGGTCCCTGGCTCGTCCTCGCGACGACGTTCCGCGGCGAGGGTGCCCGTGACGACGCCCGGCGTCTCGTCCAGGAACTGCGGCAGAAACACGGCCTCAAAGCCTACACCCACGAGAAATCGTTCGACTACACGGGATCACCGCAGGGTCTCGGCCTCAATCCCGACGGTTCGCCGAAGAAGATGCGCTATGCCAACAGCGCGCAGGTCGTCGAGGTTGCCGTGCTCGTCGGCGACTTCGCGTCGTTCGACGATCCCCGCGGCCAGAAGGTCCTGGCCCGAGTCAAGCAACTCCATCCTGAAGCCCTCTCGGGCGAAGGAGGGCGGAGCCGTTCCTATTCCGAGTTCCGGCGGATGGTCGGCCTCGAACGGGGCACCGGCAAGGGACCGCTGCATCTGGCGTTCGTGATCCCCAATCCACTGCTGCCGGAGGACTTTTTCGCCCGCCAGCAGATCGACCGCTTCGTCCTCGACATGAACGCCGACGTCACCCACAGCCTTCTCGACTGCCCGGGGGCGTACAGCATCCGGGTGGCGACCTTCACCGGTGCCGGAAGCTTCGACCAATCCACCGCCGAGGAAACCCCCGGCGCCAGCCGGCTGGTCGAGGCGGCGGAGCAGGCCCATCGGCTCACCGAAACGCTGCGCCGTGCCGGCTGGCCCGCCTGGGAGTTTCACGACCGTGAATCGAGCATCGTCTGCGTGGGATCGTTCGACGAGGTGCGGATCCGGCAACCCAACGGCGGCACGGCCCTCCATCCCGAGGCGGCGAGGATCGTCCGCGAACTCGGCCCCGACCCAGCGCGGCTGGCCGCCGGAGCCGTGATGCCGCGGACGATCGACGGGATCCTCCTCGACGTCGCCCCGAAACCGATCGGCGTGCCGCGCCGGCCGGCCCGCGCCAAGCTCTGATCCGATGACGGCTCCGACCGGCCCCATCCTCGTGCTCGGCACGACCAGCAGCGGGAAGCTGCGGGAGCTGCGCCGGATACTCGAGCCTCTGGGGATCGTCTGCCGGGCCCTGGCCGACATGCCCGGCGCGGTAGACGTCGATGAAACCGGTGCCACGTTCGCCGCCAACGCCGCCCTCAAGGCCGCCGCCCAGGCGCGTGCCTGCCGGGCATGGGTCCTCGCCGAGGACAGCGGGCTGTGCGTCGCCGCTCTCGGCGGCGCGCCCGGGATCCGGTCCGCGCGGTTCGCCGGCGAGCCACGCGACGACGCCGCCAACAACCGGCTTCTGCTCGAGCGCCTCGCCGACGCCACGGACCGCACCGCGCACTATGCATGCCACGCGGCGTTGGCGAACCCCGCCGGAGCGATCGTGGCGACCTCCCACGGCGAGTGCCACGGCGTGATCACGGCAGCACCGGCCGGCACCGGAGGGTTCGGCTACGACCCGCTGTTCGTCGTCCCGGAGTACCACCGGACGTTCGGCACGCTGCCGGGGACGGTCAAGGACCTGATCAGTCACCGGGCGCGTGCGATCCGCGCGATCAGCGACGACCTGCTCAGGCACCTGCGCCCCGCGGCGTCCTCCCTGCCGCCAACCGGGCGGTGATCACGTCGATGACCGTCGGGGTGCCATCCATCCGCCCCCGATACCCCCGCGCAACGGTCGCGAACGGCTCCAGTCCGGCGACGAATCCGCGGACCACCTCCGGGGTGACCGCTTCGAGGGGGCAGAACGAGCCGGCGGCCATGTCGGCGAGAAAATGGCTGTTGATCAGCTGCTCGGCGTGGGCGCGCTCCGGCAGCAGGAACATCGGCTTGCCGAAGTGCAGCGCCTCGCCGATGAGTTGGTTGCCGGCCGCCGAAATCAGGGCCCGGCATCCCGCCAGGTCGTCGATGAACCGGCACTCGTCGATCTCGTGAAACGTGAGGTTCCGCCACGAAGGCCGGGCGCCGAGCCCGTAGACGCGGATCGGGAGACCGGCTTCGTCGAGGGCGTCGAGCACCGAGTGCGGCGTGATGCGGCGGAGATAGCTCACCAGGTGGCCGCGATCCTCGGGCGCGACGGCGAGCAGTGCCGGGCGGAGGAGAGGCCCGACCTGGACGACGTGCTCCCACCCCGGCTTGAGTGCTGGGCGAAAAAACGCCGAGACCACGGTGTCGTCGGCGTCGGTCGAGTACATCCAGACCGCATGGCTCATGAACCAGGCGTGCCACTGCAGGCCCCAGGGAAGGATCCCGAGGGAGTAGGCGAGGAGGAAGTGCTGGTGGTCCACGCTGACCAGCGGGATGCCCAACCGCGCGCAGGCCCGCGGCAGGGCCGGCTCGAAATCGGTCACCGCCAGATCGGCGCCGAACGACTGCAGCTCCGTCGCCAATCGTTCGACGAGTGGACCGAGGATCCGGGCCTGGTAGTCCAGCCCGACGGTGATCGACCGGGCGATGTCGAGACGCCCGTCCGTGTACTGGAAGACGATCCCGGGGATCTCGCTGACGGAGACGGGCCCGTCTCCCGGGAACCGCCTGGCGAGCATGTCGTGGGCGTCGGCGGAGGTGTAGATCCGAATCGTGTGGCCCGACGGCAGGCGCTCGACGAGCGTCGCCACCCGCGTGGCGTGGCCCCGCCCCTCGCCGCACAGGCTGATCGCGATCCGCGCCACGCCAGTCGTCCCGGAAAACCGCGCCGCCGGGGTTTTCGCGCCCGCGCGACCGTGGTCCGTCATTGTGTACGCTGCGGAAAAAACCGTCGCGATGGCCCCTTTTGCGGGCGCGGGAGCCACCGCCATCCGGGGGCGGTCGCCCGCGGAGAAGGGGACTGTCTGGAGAGAAGGTGTCAGGTGCCGTAGACTGCGATGGAAACGGCCTCGTTTTGCCCGACACGGACGGCATGATGCCAACACCCTCGTGGTCACGCCACCGGCCGATGTGGGCCGTCGGTCGCCGAGCGACCGCTGCCGCGGCACTGTCCGCGGCGTCGCTGGCGATCACCTGGTCGCTGGCGGCACACGGTCTTGGACAGGCCGTCGAACGGGCCCCGGCGGTCGTGTTGACGATCGACGACGAGCCCGTCTCCGCCACGCAGCTGAGCGCCGCCGTCAGGCGTGTGCCCGGGGCAAGGTCGCTCACCCCGAGCACCCCCCCGGAGCAGCGTCTCCTCGTCGAGGCCCGGGCGGTCGACAGCCTGATCAACGAGCGTCTGCTCGCGGCAGCTGCACGACGGGAGGCGATCATCGTCACCCCCCAGGACATCGACGCCCGGATCGACCGGTTGGTCGCGGCGGCCAAGAAGGTCAGCCTCGAGGACTTCCTCCGTACCACCGGAGACGACGGCGACGACCTCCGCCATCGGGTGAATCTCGATCTGACCATCGAGAAGCTGCTCGAGCCGCAGTTGGCCGAAGGAGCTCTCCGCGCCGAGTACAACGCCCGACGGCGCGAATTCGACGGGTCACGGGTCCGGGTCAGCCACGTGGTGCTGCGGCCGGAGATGTCGTTGGGAACCGGTGCCGTGGCCGACACGCTCTCCCGGGCGGAGTCGATTCGCCGGGAGATCCTCCGTGGCGACGCGACGTTCGCCGACGCCGCGCGAAAGTACTCGTCGGGGCCGAGCCGTCATCGCGGTGGCGACATCGGCTTCATCGGCCGGCTCGATCCGATGACCGAGGAGTTCTCCGCCGCGGCGTTCGCGTTGGCGAAGGGGGACGTCTCGAAACCGTTCACGACGCCGTTCGGTATCCATGTCGCGACGGTCACGGAAATCGAACCGGGAAAGCTGTCTTTCGAGGCGGTCCGCGGACTCGTGCTCCGACAGGTGAGCGTGACTGCGTTTCGGAATCTCGTCCAGGGGCTGCGGTCGAAAGCGCGGGTCGTGTATTCCCCCGGCGTACCCCATTTTGCCGGCGGACGGCCGGGGGCCGAGGTGGTCGTGCTCGAGGACGCAGACGTCGTCGAACCCGGGGCGACGAGCGAGCCGGTCCGGCCCTGACGGCTTCCGCCGCGGCTCGATGAGACCGCGCGGCGGGCGATGGGGCTGGCGGCATCTCCGCTCGCCCGACGGGCGGGTCGACGTCGGTGAGATGCGATTGGCCCGAACCCGCCGGCGTGCTACGGTCCCGCCCCCGGTCGAGCCGCCGCTGGCGGCGGAGACGTGGGCCCTCCACCTCGGCGGTGACGACGCGATGAAATGGCGCAGCTCTGTCCTGATCACCGCGCTGGTGGTGGTCCCCTTGGTCGCGACCTTCTCCCACCTCGTGCCGAGCGCCGTCAGACGCGCCGCATCCGCGCGGTTGTGGCAGCCGGTACGCCAGGGGATCCTCGCGCTCCTCGATGACGACACCGACGCAGGGAACGGCGTGCCTACGCCCGTCGCCACCGAACCCACCATGGAAGCCGAGCGACGCAGCGAGAGCCTCGTCGCGTTGGCGCCGGTGGCCTTGCCCCCCGCCGCGCTCGACACGCCGGTGGCGGCCAGCGTCACCGACCCGCGGGGCACCGCGACACCGGCGGCGGTGGCCGCGGTGTCGTTCACCTCGTCCCCCGCTCCGGAGTCCGCCGTCGCCCTCCCCACCGAGGCCCCGGCTCCACGGCCACCGGCTTCGCCGCAGGCGGTCGCCGACGCGCTGGTGGCGTCGACACGTGGCTCGTGGGCACCGCATCTTTCGGAGACCCGGCCACCGGTCGCTCCGGACCTCCCGACCGGGTTCCCGGCGACCCGGGCGGCGGCCGAGAGGCACCTCGCCGAGCTCGGTGCGGTCGGATTCGACTTCACCCCCGCCGACGCCGCCTGCCCGCGGCATCGTTGTTCCTGCCGGCTCCCCGCCGATCCCAGCGGCCAGTTGCAGCGCGTCTTCCAAGCGGCCGACGAAAACCCGGAAGTGGCGCTGGGGCAACTCCTCGCCGAGGTGAAGTCGTGGCAGCGGCGATCGCTCGCCACGGCACCCCCAACCGCGCCGGCGGCGCGCGGCGGAACCATCCGCCGCTGAACGACGGCCCGTCGTACGGCACGGCCACCGTGCCGTTGCACCGTTTCGGCGCCCTGCCCACGGGACCCACCATGAGGCTGCCACCGCCCTGCGGATTCGGCCGCCGGCGCCCGCCGATCGTCGCCCCTTCGCGGCCGCGACTGCAGCCGCCGCATCTCGTCGAACCACGGCGCCGCTGGATCCCGGCAAGGCGTCGCTCCGACGGCGGTGACAGCAGAACCTCACCGGCTCCGCACGCGGCGGGCAGCCCCGCTCTCGGCATGCATCCGAGGACACCCGACGTCGCCCGCCTCGAAGCGGCGTTGTTCGTCGCCCGGGAGCCGCTGACGCTGCGCCGCCTCGCCAAGCTCGCCGGCCTCCCCGACGCCTCCCGGGCCAGGGTCCTCGTTCGCGAACTGCAGCACCTCCACGACGCCGAGGGAGCGGCGTTCCGGGTCGAGCGGATCGGCGGGGGATTCCAGCTCCTCACCCGGTCGCCGCTCGGCCCGTGGGTCCGCCGCCTCCTCGCCACCCCGCCGGAAACGCGCGTGTCGACCGCCGCGTTGGAGACCCTGGCGATCATCGCCTACCGTCAGCCGGTGACGAGAGCCGAAATCGAGGCGATCCGCGGGGTGGGGAGCGAAGAGATGCTCCGGCAGTTGCTCGACAGGGACCTGGTGGCGGTCGGAGGGCGAACCGACGACCTCGGTCGCCCGCACGTGTACCTCACCACCCGCCGCTTCCTCCAGTGCTTCGGCCTGGGCACCCTCGACGAACTGCCCCCGGTCCCCTGAGCCCGAGCGGCCTGGAAACGGCGGCCTCCAGAGACGCTCGCGGGTCGTTCCCCCGGGAGTCAGTGGCCACACCTCTTGCCGTCAGTGGACAAAGCCCTCCGTGGCCTGTGTCCGCTTTGGGCACCGCGGGAAACGCCGATGGTTGCCCGGTTCGCCGGCGGCCGCATCCGGCGGCCGATCACCATGGCCACGGTCCGCCAGGGCCGTTTGCCGGTCCACTGCGGCGGTCGCATCGGTGAAAACGGCGTTGGATTCCGCTCTGCGACCGCCCGGCCCGGAGCGGCCGGAGGCTGCTCCCGGTCCGGTTGGCGGCGGGAAACGAACCGGTGCTCCGACCGCTTGCACTCGATCCCGGCGGGCGACAAACTCTTCCGACCTTCCCCAAGCTCGGACCGCGATATGCGGACTGTCGAAGCGCGAACGGTTTTTGGACGGAAGGTGAATGATCGTGTAGAGAATTGGTCGACAGACTGACCGATCGTCGTCCACCGCTGGTTTCGCCGAGAGATCGTTGCCCACCCCGCCCGCGGCGCGCCGACCGTTGGGGGGAACCGCCGGAGGTCAATGCCGTGACGAGTGTCGAGAGCCTTCGTAGTCAATGCGACGCCAGCGCAGACGTCTTCAGCTGGGAGGAGTTGCCCGATCTCCTGGCCGCCGAGGAACTCTGCGAGTGTGCTGGCGAAACTGCGCTCGAGGCCCCGTGTGCGGCCGAGGTGCTGTGTGGCGCCGTACCCTCCGTCATCCCGTTGGCGGCCAAGGATGACGACGACGATTTCGAGGATGAAGACGAAGAGGATCTCGACGACGAGGAAGATGACGACGACGACGAGGACGAGGAGGACGAGGACCTCGACGACGACGAGTGGGAAGAAGTCGACGACGAGGAGGAGGAAGAGGACGACGAGGACGAGGACGACGAAGAGGGTGATGACGAGGACGAGGAGTGGGACGACGACGAGGACGACGATTGGGACGAAGACGAGGAAGATGAGGACGAAGATGAGGAAGAGGACGATGACGACGACGATTGATCGTTGAGCGCGGCTGTGGAGACTGCGTTCGCCTCGTCGTTGGAATCTTTGGCAGCGTCGTCCGAGCCGCCCGTCAGCGTTGGGCGGTGATCCGGAACAGTCGACCGTCTCGCTCGACAGCAATATCGATGGTGCGCCCCGCCCCACGCAGCCTGTTCAGGGCCGCCTGGTGACCGGTGGCCGGAACGCCGGCGATCTCCATGAGCCGGTCGTCGGGGCGGATTCCCCCCCTCTCCATCGGTGAGTCGCGGGTCACCGCGACGACCACCGGCACGCTCGGCTCCGCCGGATCGACGCGTGTGGCGATGCCCCAAGGCGGAAACACGCCGCGCGGAGCGACGGGAAGCGTTTCCGCCGGCGGAACCGGCAACGCCGCGCCACGCCGCGACGATTCGGCCCGGCATTGCCCGCGGAACGCGGGGGGACCGGCCGGCCCGTCGGCAACCTCGAGCACCGTCTGCAGCGCAAGGCGGCTGACGCATGCCAACCCTTCGGCGTCGACCAGGGGCGTATCGTCGTCGGGGCGGTGATACTGCTCATGCAGTCCGGTGTGGAGGAACAGCGACGGGATGCCGGCGACGATGAACGGGTAGTGATCGGAATCGTCGGTGAGGCTCCAATCGAAGGCCAAGCGAAGACTGGTCGCGGTATTGGCACGGACGAGGCGCTCGCGGAGGCCGGTGCCGCTGCGGCTTCCAAACACCTCGACGCGGCCGTCGCGCAGCCTGCCGATCATGTCGAGGTTCAGCGAGAACACGGGACGCAACCCCGCCAACCGTGCCGGGCGGACGCGGAGGAAATGCGTCGACCCCAGGAGCCCCTTCTCCTCGCCGTCCCACCAGGCGATGACGACCGAACGGCGCGGGCGGCGTGGCGCTTCGGCGAGGGCCGCCGCGATCGCGATCAGCCCGGCGGCGCCGGAGGAGTTGTCGTCGGCACCGTTGTGGATCGCCCCCACGCCGCCGTTGCTCGTCACCGCGCTGCCGTAGCCGACATGGTCGTAGTGGCCGCCGACGACGACCAGTTCGTCGGCCACGGCCGGATCGTCGCCGGGAAGAAGCGCGAGGACGTTGCGCATCGCACCGAAGCGCTGGAAGTGGGTGCCGGCATCCCCCGCCGGGACCAGGCCGAGTGGGGCGATCGCATCGACGATATAAGCACCGGCCGCCTGCCCCCCCCGGGTTCCCGCTTCCCGCCCCTCGAAGGCATCGTCGGCCAGGGCGGTCACGTGCCGGGCGACATCGGGGCCGCGGATCGGAGCCGCCCCCGGTCCCTCGTCGGCACGGGTCGTTCCGACGAAAAGGAGCATGCTCAAGGCGACAGCCGCCCGGCAGGCGACGAGGGCTGTCCAGCGCGGTGTCATGCAATGCCTCGGTGGATTCCCACCGTGCGCAGGGATGATGCGTCGTCCTTGCGGCACGGCCCCGGGCCGTCCAGAATACGTGGGCGGTCTCAGGACCGCTGCCGGAGAGGTGGCAGAGCGGTCGAATGCGCGTCTTTGCTAAAGACGTGACCGGTCAAAAGCTGGTCCGCGGGTTCGAATCCCGCCCTCTCCGCTGGTCGGTGGCTCTTCCGTGGACCGTCCCCGGAACACACCCCCGCCGACCGTCGGTGGGCCGGGCGATGGACGGTGCGAGTCGGCAGCCGTTCGCTGCGCGACGGTGATCGGCGGTCTTCCGGGCCAAGCCTCGCGTCTCCGGCCGATCGACTCGCCTCGGAGAAGGAGCACTCACGCCAGGATCGGCGCGATCACGTGGCCGTGGACGTCGGTGAGCCGGCGCTCGATGCCGTTGTGGTAGAAGGTCAGACGGGTGTGGTCGATGCCGAGGAGGTGCAGGATCGTGGCGTGGAGGTCGGGGATCGTCGCCACGTCGGTCACCGCCTTGTAGCCGAACTCGTCGGTGGCACCGTGGTGGAAGGCACGGCGCACGCCGGCGCCGGCCAGCCATACGGTGAACCCGGCGGGATTGTGGTCCCGACCACTGGCCCCCTTCTGGAACGTCGGCATCCGGCCGAACTCGGTGACGAACACGACCAGCGTCTCGGCCAGCAGGCCGCGTTGCTTGAGGTCGGAGAGCAGCCCGGCGAGCGGCTGGTCGAGGATCGGGCCATGGACGGCGTACTGTTTCGCCAGCGTCTTGTGGCCGTCCCAGTTGCCGACCCCCTCCCCCATCGCGTAGGCACCGTTGAACAACTGCACGAAACGCACTCCCTGCTCGATCAGCCGCCGGGCGAGGATGCAGTTGCGGGCGAACCGGGCTTTGAGCGGATTGGCGGCGTCGCGGGCGCCGTACGAGTCGAGCGTCGCCACCGTCTCGCCCGACAGGTCGGCGATCCGCGGCGCCGCCAGTTGCATCCGCGCCGCCAATTCGTAGGCGGCGATCCGGGCGGCGAGGTCGCCGTCACCGGGATGGCGGCGGAGCTCGTCGTCGTTGAGCCGGGCGATGAACTCTCGGCTGGCGCGGTCGGCCGTGGGCGAGATCCCCGCCGGGCGGGCGAGATTGGCGATCGGCCGGTCGGCGTTGAAGGCCGTGCCCTGGAACACAGCGGGAAGGAACGCCGACTGCCACTGGCGCGGGCCGACCTGCGGCCCGCCGCGCGGGTCGGGGATCGCCACGAACGCCGGCAGGTCGCTGCACTCGCTTCCCAGGGCGTAGCTCACCCAGGCGCCGGCGCTGGGAAAGCCGTCGAGCGTGAAGCCGGTCGCCATCTGGTTCTCGGCCGGGCCGTGGGTATTGCTCCGGGCGGTCATCGAATGGATGAAGCACATCTCGTCGGCCAGGGCCCCCAGACAGGGCAGCAGGTCGCTGGTCATCGTGCCGCTCTCTCCGCGGGGGCGGAACTCCCACAGCGGCTTGACGAGGTTCCCCTGCTCCCCCTGGAACGTGACCAGCTTTCCGCCATCGGGGATCGGCAGCGGTGTGTCGTGGCGCCGGACCAGTTCGGGCTTGTGGTCGAAGGTGTCGACGTGCGACAGCGCCCCGGAACAAAAAACGAGCAGGACGTTCCGCGCCTTGGCCGGGAAGTGGGGCGGGCGCGCGGCGAATGGTGCCGCCGGATCGATCACCGGCCGGATCGGCGGCGCGGCGGTGAGCAGGCGATCGTGACCGAGCAGCGCGGCAAGGGCCACGCCCCCCAGCCCCGTCCCACCCCACTGGAGGAACTCCCGTCGATCGAGGAGATGGCGGCCGGCGGCCGAGAGGGGATGATGACGCATGGCAGACACCGCTCGGTCACCGTTGATCAGGGCTGCAGCCATCCCCGGAGACGATCCGGGACCGGCGCGGAGGTCGTGGACAAGGTGCTCGGCCGTTCGCTGCGGCGGACGGCGGCACGGGAAACCCTCGGCGTTTCCCGCCGTCGCCTCGGTGGGCACACGCCGCGATTTGGCAGCGTCCACGGGCCGCTAACGGACGGTGATGAACTCGTTGGCGTTGTACAGGCTCCGGCAGACCAGCGCCAGACCGTGCTCGCGCACCAGGGCCGTCGCGAGGCCGGCCTCGGTGGGCGTCGGGGGGCGCCCGAGCGCGAGGAGAAAAGCCCGCGCGACTTGACGGTCGGGATCAACACCCACTTCGCGCTCGACGCGGCTCGCGAACCGCTCGGCCTGGTCGAGAAGAAAGGCGCCGTTGAGCATGTTGAGCGCCTGCAGCGGCGTCGTGCTCGCCGTCCGTCGCGGCTGCACCTGGCTGGCGTCGGGGCAGTCGAACGCACCGAAAAAAGCGTCGAGCTCCGCGCGGGGCTTGGATTGGTACACCATCCGGCGGAACTCGTCGGCGCCGAATGCCTCCTTCGTGACGTAGACCTTCACGTAGTTGCCGTTGGGCTCGAATAGGTCGAAGCCCGGCCCGCCCATCCGGGTGTCGAGGCTGCCGCTGACGGCAAGGATCGCGTCGCGGATCGCCTCCGCCTCGAGGCGCCGAGGGGGATGGCGCCAGAGGAGCCTGTCGAGCGCGTCGACGGCCAGCGCGTCGGGGCGGGGATCGCTCGCCTGGCGGTACGCGCGGCTGGTCACGATCAGCCGATGGACGTGCTTCAGCCGCCAGCCGGACGAGACCAGTTCCGCGGCCAGCCAGTCGAGCAGTTCGGGATGGCTCGGCACGCCACCGTTGACCCCCAGATCGCTGGGCGTGTCGACGATCCCGGTCCCGAAGTGGTGGTGCCAGAGGCGGTTGACGATGACCCGCGCGGTGAGCGGATTGTCGGACGCGGCGATCCACTCGGCGAGGCGCTGGCGTCGGGCCTGCTCGGGGGCGTCGCCGGCGAGCTCCCACGATCCCCCCAACTGCGAAAGTCCACCGGGTGGCACCTCCTCACGCGGCGCCATCGGGTCTCCGCGGAACAGTCGGTGTGTCGGGCCGGGCTCGACGAACGTGCCGACGTAGCCGCGGGGCCCGGCAGCGAGTTTCTCCAGCTCCGTGCTCGTCGCCGCATGCCGGGCGGCGAGCGCTTCCGCCTCGGCGCGCTGCTCTGGCGCGAGCGCCGCGAAATCGGCCGCCGGGCCGTGGGGCATGCGGCCGGCGTCGCTGGCGACCATCCGCCACGTCGCTCCATCGTCGGACACCGCGATCTCGTAGCGGATCGCGAGGCGGTCGGAAAACCGGGGCTGCGGGCTGCGGTCGCGGCTCCACACGACGCGCTCGATCGGCACCGGAGCCGCCAGTTCGATCTGCACCCAGCCGCCGCCGGGCTCGGCGGAGATCCACGACCGTTCGTTGCCATAGCGCCCGTCGTTGACGTGGACGAGCTTGTGGATGTCGTACCCGGCGAGGGTGCTCGACGCCGTCGGCCGGCCGGCCCGGGCGACGTTGGTGCCGTCTGTCGCGAACACCTCCAACTCGTCGAGGCAGGGCTCGGAATTGCCCGTCGTCGCACGGACGGTGAACCGCACCCATCGCGCCACGACGGCGGGAAACGTGTCGACATTGCCCTGCGGCCCGACCGGCAGCCGGAGGCCGGCGGCGGTCAGCGCCCCCGCCGCAGCGGCGCGGAACTCCGCCAGCCGTGCCGCCTGCGCGGCGACCTGCAGCTCGAGGGCCGCGATCCGTTGCTCGCGCTCGGCGTCGGCGGCCGCGTCGCGGAGCGGCCGCTCGCCATGCTGCACACCGGCGAACACCGCCTTGATACGGTGGTAATCGACCTGGGAGACGGGATCGAACTTGTGGTCGTGGCACCGGGCGCATCCCACCGTCAAGCCGAGGAACGCCGACGCCGTCGTTCCCACGATGTCGTGGAGCTCGTCGGCACGCTGCGTCGCGGTGAGCACCGGGTCGGGCGACTTCACCTGGTCCCACGGTCCGCCGACGAGAAATCCCGTGGCGGCGTCGGCTCCCCAGACGTCGCCGGCGATCTGCGCGCGGACGAACCGGTCGTACGGCATGTCGTCGTTGAGCGCGGCGATCACCCAATCGCGGTACGGCCACGCGTTGGGGCGGGCACTGTTGGTCTCGAAGCCGTTGCTCTCGGCGAACCGGACGACGTCGAGCCAATGCCGCGCCCAGCGCTCACCGTGACGGGGCGAAGCGAGGAGGCGGTCGACCAGAGCGCGGTAGGCGCTCGCGCTGCCACCGTCGCGCCGGCAGGCGCTCTCGAAAGCCTCGATCTCCTCGGGCGACGGCGGCAGGCCGACGAGGTCGAAGGTCACCCGTCGGATGAGCGTCCGCGGGTCGGCTTCCGGCGACGGCTGCAGCCCCGCCGCCGCGAGCCGCGCCGCGACGAAGGAGTCGATCGGGTTGCCAGGTGAGCCATCGCCGGCCGGCACGGCTGGCCGCACCACCGGTTGGAACGCCCAGTGCCCCCGGGCGCGCTTGTGCCGCGGATCGTCGCCGGAGGCAGGCAGCAGCGCCGGGGGGAGCGTGCGGAGGTCGTCCGGCCAGGGGGCCCCGGCGGCGATCCAATCCTCGACAAGCGTCCGTTCCTCGGCGGAGAGCGGCTCCCCTTCCGCAGGCATCAGCGCCTCCCGGTCGGCGGTCGTGATCCGCGCGAAGAGGGTGCTGGCGGACGGCTGCCCCGGAACGATACCGGCAGCCCCCGAATCGCCGCCGGCCACCGCCCGCTCACGGATGTCGATGCGGAAGCCACCTTCCGCGGTAGCCGGGCCGTGGCAGCCGCCGCACCGTGTCGCCAACAGCGGTGCCACCCGGTCACGGAACGGTCCGTCGCCGGCGGCGAACCCAGGCCCGGCCAGGGCGGCCCACGTCATCGCGGCGACGGCGGTGGCACGGCGCATCGGCAGGTCCCATTCCCCGAGCAGCCCGGCGGCAAGGGCTGTGGGCACATCGCCTGCCGCGCGGCACGGCCGCCGCGCGACTCTTCCGAGCATACCCTCGCCGCAGTCGCTGACCGACACCCACGGGCCCACCCCGCAAAGCGCGGACCGGGACGACCGGATCTTGGGAACCCGCCGGCGTGCATGGACAGCGTCCGGGGAATCGCTGAGAATCGCCGACCCTGCCCCCCTGTGGATCGGCTCCCGCCGAGCCCCCTGCAGAGCGACGGTACGGCGCGCCTTCCCCGGTTCCGCGTCACCATCCCCCGATCGGCGTCGACGCCGTTTCCCGTCCACCACCACGAGACCCTGCCATGACCACCTGGCCCGTCCACGGCCACATCGACGGCCCGATCGTGATGATCGGCTTCGGTTCGATCGGACGGGGCACGCTCCCGCTCATCGAACGGCATTTCACGTTCGACCGGTCACGGATGGTGGTCATCGATCCCGACGACCGTGATCGGGCGATCCTCGACCGGCACGGCGTGCGCTTCATCCATCAGGCCGTGACCCGCGACCGCTACCGGCATCTCCTCGAGCCGCTGCTCGGCAGTGGCGGTCAGGCGTTCTGCGTCAACCTCTCGGTCGACACCTCGTCGCTCGACATTCTCCGCCTCTGCCGTGAGCTCGGGGCCCTGTACATCGACACCGTCGTCGAACCCTGGCCCGGGTTCTACTTCGACCGCTCGGCCGACCCCGAATCGCGCACCAACAACGCCCTCCGCGCCACCGTCCGCGCCGAGAAGGAGCGTTCCCCGGGGGGCCCGACCGCGGTGTCGTGCTGCGGTGCCAACCCCGGCATGGTGTCGTGGTTCGTGAAGCAGGCCCTGGTCGACCTCGCGGCCGAATTCGGCCATCGTGGCGGCACGCCGGGGCCCGACGATCGCCCGGGCTGGGGGCGCCTGATGCGCGACCTCGGCGTGAAGGGGATCCACATCGCCGAACGCGACACGCAGCGTTCACGGCACCCCAAGCCGCCGGACGTGTTCGTCAACACCTGGAGCGTCGAGGGGTTCCTCTCGGAGGGGATGCAGCCGGCCGAACTCGGCTGGGGGACCCACGAGAAGTGGCTGCCCCCCGACGGCCGCCTCGCGACGATCGGCTCGCGGGCCGGCGCCTACCTGCTCCGCCCCGGGGCCAACACACGGGTCCGGACCTGGTGCCCGTCGCTGGGACCACAGTACGGATTCCTCGTCACCCACAACGAGTCGCTGTCGATCGCCGACTTCTTCACGCTCCGCGACGGCGACCACGTCGTGTACCGCCCCACCTGCCACTACGCCTACCATCCCGCCGATGCCGCCGTGCTCTCGCTCCACGAACTGTTCGGCCGTGGCGGCAAGCGCCAGAGCGAAATCCACATCCTCGACGAGCACGAGATCGTCGACGGCATCGACGAGCTCGGCGTCCTGCTCTACGGCCATGCCAAGAACGCCTACTGGTACGGATCGCGGCTCTCGATCGACGAGACCCGCGACCTTGCCCCCTACCAGAACGCGACCGGCCTCCAGGTGACCTCGGCGGTGCTGGCGGGCATGGTGTGGGCGCTGGAGAATCCCCGCGCCGGGATTGTCGAGGCCGACGAGATGGACTTCCGCCGCTGTCTCGAGATCCAACGCCCCTACCTCGGCCCGGTCACCGGGCATTCCACCGACTGGACCCCGCTGACTGACCGCCCGGGGCTGTTCCCCGAAGACATCGACCCGAGTGATCCGTGGCAGTTCCGCAACGTCCTCGTGCACTGACGCACCGGCGCCGGTGACCTTCCCCCCGGTACGGCATGGCCGTGGCAGACCCTGAGCCGTCCCCCGGCGTGCTCCTCTTCCGCCGCGACTACCACGGCCCCTCCGGCGGGCATCTCAAGGTCTGGCACTATTACCTCCACGCCCGGGAGTCGCGGCGGTTCACGCCGCGGTTGTTCGTCACGCCGGAAAGCCGCGTCGACGACGCCTGCCCGTGGCGCGGTGTCACGACGCTCGCCGACTGGCGCCCCGGGGAGGCGGCGGCGCTGTTCGTCGCCGGACTCGACTGGGAGGCGGTTCCCGACGATCCCGGCCGGCCGGTGATCAACCTCGTGCAGGGCGTGCGCCATGCCGACCCGGCCGATCCACGCTACCCCCACCTCGCCCGGCCGGCGGCGCGGATCTGCGTCAGTGCCGAGGTCGCCCGGGCGATCACCGCGACGGGGATCGTCAACGGACCCGTCCACGTGATTCCCGCGGCCCTCGACGCAGCCGACCTACCACCGCCGGCGAAAGCGCGCGACATCCCGCTGCTCGTCGCCGGTGCCAAGCGCCCCGAGATGGCGACGGACGTCGCCGGCCGGCTCCGCGACCGGGGGCTCGCGGTCACCTGCCTGACGACGGCGCTGCCGCGCCGGGTGTTTCTCGACCACCTCGCCCGGGCCGAAGTCGCGGTCCTCCTCCCACTCGAGACCGAGGGTTTCTTCCTCCCAGTACTCGAGGCGCTGGCGCTGGGGGCGCTGGTCGTCTGCCCCGATTGCATCGGCAACCGCGCCATCTGCCGCGACCGGGTGACGGCGCTGGTGCCGGCGTTCCACGCCGCCGCGATCGCCGAGGCGGCCCGGGAGGCGCTCGCCCTCCCCGCCGCGCCCCGCCGGGCGCTGCGGACGGCGGCGGCGGCGGTCGTGGCCTGCCACGGCCTCGCCGAGGAGCGACGGGCGTTCCTCGCACTTCTCGACCACCTGCCGCCGACCGGAGGACCACCGTGACCGCCAGCCCCGCCCCCGCGGATCGCGACCCCGGCGCCGTCACGGCCGTGCCACAGCGCCGGGCGCTGTACCGCGAGCTGTCACGCCTCTATCCCGATGCGGCCAGCGTGCTGGCGGAGATCGCCACGCTGCAGGCGACGCTCACGCTCCCCAAGTCGCCGATCCATGTGATCAGCGACGTCCACGGTGAGCACAGGAAGCTCAAGCACGTCGTCAACAACGCCTCGGGCAGCCTGCGGGTCCTCGTCGAGCGGACGTTCGGCGACCGGCTCGACGCCGCCGAGCGCGACCGGCTGCTGAGCCTGATCTACTACCCCCGCGAGACGGTCACGGCGCTCGAGCGCCAGCCCGGCGGCATGCCCTCCGGCCTCCTCCCGGCGACGATCCTCCGCGGCTTCACGCTCCTCCACGTCCTCGCCCGGGAGCGGACCCGCGAGGCGGTCGAGCGCGTCGTGCCGCCGCACGCGCGCGGGCTGTTCGCCGAGGTGCTCGCGGCGGCATCCGCCGACCGGGGCGGGGAGCAGCACGAGGCGATCGTCGGGGAGTACGTGGCGCGCGGCGCGGGCCTCGAGCTGTTGCGGATGACGGCGCGGCTGATCCGCAACCTGCTCGTCGCCGAGCTGATCGTCGCCGGCGACCTCGGCGATCGGGGCCCGCGGATCGACCGTGTCATCGACCATCTCGAGAGGCAACCCCGGGTGACGATCACCTGGGGCAACCACGACGCCTCGTGGATGGCAGCCTGTCTCGGCCACGAGGCGTCGATCGCCACGATCCTGCGGATCTCGCTGCGCTACCGCCGGCTGTCGCAGCTCGAGGAGGGCTACGGGATCACCCTCCAGCCGCTCGAGCGGCTCGTGCGCCGCTGCTACGCCGACGATCCCGCCGAGCGCTTCGCCTGCAAGGGGGAGGGACTCCGCGATCCGCTCCTCATGGCCCGGATGCAGAAGGCCGCCGCGATCCTCCAGTTCAAGCTCGAGGGCCAGCTCGTCGGCCGCCATCCCGAGTGGGGACTCGGCCACCGCGCCCTGCTGACGGCCATCGACCCACGCCGTGGCACCGTGGCGCTCGACGGCCACGACCACCCCCTCCTCGACACGTTCTTCCCGACGGTCGATTGGTCCGACCCGAACCGCCTCTCGACCGACGAGGAGGCGTGCCTCGCCCGGCTCCGGGAGTCGTTCCTCGCCAGCCCGACGTTGTGGCGGCAGATGCGCTTCGTCGCCGACCGCGGCCACGCCGTCCTCCGCCGCGACGAGGTGCTGATCTTCCACGGATGCGTCCCCGTCGACGACCGGGGGGAGTGGCTCGGCCTGGTCGTCGACGGCGTGGAGCGCCGGGGCCGCTACCTGTTCGACGCACTCGAGCGCGTCGTCCACCGCGCCTTCCGCGGGGCGGCCGGCGACGACCTTGACACGCTGTGGTATCTGTGGGGCGGGCCGCTGTCGCCCTGGTTCGGCAAGGACCGGATGGCGACGTTCGAGTCGTTCTTCGTCGCCGATCCGGCGACGCACGTGGAGACGAAGAACCCCTACTTCCGCCTCATCAACGAGCGCTGGTTCTGCCGCAAGGTGCTCGCCGAATTCGGTGTCGATTCCCCCGCCGGCTTGATCGTCAACGGCCACGTCCCGGTCCGCGTCGAGAAGGGGGAGTCGCCGCTCAAGGCCAGTGGCGACGCGGTGACGATCGACGGCGCCTTCTCCGAGGCCTACGGCGACCGCGGCTACACCCTGATCCTCGAAGCGACGCGGACGGCCCTGGCGCTCCATCACCACTTCGAGTCGGTCGACGCGGCGATCGCGTCGGGCGCCGACATCGTGCCCACGATCACCGACCTGCGCGTCGAGGACGTGCCGCGCCGGATCGGCGACACCGAGGAGGGGGACGAGATCCGCGAGCGGATCGCCGTCCTCGGGGAGCTGCTCGCCGCGTACCGCGCCCGGATCGTCGACGAGCGCGGGTGATCGGCAGGCGTCAGCGGCCGTCGCCGTCGCGCTCGTCGCGGACGTAACGGTGGCACTGGATGCACTTGAGCGTGACCTCCATCCAGGCCAGCGCCGCGGCGTCGAGGTTCTTCTGCCGGGCCGCCGTCCGCAGCGACTCGCAGCTGCGGCGGAACTCGCTGCTCTGGCGGGCGTATTCGGGAGTCTGCAGCACCTGCCAACTCGACGCCTGGCTGGCGAGCGCGAGGTTGTTGGCCCCGCGGGCGATGAGCTCGTAATCGGCCAGCGCCAACCCCTCGAAGACCAGCTGCGAGTGTTCGAGCTTGGCGCGCATGAACACCGCCACCTCGTCGGGCCGGGGCGGATCCTGGGCGCGGAGAGCGGCCCATCCTGCCGTGACCGCGCCGGCGGCGAACAGGACGGGGAGCAACTGGCGACGCGGCCGTCCCGGCCCGGTAGGTGGGGAGCACGGCATGGCGGTTTCTCCGTGGATGGGGAGTGACTCGGCGACGCCGTTGTTATCCCTGGGTGTCCGGGCCGTGATCAACCGGCCGATCCGACGCCGTCGCCGGCGACGCCCCCCGCCTGCGGGCGACCCCGGCCGTGCGACTGGTATGATTCGGCGTCCGCGCCGCCCCGGGATCCCGCGATGTCATCAGCCGCCGGCTACATCACCGACGTCAGCTACCTCCCCGGGTTCTACCCCCACCTGGCGCCGGTGGTTCTCCGCTACGTCGCCGCGCTCAACCGGCTCACCCCGCCGCCGGCAACCGGCTTTCGCTACCTCGAACTGGGCTGCGGACTGGGGCGGACGCTGACCACGCTGGCCGCGGCGGAACCGCAGGGCGAATTCATCGGCGTCGACGTCAACCAGCAGCACACCGCCGTCGCCGAGCGCGACATCGCCGCGGGGGGGCTGACCAACGCCCGCGTGGTGACCGCCGATTTCGGCGCCCTGCCGGACGATCTGGGGAGCTTCTCGTTCATCACCCTCCACGGCGTCTACAGCTGGGTGTCGGACGACGTCCGCGCGCGGATCCACGGCCTCCTCGAGCGCCACCTGGCGCCGGGGGGGCTGGTGCTGGTGAGCTACAACGCCATGCCCGGCTGGGCCCACCTCCAGCCGATCCGCGGGATCCTCCGCCAGTACGCCGCCCTGCGCCAGGGGGACAGCCTCCAGCGGATCCGCGACGCGATCGCCTACCTGGTCTTCATCCGCGACAAGCAGGCGCGCTATTTCGTCGACAACCCCCGGGCCGCGGCCTACGTCGACGCGATCCGTTCGCTCGACGCCCGGTACCTCGCCCACGAGTACCTCAACGACCACTGGACGAGCTTCTATTTCGCCGATGTCGCCGCCACGATGCGGCGCTCGGGTCTCGACTACGTCGGCAGCCTGCCGGTCCACACCAACTTCTGGGACCTGTGCGTGCTGCCGGAGTTCCAGGAATTGTTCCGCACCTCGTCCGACCGGCTCGTCGCCGAGGCCCACAAGGACTTCTGCGCCAACACCGCCTTCCGGTTCGACGTCTACGGCCGACGGCCGGCCCCGCTTCCCACCGTCGAGGACCGGCTCGCTGCCGCCGACGACCTCTGCTACGGCCTGTCCCGGCCCGACGTGTCGCTGCCCCATGTCGGCAACCTCGGCATCGTCACGTCGACCACGCAGGGTCCGCTCTACGAGTCGTTGGTCGCCTTCCTCCGCGGGGGCAGCCGCCGGCTGTCGGCGATCGTCGCCGCGGAGCCGTTCGCGGCGCTGGACCGCGTGGCGGTCACCCGCGCCGTCGACGTCGGCGTGGCGACGGGGCTGTTCGAAGTGACCAATCATCCCCTCCCGGTGACTGTTCCCGCGCCGGATGGGGGAGTCCGCGTCGTTCACCCCTTCAACCGGACGATGCTCGCCTCCGACATCCTCTCCGGCCGCCCCGTGGCCCTGGCCAGCGAACTGACCGGCAGCGGCACGCTGCTGGCGGATCTCGACGCGGCGATCGTCCATGAACTGGTCTCCGGCGACCGCGCGGGGGCCGTGGAGCGCGTCGATGCGAGGCTCGCGGCGGTCGGCCGGGGGATCGAGCGCGACAAGAAGCCGGTGACCGACCCCGCCGAGCGGCGCGCGCTGCTCGCCGAGGCGGTGGCCGCCGTCGAGCAGCGGATCGTTCCGAACCTCCTGCGCGGCGGCATCCTCGTGCCACGCTAGCCGGGCTGCTGCCGGATCCCCGCCTCCCCGGTACGGAAACCGCCATGCCCACGCCTCCTTCCCCGCGGTGTTCCCGCCCTGGCCCGGGACGGCTGTCGCGACGCGCGCTGGGGCGGACCATCGTCCCGGCCGGCCTCGCGGCCCTGTGCAGTGCCACCGGCGGTGCGGCCGCGCCGCGCCGGGGGATCCCGCTGGGGTTCGACAACTTCGCGGTCCGCGGCCTGGGATGGAACGCGCGGCAGCTGGTCGATCACGCCGAGTCACTGCGCTGCGACGCGCTGTTCATCACCGATTTCGGCCCGCTCGAGGGGCGCTTCGACGACGCATCGCTCGCCGACCTGCGGGCCTACGCCGCCGACCGGGGCGTGGCCCTGGAACTGGGGAGCTGGAGCATCTGCCCGACATCGACGACCTTCAAAGCCGACTGGGGCAGCGCCGAGGAACACCTCGCGCTGGGAATCCGCGTCGCCCGGGCGTTGGGCTCACCCGCCTTCCGCGTGATCCTCGGCAACGGCGCCGACCGGCTCACCCCCGGCGGCATCGAGGCCCGGATCGCCGACACGGTCGCGGTGCTCCGCTCGCAGCGCTCGCGGGCGATCGATGCCGGCGTGCGGATCGCCGTCGAGAACCACGCCGGCGACCTGCAGGCGCGTGAGCTCAAGGCCCTCGTCGAAGAAGCCGGCCCGGACTACGTCGGCGTCAACTTCGACTCCGGCAACGCCTGCTGGACCCTCGAGGATCCCGTCCGCGCTCTCGAGACGCTCGCTCCCTACGTGGCGACGACGAGCCTCCGCGACACGATGCTCTGGTCGGACGACGACGGTGTCGTCGCCCAGTGGACCGCGATGGGGGAGGGGTGCGTCGACCTGCCGGCATTCTTCGACCTGTTCGCGACCGCCTGCCGCGGGGTGCGCGTGCAGATCGAGACGATCTCCGGGTTTCCCCGCCGGCTGCCGCTCTACACGGCGGACTTCTGGCGGGCCTACCCCGCGGCACGGGCCGCCGACCTGGCGGCGTTCCTCGCGCTGGCCCGCCGCGGCCGGCCGCTCGAACCGTTCAAGCCGCCCGAGGGGGAGGCCCGGCGCCCGGCCGAGCAGGACTACCAACTCGCCGAACTCGCCCGGAGCATCGCCCACTGCCGCGACGTGCTCGGCCTGGGGGTCCGGACGGCGTGAGCACACGACTCCGGTGTTTCGTGGCAACGCTGCTCCTGCTCGCGCTCCTGCCGCGCGCCGGGGGCGACGAGCCGCTGCGGATCGCCCTGGCAGACGAGACGGAGTGGGGAGGTGCGGTGCCCGAGGACGTCCGCCGCGTCCTCGGCTCCGCGGCGCGGGCCCTGCTCGACCATGTCCCCGAGTCCGGCCTGCCCCCGCTCGAAGTCCGCGCCAGCGGCGGACCGATCGTCCTCCACGAGCGTGGCGACGGGGGACTGGTGCGGATCCGGCTCAACACCGGCGGCAACCTCTGGTCGCAGTACGCCTACCAGTTTGCCCACGAACTGTGCCACGTCGTCTGCCGCTACGACCGCGACCCGACGGGCAACCAGTGGTTCGAGGAGTCGCTGTGCGAGCTGGCGAGCCTGTTCGTCCTCCGGCGGATGGCCGAGCGCTGGGCCACCGAGCCCCCCTATCCCAACTGGCGCGACTACGCCCCGCACCTCGCCGCCTACGCCGCCGCCCGGATCGACGGAGCACGGCTCCCCGAGGGAACGACGCTGGCCGACTGGTACCGTGCCAACCGCTCCGCGCTCGCCACCGTGGCGACCGACCGCCAGCGCAACACTGTCGTCGCCGCGGCCCTGCTGCCGCTGTTCGAGGCGGAGCCGGCCCACTGGGCGGCCGTGCCGTACCTCAACGAGGCGATGCCCACGGCCCCGCAGCCGTTCCGCGAGTACCTCGCCGACTGGCGGCGCCGGCTGCCGCCGGAACGACGGCCGACCGTGGCGGCGATCGCGGCGGCCTTCGGCGAGACGGCCCCGGAATGACGGACCACGGGCCCCACCGGCCGCCGCGACACCGCCGACACCCGCTGCCGTTCCGTCGACCGCTCCGATCCCCCCGCGTCCCCACCCGGAACCGACGCCGATGACCACGCTCACGCGCCAGCAGGTGCGCGATTTCGACCGCCGCGCGATCGAGGACTACGGCGTGAGCGGAATCGTGCTCATGGAAAACGCCGGCCGTGCCGCCGCGGCAGTCGCGCACGACGAGTTCGGTGCCGGACCGGTGGCGGTCGTCTGCGGGCCGGGCAACAACGGAGGCGACGGCATGGTGATCGCCCGGCACCTCGAGAATCTCGGCCACGAGGTCCGCGTGCTGTCGGCGGCCCCGGCCGACCGATTCACGAGTGCAGCCGCCGACAACCTCGCGATCGTGCGGCGCTGCGGCATGCCGCTCCATTTCCTCCCGGCCGCCACCCCCGAGGCGTGGCGGCTGGCTCTCGAGGGGGCGGTGTGGATCGTCGACGCGTTGCTCGGCACCGGTGCCGAGGGAGCGCCGCACGGGGCGATCGCCACGGCGATCGAGGCGATCAACGCCGCCAGCCGGCGCGCGAGCACGGCGGTGTTCGCCGTCGACGTCCCGTCCGGCCTCGACGCCGACACGGGCGAACCGGCCGGCGTCTGCGTCGCCGCCCACGCCACCGGGACGTTCGTCGCCGCCAAGCCGGGCCTCGTGCTCCCCGCCGCCGAGCGTTGGACTGGCTCGGTCCACGTCCTCGACATCGGCGCGCCGTTGGCGCTCCGGCGCGAGTTCGGCCTCGTCCCCTGACCGGCCCCGCTGCCGGTCAGCGGAGTTCCCGGTCGAGGAACGTCCAGCCGAGGGCGTCCATGAACGCGCGCTGGCGGTTGTCGGCGGCGCCGCCGTGGCCCCCCTCGATGTTCTCGTAGGACAGCACCTTCTTGCCGTACTCCTCGAGCCGCGCCGCCATCTTCCGGGCGTGGCCGGGGTGGACGCGGTCGTCACGGGTGCTGGTGGTGATGAGGATCGGCGGATAGTCCTTCGCCGGATCGAGGTTGTGGTACGGGGAGAAGCCCTTGATGAACTCCCACTCCGTCGGGTCGTCGGGGTTGCCGTACTCCCCCATCCAACTCGCCCCGGCCAGGAGCGTGTGGTAGCGGCGCATGTCGAGGAGCGGCACCTGGCAGACGATCGCCCCCCACAGGTCGGGCCGGCGGGTGAGCATGTTGCCCATCAACAGCCCGCCGTTGCTGCCCCCCTTGATCCCGAGGTGCCGCGGGCTGGTCACCTTGCGGCGCACGAGGTCCTCGGCGACCGCGATGAAATCCTCGTAGGCCCGCGGGCGGTTGGCCTTGAGGGCCGCCTGGTGCCAGGCGGGGCCGAATTCGCCGCCGCCGCGGATGTTGGCGATCACCGACACGTTGCCCCGTTCGAGCCACGCCGCGCCGGTCACCGGGTCGTAGCCGGGGACGAGCGGGATCTCGAAGCCGCCGTAGCCGTAGAGAAGCGTCGGCGTCGAGCCGTCGGCCGGGAGGTTCGCCCTGCCGATCTGGAAATAGGGCACCTTCGTGCCGTCGGCGCTGGTCGCTTCGTGCTGCTCGACGACGAGACCGGTCGCGTCGAAGAACGCCGGGGCGCTCTTGAGCTTTTCGACCGCTCCCGCCCGCGGCGCACCGGTCGTGGGAAGACTTCCCAGCGCCAGTGTCGACGGGGCCAGCGGGCTGGCGGTGACGAGGAAGAAGTCGTCCCCCTCGAGGTCGTCGACGGCCGAGACGCTCGCCGTGCCGACGTCGGGCACGCCGGCGAGCGGCTCACGGAGCCAGCGGCCGTCCTGCCAGGAGAGGGCCTCGATCCGGTTGCGGACGTTGTCGAGCGTGGTCACGAGGAGGTGGTGGCGCGTCGGCGCCACCGCCACCAGCGACGTCCGCGGCCCCGGCCGGAAGAGGACGTGGAAGTCGCGGGCGCCGGCCATGAAGCGCTCATGGTCGATCGCCAGCAGCGCCCCCGCGGGATGGGTGGTGCCCGCCACCTCCCAGTCCTTGCGCAGCTCGAGGAGGAGCCACTCACGGTGGAGCGTGGCGTTGGCGTCGTCGGGCTTGGGCACCTTGACGACCTTGCCGTCGCGGACCTGGTACAGCTCGTTGGTCCAGAACGTCATCTGCCGGACGATGAACTCGCGTTCGAATCCCGGCGTCCGGTCGGTGAAGGCGCTGGCCGCCATGTCGTCGGCCTCGGCCTCGAACAGCGTCGTCGCCGCCGCCAGCGGCGTGCCCCGCTTCCAGACGCGCACCGTGCGCGGATACCCGGAAGAGGTCATCGAGCCAGGGCCGAAATCGGTGCCGACCAGGAGGGTGTCGGTGTCACGCCAGGCGACGCGGCTCTTGGCCTCGGGGAGTGTGAAACCGCCGGCGACGAACTGGCACGACTCGAGGTCGAATTCGCGGATCACCTCGGCATCGGCACCGCCGCGCGACAGCGCCACCAGGCAGCGGCGGTCGTCGGGCTCGAGAACCGTGGCCCCGTGCCAGACCCAGTTCTCCTTCTCGGCGGCCGCCAGGGCATCGACGTCGATGACCGTCTCCCAGCCCGGCTCCGCCGTGCGGTAGTCGGCGAGCGTCGTCCGGCGCCACAGCCCCTTCGGGTTCTTGCCGTCGCGCCACAGGTTGTAGAACTGCGCGCCGATCTTGCCGACCATCGGGATCCGCGCCTTGGAGTCGAGGATCGAGAGGACGCGCCCCTCGAGGGCGCGGAACTCCTCCCGATCGGTGAGCGCCGCCTTGACGGTGGCGTTCCGCTGCCTGACCCACTCCAGCTGTTTCTCACCCGTGACGTCCTCGAGCCACTGGTGCGGATCGGAGGGTTCTTCGGCACGCGCGGCGACGTTCATGACGAGGAGGAGCAGGGTGAGGTGGGTGACGAGAAGCGGGCGGATCATGGCACGGGTCCACGGGGATGGGAAATGGCGCCGCGGGGGGCCGGGCGGAGGATTCATCGTCGCCGGCGCGGAGGGCTCTCGCCCCTCACGATCGTACCTGCCCGCTGCCGGTGACGACGTACTTCGAGGTGGTCAATTCACGCGTACCGCACGGCCCGCGGGCGTGGAGCTTGTCGGTCGAGATCCCGATCTCGGCCCCCAGGCCGAGCTCGCCGCCGTCGTTGAACCGGGTGCTGGCATTGACCATCACCACGGCAGTGTCGACGCCGGCGGCGAAGCGCTCGGCCGCGGCTGGATCGGCGGTCACGATCGCATCGGTGTGGCGCGAGCCGAACCGGTTGACGTGGGCGATCGCGTCGTCGAGCGAATCGACGACGGCGGCGGAAATCTTCGGGCCGAGGTACTCGCGGGCGTAGTCGGCGTCGGATGCCGGCACTGCCGCCGGCACCAACCGGCAGACCGTCGCGTCGCCGGCGATCTCGACACCGTGGGCGGCCAGGGCCGCGGCAACGGCGGGGAGGAAGCGGTCGGCGACGGCGCGGTGGACGACGAGCGACTCGGCGGCGTTGCAGACCCCCATCCGCTGGCACTTGGCGTTGACGACGATCCCGAGGGCCATGGCCAGGTCGGCGGCGGCATCGACGTAGACGTGGCAGTTGCCGGTGAAGTGCTTGAGCACCGGCATCCGCGCCTCGGCGGCGACCCGACGGACGAGTTCCTCGCCCCCGCGCGGGATCACCACGTCGATGCAGTCGCTCATCCCCAACAAGCGCCCGACGGCCGCCCGATCCGGCGTGTCGACCAGCTGCACCGCCGCGATCGGGACGCCCGTGTCCGCGAGGGCCCCGTGGATGCACTCCACGAGCCGCCGGCTCGACCGGGCCGCGTCGGTGCCGCCGCGGAGGATGATCGCGTTGGCGCTGCCGAGGGCGACGGCGGCGGCGTCGGCGGTGACGTTGGGACGCGATTCGTAGATGAACAGCACCACCCCCAGCGGCACCCGGACCTTGCGCACCACCAGGCCGTTGGGCCGCGTCCGCTCCTCGATCACCTCCCCGACCGGATCGGGCTGATCGGCCACCGCCTCCAGCCCGGCGGCGAGCGCCTCGACGCGGGCGCCGTCGAGCCGGAGGCGATCGAGGTTCGCCGCCCCGACACCGGCCGCCCGGGCGGCCTCCATGTCGAGCGCGTTGGCGGCGAGGATCCCGGCGACGTCGGCGCGGATCCGCACTGCTGCCGCGCGGATCGCCGCGGCCCGCCATTGGCCGGGAACGGTCGCCAGCTCCTGCGCCGCCCGTCGGGCCCGCTCCGCGATCTGCCGGCAGTGGAGCTCCAACTCCTCCGGAGCGGGGCACGCGGTGGTGGTCACGGGGGGATCTCCGACACTCCAACGGACGCGGCCGTGATCGAGCCGCGGAATCGTACCACGCCGTCACCGGGCCGCCGCGAACGCCTCGAGCGCCGCCCTCACCAGGCCCACGGCGTGGACGCGCACCACCTGGACCCCGGCGGCGGCGAGATGGCAGGCGATCCCCGCCGTGGCCCCGTCGCGGAACGCCTCGTCGGCCTTCCGCCCGAGGGCCTCCTCGACCAGTTTGCCGAGGAATCCCTTCCGCGAATGACCGACGAGGATCGGCTGCCCGAGGTCGAGGAACCGGCCGGCGTGCCGGACCAGCGCGACGTTGTGCGCATGGGTCTTGCCGAAGCCGATCCCCGGGTCGAGGCAGATCCGTTCCCGGTCGATCCCCGCCGCCAGCAGCGCCGTGCGGCGCGCGACGAGCCAGGCGTGGATCTCGGCGACGACGTCGTCGTAGCGCGGGAGGATCTGCATCGTCTGCGGAGTTCCCTGCATGTGCATCGCACAGACGCCGGCCCCGGTCTCGACCGCCAGCGGCAGCATCCCCGGATCGCCCCCCAGGCCGGTGACGTCGTTGATGATCTCGGCGCCGAGGTCGAGGGCGCGGCGGGCCACGGCGGCCTTGGAGGTGTCGATCGACACCGGCACGCCGGCCTCGCGCACCAGCCGGTCGACGACCGTGGCGGTGCGGCGCAGCTCCTCGGCGGCGTCCACCGGTGCCGAAAACGGCCGCGTGCTCTCCCCGCCGACGTCGAGGATGTCGGCACCCTCGGCGACCAGCCGCAGGCCGTGGTCGACGGCCGCGCCCGCGTCGGCATGCCGCCCGCCGTCGGAGAAGCTGTCGGGGGTGACGTTGACGATCCCCATCACCAACGGGCGGCGCAGCGTCCCGTCGGAACCCGGCAGGGGCAAGGCCAGCGTGCGCAGGCGCCA
Source organism: Planctomycetota bacterium (assembly GCA_018970785.1). GTDB lineage: Bacteria > Planctomycetota > Planctomycetia > Pirellulales > UBA1268 > F1-20-MAGs016. The sequence continues at coordinate 83,708 of JAGWVR010000003.1, forward strand.
ACGGGTGGGGAGTGGGGTGGCCATCGGGGCCAATGTACCGCCGTCACGGGGCGGAGGCGGCATCGCCTGATCACCACGGCTCTTCCATGAGCCCGACGATCTGCTGTGCCATCTTCACGATCCCCTCCTGCTGCGTGCTGGCCACCGAGCGGCCGAACTCGGGGACGAGCATCGCCGACTGGCCGACGTCGACGCTCGCCGCCGGCAGCGGCACGGCGCCGGTGGCGAGCACGGCCCCGCCGCGGTCGGCCCACGTGACGAGCACCTGGAGATTCATCTCCACTTGCCGCGACTGGTCGGTCGGGCTCTCGACCACCATCCGTTTGGTGTCGGCGACGATCCGCGCCGTCAGCACGCTGTCGGCCTCGGCGGTGCCGACGACCTTGAACGGCGTCCGCTTCTCGATCTCCTTGCACACCGCCTCGGTGAGGCGCTCGCCGAGATCCAGTCCCGGTGTCATCCGGAACGATTCCGACTGGATCAGCGGCACGAAGACGGTGCGGACGTTGGGGGCGTAGAGCGTGGCGTTGCCGAAGCGGTAGCTGGCGCAGCCGGAGACGAGCAGGGCGGCGGCGACCAGGCCCAGCGGCCACCGGCCCGTCGTGGCGATCGTGTCGCGCGCCTGATCCATGTCGACACCCCTCGACGGCCGGGAAACGGCCCGGAACCGGTCGCTCAGCGGACGATTCCCGCGTCGGTGTCGTTCTCGCGGGCGATCACCGTGTCGGCCTCGGCCATGGCGTCGAGTTCCGCTTCCTTGAGCGAGTCGGGGTTGAGGACCGCCGTCAGCATCGGGAACGGGTTGTCCGAGACGTCGGCGAGCCCCTCGATCTCGCCGAGCCGGTCGCGGGCCTTCTGGGCGAGGAGCGTCTGCGGACGGTCGCGGGCGAGCAGCGCGTAGTAGATCCGCGCCGAGGTGTAGTGCTTTCCCTTGGCGTAGAACTCGGCGCGCTCCCAGTGCCGGAGCGCCTGCTGCGCGGCGATCTCCGCACGCGTGGTGACCAACCGGTCCTGGTCCTCCTTCGTCAACTGGTCGGGGAACTGGACCAGCGTCTGGTCGGCGAGGAACTCGGCTTCGTCGAGCACGCCTCCTTCGTAGCCGGCCCCCTGGTAGGCGCGGAGCTTCGCCTGGATGCCGAGCAGATGGGCCTCGAGGAGAAAGTCGCTGTCCGGGTATTCGGTGCGGAGCAGCCCGTAGAAGTAGTCGGCGTCGATCCACTGACGGTCGAGGAAGTGGGCGTTGGCCGCCGCCATGATGCTGTCGTCGGCGAGGATCCCGCGCGGATCGTTGAGACGGACGTGCTCGAAGGCCTTCAGGGCGCGCCCCTTGGTGTCGAACAGCGGCCGGCTGCGATCGGCGAGATTGGGCACCAGCAGCGGGAGGTGCTGCTTGCGGTCGACGGCGATCCAGTATTGGCCGATCACGAATTGGCGCTGGGCGACGCGGTCGAGGTATCGCGAGTTGGCGTACTTCTTCACCAATTCGTCGTAACCGTCCTCGGCCTTGGGGTAGCGGTCGGTGAAGAACCAGCACTCGGCGAGTTGCCAGAGGGCGTCCTCCTCGACGGTCGAATCGGGCCAGCGGTCGACCGCCACCTTGTATTTGGCGATCGCCTCGTCGTAGCGGCGCTCACGGTACAGGGCGTCACCCTCGGCCAGCGCCGCGCGCGCGACCGCCTCGTTCGGCCCGCGGCCGACGAGTTTCTTCCATCGCTTCTTGATGTTCTCCCCCTTGAAGTAGTCCCAACCCGTCCCGGTGTCGGCACTGGGGCGCTCCGACGAGATCACGCCGGCATCGTCGGCCGCGAGGTCGTCGGCGGGCTTCGACCACGGCCAGCGCGGCTTCTCCAGCCCGGCGCAGCCGCCGGCAAGCAGGGCCGCCACCACGAGCGGCGGCACCGCGCGCACCACGGTGGCCAGCGGATCTCGGCGGGGGGAGGACGTCATGGTCGCGGCTTCAGGGACGGGTGACCGGGCAGGCCGTGGACGACGCGTCCCGCGGCGAAACGGCGGCGGATCGCGCCTCGGCAACGGGGCGATATCGACGGCCCGCGCGGGTGGGGAATCGGTCAGCGACGCCGTGGAGGGTGCCGCTGTGGCGACGCGGATGCGGAGCGGAGCCGGCGGCCGAGCAGATGGGACAGGTAGGCATCGACGACGGCACGGGCCTCGCCGAGCCGGTCGGCATCGACGGTGACGATCGTCCGTGGCGGCGTGCCGGCCAGCCGGCGGAGCAGTGCCAGCGCGCCGTCGGACACCGAGACCACCAGTCGTTTGCCGCGTCGGCAGGAGGGGCACAGAATCCCGCCGTCGAGCATCCCGAAGGCGGCGCGTCCCGTGCCGACCGCCGCCAGGCAGGCGGCGCAGCGCTCCAGCGCCGGCCCGTGACCGGTGAGGTGGAGGATCGCCAGGGCGGCGCGGATCCGCTCCTCGTCGACCCGGTCGTCGGATCCACGATGACCGGAGAGGGCGTGGACGCTGGCGACGACGGCATCGAAGAGCTCCGGCTGCGGATCGGCGTCGGCGGTGAGCGCGTCGGTCAGTTCGGTCAGGCCGACCGTCGCCTGATAGGCCGCCAGGCTGCCGGCGATCCGGAACCGCTCGAGGAGGCAGGCCTCGGTGAGCAGATCCAGACCGCCTGACGCACGGCGCAGGACGATTACCTCGCACGTGGAAAACAGGTCAAGGGCGCCGTCGAACGGCCCCTTCGGACGCCACGCCCCCTTCGCCAGAGCCCGCAGCTTGCCGATCTCGCGCGTGAGGAGCGTGACCACGCTGCTCGTCTCGCCGAACGGCGTGGCACCGAGTACCAGCGCGAGCGTCTTCTCCGCGGCCATCGTCGCGTCTCAGGGGCCCGTCACCCGTACCCGCTCCACGCGCCGGCCCGAGGTGGCGAGGACCTCGAACGACGCGCCGTGGGCCTCGATCCGCTCCCCCACCTGCGGCACCCGGCCGCAGCGATGGAACACCAGCCCGCCGACGGTCTCGTACCCGTCGGTCTCCGGCAGGTCGAGCCCTGTCCGTGCGTTGAGCTCACCGACGGGAAGGTGGCCGTCGACCTCCCAGGAACCGTCGGCGAGCCGGTGGAGCCCGTCGGCGAGGACCTCGTCGTGTTCGTCGGTGATCTCGCCGACGATCTCCTCCAGTGCGTCCTCGATCGTCACCAGCCCTGCCACGCCGCCGAACTCGTCGGTCACGATCGCGATGTGGGTGTGTGTCCGCTGCAGCTCGCGGAGCAGCTTCTGGACCGACATCGTCTCGGGGACGAAGAACGGTGGCCGCAGCACCTCGCGCACCGACGACGGCGGGGGCACGCCGTCGAGCCGCCGGGTGAGGGCGACGAGCAATTCCCGCGCGTGGAGGATCCCGATCACGCCGTCGGGCGATCCTTCCCACACCGGCAGGCGCGAGTGGCCGCTCTCCGCGGCGAGGCGAACGACGTCGTCCCACGGCATGTCGACGGACAGGCTCACCATCGCCGTCCGCTTGGTCATGATCCGTCCGACCCGTGCCTCGGCGAGATCGATGATCCCCTCGATCATGTCGCGCGCGGTGTCCTCGAGCAGACCGTCGCGGTGGGCCTCGTCGACGACCGCGCGGAGCTCGGCGTCGCCCGTTGCCGGCGCCACCGGTCCGGCTCCCCCCGCGGCGGCGAGGCGCCGGCCGAGCGACCCCAGCCAGCCGACGACCGGCGCCGCCAGCGCCAACAGCGGCCGCCAGACCGCGAACCCACCGACGAGGATCGCCGCCCCGCACCAGGCCGAGGCGACCACCGGCAGGGCGACCAGTGCCAGCCACGCCAGACCGATCCAGCCGACCGCTCCGGCCACCGCGGCGGTCGGCCCGGCGGCCGCCAGCGTCCGGCCGGCGAGCAGCGTCGCCACCAAGGCCGCGATCACCATCGCCGACGACGCGAGGAACGCGAGGGTGTCGCAGTCGGTGAGGATCCGCGTTGCGTCGTCGGGTCGGCCCCGCGACCGGCAGGCCTCGGCGACGCGATGGCGCTGCGGTCCGCGCGCGGCGCGGGCGAGTGTCGCCGCTGCTCCGGCGAGGGCGAGGACCATCACCGCCGATTCGATGCGGATGGCGGCGGGGTTCATGGGCGACGCGAGCGACGGGGTGGGGCAGGAAGGTCGAGCGCGGCGAACACCGCACGCTCGCGGGCCCGCATCGCCCGGCGGCGGGCGACGGCGTGGTCATCGTACCCGGTGAGGTGGAGCAGACCGTGGATCATGTAGTACGCCAGCTCGTGCCGGACCGACCAGCCGTAGCGGGCCGCCTCGCGCAGCGCCGTCTCCGTGCTGCAGGCAATGTCGCCGCACAGCCGATCGCCGTCGCCAAGATCGAAGGTGATCACGTCGGTCGGGGTCGGATCGCCGAGCCAGCGGTCGTGGAGGGCGGCGATGCCGGCATCGTCGACGAAGACCAGCGTGATCGTCGCCCGCGTCACTCCCTCCTCGGTCAGCGCCCGGCGGCACACGCGGGTCAGCCAGGCGCGGGGCACGGACCAGACCCGCTGCCGATCGACGACCTCGACGACGTGCCTTCTCGGCGACGGCCGTGATCCGGCTTTCGCAGCGGCCATGTCAGGCTGACCGCTGGCCGGGATACTTCACGCGGCCGTGGTAGACCGCGGTCAGGCTCTTGGTGAGGCTGTCTTCGATCCGTGCCAACTCCTCGAGCGTCAGTCCGCAGTCCTCGAACTGCCCGTCGAGCAGCCGCTTCATCGCCAGGTCGTGCACCAGCCCCTGGATCCGCGCCGGCGTCGGATCGGCCAGGGCCCGGCTGGCGCTCTCGGTGGCGTCGGCGAGCATCAGCACCGCCGACTCGCGCGTGCTCGGCTTCGGCCCCGGATAGCGGTACATCTGCTCGTCGACCTCGGTGCCGTTGGGGTCGACCTGCGAGCGTTCGGTGGCGCGACGGAAGAAGTACTCGACCAACGTCGTGCCATGGTGCTCGGTGATCAGATCGACGATCGGCTGCGGGAGGTGGTACTGCCGGGCCAGTTCGGCCCCCTCCTTCACGTGGGCGACGATCACCAGCGTGCTCATCGCCGGGGCGAGGGTCTCGTGGAGGCTCGGCTGCTGCCCCTGGTTCTCGACGAAGTAGGCCGGCTTGAGCATCTTGCCGACGTCGTGGAAATAGGCCCCGACGCGGACCAGCAGCCCGCGGGCACCGATCGCCTCGGCCGCGGCCTCGCCGATGCTGGCGACGTTGATCGAGTGGTTGTAGGTCCCCGGGGCGCGACGGACCAGTTCCTGGAGGAGCGGATGGGCGATGTCGCCGACCTCGAGGAGACTCAAGTCGGTGAGGACGCCGAACACCCGCTCGATGAACGGCAGCAGACCGGTCATCAGGAACCCCGACAACGCGACCCAGCCGGCGGTCCGGGCGGCGTCGGTGAGGATCAGGTAGTCCTTGTCGAACGGGCGCGACTCGAGGAGTTGCGAACCGATCTGGGTGAAGAAGGCGACGGCAGCGGCAAACAGGCCGACGTAGATCAGGCGGCTGCGGCTGCGGAGCCTGCCGGTCCAGAACACCACCGCCGCCGCGGTCGACACCAGCGTCACGAAACTCGACATCCCCGCGCCGAGCACGACGACCACGACCAGCGCCACTTCGGCCGCCAGCAGCAGCGCCAGGTCCTCCTCGTAGGCGATCGCCACCGTCAGGGCGAACACCACCAGCGGCACCGTTTCCGCGCGCCAGCCGTCGGCGGCGGCGAACAGGCAGGCGAGAACCGTCACCGTCGACAGGCCGAGGAGCGTGGCGACATGGCCGAGATCGTCGAGGATGTCGTGGTGGCGGAGGTGGATGTAGAACCCCGCCAGCGTCAGCATCGCCACCAACAGCCCGAACGTCGCCACGAGCCGGCTCAACCGCTGCGGGACGGTCTGCTCCTCGTTGAACGCCCGCTCCTCGAGCTCGAGCAGCTCGAACTGCTCCGGCGACAGCGGCGCCCCGGGCGGGGCCAGCAGGTCACCGGCGGCGTAGCGCTCGAACTGCTGCGGGGTCTCGTCGCTCGCCTTCTTCTTGGCCTTGGCGGTCCCTTCGAGGTCCTTCTCGAGCGAACCGGCGAGCCGCTGCTCGAGCCAGCTGACGAGGCGCGACGTGACAGGGCCCTCCCCGAACTCCTCGGTGAACCGGCTGGCGAGCCGCAGCTTGGCCTCGACCAACTGGACGTCGAAGACCTGCACCCGGGAGATGTCGGCGGGGTTCCCGAGGGGATAGACGTCGATCTCGGTCTGGCTCCCCTCGTTGATGTCGTGCTGGAGTTTCTCGAGCACGCCCGTTCCGAGAATCTCCGCGAACGCCCGGTCGATCGCCCTGTCGACCTCCGTCTGCTTCTCCTTCGAGGCCACCCGGCCGCGGAACCGCTGATACTCCTGCTCCGCCGCGAGCACCGCCTCGTCGATCGGCACGGCGACGTCGCGCGACGGTTGGTCATCGGCAGGGGAGGTCGGTTGCTCCACTCCGGGGGCAGCGGGAGGAGGTAGTCGCTCGAAGGCGTCGGCGGCCTCGGGGGCGAACTCGAGCCACACCGCGCGGGGCACGGCCGCGAGCGTCTCGGCAGGGGCCAGTTCAGCGAGACGGTTCTTCAATCCGTCCCGCAAGCGCATCAGCTTCGCCTTGTCCTGCGTGTAGACGACGCGGACCTGCGCCTCGGCCCGCTTGCGGGCTTCGCGGGTGCGTTCCGCATCCGGTTTCTTGAACGGCACCCTGGCCGCCACACCGCGCGGCGCCACGGCGCCGACGTGCCACGGGAACGGCTCCATCCAGCCCCTCACCAGCAGCGCCATCACCAGCGCTGCACCCAGGCAGAGCCCGAGGCGGACCACCACCTCGGCGCGTGAGGCGCGCTCGAAAAGGGTTGACCAGAACCCCTGGGGGCCTTCGATGGCCTGGCCGCGGCGGATCCGACGACGGTAGGACGAGGGGGCGACGGGCATGGGGGAAGAATCACGGCCGGGAGGGCCGCCGCTGCTCCTGATGGCCTGCGTCGTCGTAGGCGGCGACGATCCGCTGCACGAGCGGGTGGCGGACGATGTCCTCTCCGGCGAGCCGCACCTGCGCACACCCCGGCACCCCTTCCAGCCGCCGCATCGCGTCGACCAGTCCGCTGGTCCGGTTGGCGGGAAGGTCGACCTGCGTCGTGTCGCCGGAGATCACCATCTTCGACCCGTTGCCGAGCCGGGTGAGGAACATCTTCATCTGCGAAACGGTGGTGTTCTGGGCCTCGTCGAGGATGATGAAGGCGTGGTTGAGCGTCCGCCCGCGCATGTACGCCAGCGGGATCATCTCCACCACCTCCTGCTCGGAGAGGCGTTTGAGTTGCTCGAAGTCGATCATCTCGCGGAGGGCGTCGAGCAGCGGGCGCAGGTAGGGGTTGATCTTCGCCTGGAGATCCCCCGGCAGGTACCCGAGGCTCTCGCCGGCCTCGACCGCCGGACGCACCAGCACGATCTTCCGTACCTGCTCGCTGCGCAGCATCGACACCGCGAGAGCCACGGCGAGAAACGTCTTGCCGCTCCCCGCCGGTCCGGCACAGAGGACCACGTCGTTGTTGCGGATCGCGCGGACGTAGGCCGCCTGCCCGGGGGAACGGGGGACGACCGCCCGTCCCGGCCGCTGGACCTCGATCGGCTCGACCGGCTCGGCGGCGGATTGCCCGGTGGCGATCGACAGCAGCTGGGCGACGTCCTCGAGGGCCACCGACCCCTGCTCCCGGGCGATCCGGTCGAGCTCTTCGAACACCGCCGTGGCGCGGAGCACGGCCGGCTCGTCCCCTTCGATGTGGATCGAGTCGTCACGGGCCGAAACGCCGACGCCGAGGGCCGAGCGGATGCGGCGGAGATGCTGATCCCGCGGCCCGAAAATGGCCAGGATCCGCTTGGAGTCGACGACCGCGATGCTCGTGCGCGACATGTGAGCCCGCGGCGGCATGCCACCGACGGTCTCGGATAGAGGAGGTTTCACGCGAGTATACCCGGCGGCGTCCGGGCACCCGCGGACGGTGTCCGGGAGCCAGCGCGTGGCCTCCGTGGCACCTCGGCAAACCCTGATGCGCCAGCACCTTGCGTCATGCCACCCCGGGCCCGATCCAGTCCGCCGCCCGCCACAACACCCAGGCTACCGGTGCAGCGACCAGCAGCGAGTCGACCAGGTCGAGAACGCCCCCCAGCGGCCCCAACGACCGACCCGAGTCCTTCGTGCCCGCCTCGCGTTTGAGCAGTGATTCCCCCAGGTCGCCGAGGATCCCCCCCGTCCCCACGGCGAGACCGTACACCGGCCAGCCTCCCCAGGGATGGGGCGCCGACGGCGCCGCGAGCAGCATCCAGGCGATCGCCACCGACGCCGCCACCGACGCCCATGCCCCCTCCCAGGTCTTTCCGGGGCTCAGGGCGGGCGCCATCCGCCGCCGACCGAGCGACGATCCGACCGCATACGCCGCGACGTCTCCCCCTTTGACGACCGCGACGAGGCTTGCCAGCGGCACGATCGAGCGTGCCCCGCCGGGGATGCCGCCGTCGTCGACGCGCAGCGCCACCAGGCACGCCACCGGCAGCGCCACCCAGGCGAGGATCAGCCCCATCGCCGCCAACCGTCGTGTTCCGCCGCCATCGGCGGAGGGAAAGCGGATGATTTCGACGACCAGCGCCACGACGAACGCCAGCGCCGCCGCGCCCCCCGCCCAGCCGACCGCCGCCAGCGCCGGTGCGATGCCGGCCGTCGGTAGCACGCGAACCACTCCCGCGCCACAGGCCGCCGCGAACACCACGGCGCTGCATCCGCCGACGGCCAGCGGCCGCGGCACCGGCACCGTCGTGCGGTCGGCGAGCCGGCGCATCTCGTCGGCGCCCCCCGCCGCCACGGCCAGCGCCACCGGCAGCAGCCACGTCGCCGCCGGCGCGCCCGACAGGCCAGTGGCATCGGCCCAGAGAAGGAAGGCGAATGCCGCCGCCAATGCGACGGCGAACGCCACCCGCTCGGCGATCTTCCGCGCGGGCCGTGGGGTCCGAGCCCCACCTTCGTCGACCGCCGCGTTCACGCTGGGGCGAGCCCCCCGAACTTGCGTTCACGCCCGGCGAACGCGCGGATCGCGGCGTCGAGGTGGCCGGTGTCGAAGTCGGGCCACATCGCCTCGGTGGTCCACAGCTCGGCGTAGCTGACCTGCC
>JAGWVR010000130.1 GCA_018970785.1 Planctomycetota bacterium
AACCGGCACGCCGACGGCGCTGGGGATGGCGGTCCGGGCGACGCTCGTCGACGGCTTCGCCGAAGTGACCGCCGTGCCCGCCGACGCCAACTGCCTGTTCCTCGCCTCCGACGCCACGATCACCCCCGTCCGGACGGAGGTGGAGCTGCTCGCCTTCGACGGGCCACGGCGCTTCCGCTGGCTCGTGCCGCCCCCGCTCGACTGGCCGCCGGCGGACGTGGTCACCGACGACTGCAACCGGCTCGATGTCCTCGACGCCGCAGGCAACGACGCCCTGCGGCGCGCGCGGCGGGCCGCGATGCCCCCCGAGGTCCGTGCGGCGGTCGACTGGGAATAGGTCTGCGACCGGGAATGAGCCGCCGCGGATGCCAACGCGTGACAGGGCCGACCACGCGGGGTATCACCGAAACACTCGGTCGGGGCCGACGCCGACGACGGTGTCGGGTGACCGGCCGCGCCACCCTGAGAAGCTCTCCGTGACCGTGTCGAGACGTCTGCACCGCGGCCGGCTGCTCGCCGTGATCGGCGCGTGCGCGCTGCTCGTCGGTGGAGCGATCGCCGTCCACCGCTGGCAGCAGCGGCGCGCCGTCGGCGATTTCGTGGCCCGGGCCCGGGCCCTGCGCGCCGATGGCAAGGTGGCGGAGGCCGGGCGGTTGCTGCAGCGCTACCTGCTCGTGCGCCCCGACGATCCCGAGGCGCTGGCGGCTTTCGCCCGGATCGTTCTCGAGCGTGCCAGCCGCAGCGGCGCCGACCCGCAGGAGCAAGCCTACGCCTGGAGTGGGATGGAGGAGGCGATCCGACGGAATCCCGACGATCCGGAATTGCACGTCGAGTTGGCCCGGTTCCTCGTCGACATCGGCCGCTACGGCGACGCCGCCGCGCACCTCGACACCCTCGGCGACCCGCGCGGCGCCTCCGCGGCGGGAGGCGATCGCCCGTCGATCGATCGCGAGGAGGTGCAGTTGCTCCGCGCCCGGATCGCCGCGGGCACCGGCCGGACCGCCGACGCCGTGCGGATCGCCGGGGCGCTGGTCGGCTTCAATGCCGAGACCGGCATCTTCGCCCCGGTCGATCGCCCCGGCCGCCACGCCTTCACCGCCACCACGCTCCTCCTCGACCTGCTCGAAGAGCGCCTCGGCGATCCGGCGACGGCGCGGCGCGTCGTCGATCATGTGCGCCGCACCCACAGCGACCAGCCGGCGGCGATGGTGACCCTCGCCGACTGGTACCGCGATCACGGCAACCTCGCCGAAGCGCGGCGCTCTGCCGCCCTCGCCCTCGGCGGCGCGCCCGACGACCCGGCGGTGCTCCGCGTCGCCGGCAACGTGGCGCTCGATTCGGGCGACCATCCGGCGGCCGAGCGCCATTTCCGGCGGCTCGTCGAGGTCGATCCGGCGGCCGAGGAAGGGCACCTCGGGTTGGCATCGACGGCGCTGCGCCGCGGCGACCCCGCGGCGGCGGTGGACCTGGCGCGGACCGGCGTGGAAAGCTGCTCCGGCAGCGGCACCCTGCTCCTGATTCTCGCCGACGCCCAGCTCCAGGCCGACGATCTCGAAGGCGCGGCGCGGACGATCGAGTCGGCCGCGGCCCTGCGCGGCGCCCAGAGCGTGCTGGGTACCGACCGCACCGCCGGGGTCGAGAACCCCGCCGTGACGATGCTCCGCGTGCGGTTGGCGATGGCACGGCGCGAGTGGCTCGCCGCCACCCGGTTCCTCGAAGCGGTCCGGCCGTTCGTCGGCTCCGCTCCCGCCCGGCTCCGCGAGGTCGACCTCCTGCTGGCCCGGTGCGCCGAGCAGCTCGGTCGGACCGACGTCCAGGTGGCGGCCACGCGCCGTGCGATCGACGACGACGAATCGTCGCTCGAGGCCCGCCTCCAGGAGGCGGCGGCGCTGGCGGCGAGCGGCCAGACGGCGGGGGCGATCGCGGGCTATGAATTGGTCGCCGCCGCCCTCCCCGCCGAGCGCTTCGAGGAGTTGCCCCGGGTGTGGAACCCGTTGCTGCGGCTGCTGGTCGATGCCGAGATGGCGCGCCCCGCGGCGGAACGATCCTGGGTGCGGGTCGAGGCGCTCGAGCGGCGGATCCTCACCTCGCCCCGGGTGTCGCCGGTCCACAAGGCGCTGGTCCGTGCCGACAGGCTGGTTCGCGAGGGAGACCCGCAGGCAGCGGTCGAGACGCTCGCCGCCACGGCAGCCGAGCATCCTCTCGAGCCGCAGGCGCTCGCCGGAGCGGCGCTGCTCGCCCTGGGTGTCGCCGGTCCCGGACGGGCCGGGGAGATCCTCGCCACCGCACCGGCGGAACTGGCCGGCGATCCCCTCGTGCTCATGGCCCGCGCCCAGGTCGCGGCCCGGCAGTCGGCCGCGGCCGCGACCGCGGAGTTTGCCGCCCTCGAGGCGGCCTGCCGCGACCTGCCCGACGAACAGGCCGTGAAGGTGCTGTCGAATCTGGCCACGCTGCGGCGCGACCGGGGTGAGATCGACGCCGCCGCCGTCCTCTGGCAGGAGGCGGCCCGGCGGATGCGCGATCCGCTGCAGCCGTCGATGGCGCTGCTCGAGATCGGCTGCGACCGGCGCGACGGCGGCGCCGTGCGCGAGGCCGTCGCGGGCGTCCACCGCGTGGTGGGGGCCGACAGCCCCGAGGGGCGCGTGGCCACGGCCACGCGGGCCCTGTTCGAAGTCCGCGAGCGCCACGCGTTCACGACGCCCGGCGACGCCGGCCTGTCCGAGGCCGATGCCGCGGGTTTGGCCGAGGCGCGGCAGAATCTCTATGCAGCCGGCGACCAGCGCCCCGGCTGGCCGCGGGTCGAGTCGCTGCTCGGCGAGATCGCCCGCTTCGAGGGGGACGACGAGGTGGCGGTCGGCCATTTCGAGCGGGCCATCGACCTCGGGGCGACGTCGCCGGCCCTGTTCCGCCAACTGTCTGCCCTGCTCATCGGCCTCGACCGCCTGCCCGACGCCCAGCGCCTGCTCGATCGCCTCGCCGGACCGGGGGGCCGCGGGGTCGAGCGCGTCAGCGCCGAGATGGAGGTGCGGCGCGGTGACATCGACGGCGCGCTGGCCGAGGCCGAGCGCGTGCTCGAGTCGGGGCAGCCGGTCGACGCCGCCGACCTGTTGTGGTTCGGGGAGCTGCTGCGCGCCGCGGGCGATGCAGGCCGTGCGGAGACGTGCCTGGAGCGCGCCGTCGCGGCGGCGCCTGGCGAACCGGCCGCCTGGGTGTCGCTGGTGATCCACCAGCACGAGACCGGCAACGCCGCCTCCGCCGAGCGGACCCTCTCACGCGCGGAAGCCGCGCTCGGGCCCGACGCCCTCGCGTTCGTCTTCGCGCAGGCGCGCGAGGCCATGGGCCGCTTTGGCGATGCAGAGGCGACCCTCCGCGAGGCGGCGGGCCGACCGGGCGCCAGCGCCGAGGCGCACCGGCACCTCGTCTCGTTTCTGATGCGGCGGCAGCAGTCTGCCGCGGCGATCGTGGAGTTGGAGGCCCTCCTCGCCGCCGATCCCCCGGCCGCCATGGCCGCGTGGGGGCGGCGGGCGCTGGCGAGCCTCCTCGCCGACCGGGGGACCCATCGCGACACCGGCCGGGCGATCGCGTTGCTCGATGCCAACGAGGCGCAGGCCGGCCGGGCCCGCCCGGGCGACCTCGCCCTCGCGGCCGCGATCCTCGGCCGCCGCCCCGATCCCCGGTCGTGGCGGCTGGCGCTCGAGCGCCTCGACCGTCTCCGCGAGGTCCGCGGCTCGTCGCGTGCCGACCGGCTGCGCGAGGCCGGGCTCCGGTTCCGCACCGGCGACACCTCGGCCGCACGGAATCTGCTCGTCGATCTGGCCGGTTCGGCCGACGCCCCGCTGACCGACCTCGTCGCCCTCGTCGACCTGCTCCTCCAGACGGACGATCTCGACTCGGCGCGGACCTGGATGATCGCGATCGACAAGCGGGCCGGCGATCACCCCTCGGCGATCGCGCTCCGCGCCCGGCTGGCGCGGGCGACCGGCGACGAGAAGGGGGCCGCTGCGGCCGCCCGGAGCCTTCTCCCCGACGGACCTGTGACGGCCGCCAGCGCGGGGGATGCCCTCGCCGTCGCCCGGCTCTACGAGCAGCTCGGCTTCGCCGCGGCGGCGGAGAAGCTGCTCCTCGAGGTGGCTCCGGTGTCCACGGCGGGGCTCGTCGAGGCAGCGCGGTTCCTCGGCGCCAGCGGTCGGCCCGTGGCGGCCCTCGATCTCCTCGACGAGGGGCGCGGGCGGCTCGCCGTCGTCCCCCGGTTGAACGCCGCCGTGGACGTCGTCCGCGCCGCGGCGTCGTCGGACGACTCGGTGATCGGCCGCGTCGAGGGCTGGTGCCGCCAGGCGCTGCGCGACGATCCCGGGTCGGTGGCCGTGGCGTCGGCACTCGCCGACCTGCTCGCGCTCGCCGACCGCAGCGACGAAGCCACGGCCCTCGTCGCCGATCTGCTGGCCCGCGATGGCTGGTCGGCGGAGGATCGCTCGCGCCTGTCGCTGCGCCGCGCCGCGGGGCTGGCAGCACCGGCGACGGCTGACGAGGCGCTCGCCCTGCTCGAGGAGGCCGAGGCCGAGCTCGGGCCGATTCCCGACCTGCTCGATGCCCGGGGCCTGGTGTTGCTCGCGCGGGGCGACGCCGAGGCGGCGCTTTCGCCCCTCGGCGACGCGGCTCTCGCCGCGTCCCCCGAGCACCTCCTCCACCTCGCCACGGCCCTGGCTGCCGACGGGCGGCGCACCGAAGCGAAGGCGAGTATCGCGAAAGCGCGGAAGGCGGGCCTCGACGGCCGCCGCCTGTCCGCTGCCGACCGCGCGCGGCTGGCGCTGGTGGAGACGGCGCCCGATCCATCCTGAAGGCCGCGGGCCGACGATCGACCTG
>JAGWVR010000131.1 GCA_018970785.1 Planctomycetota bacterium
GAGGACCACCAGTTGATCCCCCTTCGAGCGGTCCCAGAGACGCACCGTGCCGTCCGCCGAGCCCGTCGCCAGCCGGTCACCACGCGGTGACTCGGCCGCCGTCAGCACCGGGACCTCGAGGCCGCCGTGGTCGGCGATCGGCTCGCCATCCGGCACCGGCCAGACGCGCACGTGGTTGTCTTCGGCGGCCGAGAGCAGGTGCCGGCCGTCGGCAGAGAAGCCAAGTTCGGTGACGGTGCCCTTGTGGCCGGCACGGCTGCCGAGCGTCACGTTGCTGCGGAGGTCGACCAGCGTGACCAGACCGGTGCGCTCGCCGCCGGTGGCGAGGAGGCGACCGTCCGGCGACACCGCCAGATTCGAAACCTTCACTGCCGCGTTTACGACGTCGGCCAGCCGCTCTCCGCTCGCCAGCGAATACGTCGTCACCCCGCCGTTGCCGAACGCCAGCGCGATCACTCCCGCCGGGCCGGTGGCACCGCCGGCTTCCGGCACGGGAGGCGCCACGGCCAGCGCCCTCACCGCCCCCGCGCCGGCGGCCGTCGCGACGAGAGACGCGCCCGTTCGGACGTCCGCCACGCGCGCCACACCGTCGGCCCCGGCCGAGACGCAGCGCCCGTCGGCGAGCACGACCAACGCCCGAACGCCCCCCGGATGTTCCGCCAGGTCGCCGTGCGGCGCGAGTCCGGGAAGCGCGTGCGCCCGCACGCGCCCATCGGCACCCCCCGACACGAGCATGCCGCCGTCTGCCGAGACCGCCAGTGCCGCGACCGCGCCGGCATGGGCCATCACCGCCGCCCGGCGCTCCAGCGACCGGCTGTCGAACAGGACCAACTCGCCGGCCGCCGTGCCGCAGACGATCGCCGTGCCATCGGCCGACAGGGTGGCGACGACAATCGGGTCGGCAGCGGCGAGGACAGTCGTCGGGCGGTCGGCCGCGTCCCACAGGCGCAGCGTGTTGTCGTTGCCCGTCGACGCGAGCCACGTGCCGTCGGGACTGACGGCGATCGACGAGATGGCGCCGGCGTGGCCGCGGATCAGGCGAACGACCGACCCGTCGGCGACATTCCACACACGGATCATCCGGTTGCGGTCGTAGCTGGCCGCCACCAACCGGCGGCC
Source organism: Planctomycetota bacterium (assembly GCA_018970785.1). Classification (GTDB taxonomy): domain Bacteria; phylum Planctomycetota; class Planctomycetia; order Pirellulales; family UBA1268; genus F1-20-MAGs016. The sequence continues at coordinate 1,120 of JAGWVR010000131.1, forward strand.
GTCTCGGCTCCACGCCAGCGACGACAGGAGCCGGCCGTGCCCTTCAAGCCGTATCGGCTCCGCCTCCGGGTGACGGATGTCGTGGATCGCCGCGATCCCGCGATCGTCCCCGACGGCGAGCAGCGCACCGTCGGGGCTGAACGCGAGCGCGTGGATCAGGGCGTCAGTCTCGTGGATGTCGTGCACCGGCTTGCCGCTCTCGACCTCCCAGATCCGGACGCCACCGCCTGCATCTCCGGCGGCGGCATAGGCGCCGTCAGGGCTGAAGGCACCGCAGCGGAACGGCTTGAGACGCTTCGTGACCAACCGGTGGAGCCTCGTGCCCGTGTCGGCGTTCCAGATCCGCACCGACGCGTCGGCACTTGCCGTCAGCAGCCGCGTGCCGTCGGGCGAGTAGGCGAGCGTGACGATACTCGCCGCATGCCGCGCCGGCGTGGCGACGGTCTGGCCGGTCGCCACGTCGACGATCACCAGGCTGCCGTCGGAAGCGGCGGCGGCGATCTGCCGGCCGTCGGGACGGAAGGCGACGCGCTCCCAGCGGGCGGCGGGCACGGCGGCCGTGAAGACGAGCTGCTTCGACGCGGTGTCCCAGACGTGGATCCCGTCGGCTGAAACGGTTGCCAGCCGCGCCGAATCGGGGCTGAACGCGACGTCGTTCACCGCCGCCGCGCCCGACTCGAGCCGGTGCGCGTTGCGGGCGGTCGCCAGCGCCACGGCATACGCCTTCCCGGCGCTGCCGGCCGCGGCGATGAACCGGCCGTCGGGGCTCCAGGCGACGCGCGAGGGTCTGCCGTCGAGCCAGCCCCCCATCGACAGCAGCGACTGGTCGATCGCCGGCCACAGGCAGCGCATCTCGAGAGGCACGCCCGGGACATCGCTGCCGCGGCGCCTGGCGGGTTCGATGCCGATGTCGCGCAGGGTGTCGTCGAAGCTGTCCATCGCCGCGGCCACGCTCGGCCCGTCGACGAGGTCGGCGAGCCGGTAGAGGTTCGCGACGTACAGCTCGCGGCGGGCGGTGGCGGTTTCCCGATTGGCGATACCGAGGCGGGCTTCGGCGAGGGCGAGGGCCTCGCGTTCGGCCCGCCGAGCATCGACGGCGACCTGCCGCGCCCGCTCCGACCGCAGCGCGAACGCCGCCACGCCCACGACCGCCGCCGCCAGCGACACGAAGGCGACGGCCAGGGCGGCGGCGGCCAGCGTATGGCGCCTGGCGAAGCGCCGCAGGGAGTCGATCGCCCGCGGCGGGCTAGCGTGAATCGGCTCGCCGGCGAGATGCCGCCCGAGGTCGGCGGCCAGTTCGAGGGCGCTGGAGTAGCGCTTCATAGGATCCTTCTGCAGGCAGGTGGCGACGATCGTCGACACCTCGCGGGGGACGCGCCGGTCGAGCCGGTGGAGCGGGGGCGGCACGGCGTTTTCGACCGTCGCGGCCGCCGCGAACAGCCCCTGATCGCGCACGTCGTACGGCGGCCGGCCGGCGAGCAACTCGTGGAGGATCACGCCGAGGGAGTAGACGTCGCCACGCGTGTCGACCGCCTGCGGATCGCCGCGGAGCTGCTCGGGGCTCATGTACTGGATCGTGCCGATCACCCGTCCGGCCATCGTCGCCTGGTGGCGGGGGGATGCCGGCAAGCCGATCGCCCGACCCCAGCCGAAGTCGATCACGCGCGGCAGGCCGTCGGCGCCGACGAGCAGGTTGGCTGGCTTGAGGTCGCGGTGGATCACGCCGCGGCTGTGGGCGGCCCCGACGGCGGTGGCGACGAGGTGAAACAGCTCGAGACGCCGCCGGAGCGTGAGCCCCGCAGCCGCGGCGTGGGCCGTGATCGACCGGGCGTCGGCGACGTGATCCATCACCAGGTACGGGAGCTTCCTGCCGTCGCGCTCGAGGGTGCCGGCACGGATGATCCGGGCGATCCCGGGGTGGTCGAGGCAGGCGAGGAGGTCGGCCTCGAACTCGAAGCGCCGCACCAATTCGCGCGACGCCACGTCTGACCGCATCACCTTCACGGCCACGAGCCGCGCCGGCCAGTCCTCGTGCCCCTCGTAGACGACGCCGAAGCTCCCCGCGCCGATCCGGCGGACGAGCACGATCGGGCCGATCGCCGTGCCGACCAGATCGTCGTCGCCCTCGTCGGCGGGGTCGTCGTCGAAGGCGTTGTCGGCGGCGAACGCGGCGGCCAGTTCCGGGATCCGCTCCGGGAGCGGGGTGGCAAACGCACCGCCGCCGCGCCGCTCGAGGCAGCGCCGCACCAGATCGCCGATCCGTGCCTCACGCGCGTGGTCGCCGCCGCAGGCCGCGGCGAGAAACGGGCCGAGGCCAGCCGGATCGGCCCGCACCGCCTCGATCGCGGCCTCGAAGATCTCGGCGTCGTCGGGCAGCGGCCGCGCGGGATCGGGCGCGTGTGGCGACGCTGGATCGGCGTCCATGGCCGCTACCGCGGGTGCCGCCGCGCCTCCGTGGTGCCCGCATCGGCCGGTCGGTCGGCGATGTCCAACTCCCGCAACAGCCATTCGCAGGCGTAGTCCCAGCGCCGGTCGACGGTCCGTGGCGCCAACCCCAGCGCCGCCGCCGTCTCGCGCACGGTCAGCCGGCAGTAGTGGCGCAGTTCGAAGACGAGGGCAGCGCTGGGGCTCGACGCCGCGAGGTGGTCGAGGAGGTCGTCGATCACGAGTGTTTCGGCCCACGGGTCGTCGGCCGCCACTTCCCCCAGCGCGATGTCGTGGCGCGTCAGCCCGCCACCGGCGCGCTCCGACCGCCGCTTCCGGGCCGCGTCGACGAGCAGGCGCCTCATCGTCCGCGACGCAGCCGCGACGAAATGCCCCGGGCAGTCCCAGGAGGTGCTTCCGCTGTCGCGGAGGAGCCGCTCGACCGCCTCGTGCGTGAGCACGGTAGGCTGCCAGGAATGGGCGTGGCGCTCGGCCGCCAGCCGCCGTCGGGCGATCGCCCGCAGTTCACGGTAGAGGAGTGTGACCAGCGCCGGCGTGTCGAGGGACGCCGGCGCCGTCCGTGGATCGTCGACCGTCGCCATCCTGGAATGCCCCCGGCACACGGGCGGGGGCTCGGGACGCAGTCATGGCGTTACGGTGGCCGCCGGGTGCCGATCAGCCCCCGATCTCTCCGACGGCCCCCGCAGTCTACACCCCCGTCAAAGTGGCCCCACGAATCGCGCCGGAATCGCCCAGAAGGAGGGTTTTTGGCGGAAAACCGCTGCCCCTTCGGCCGTGGGGGTGAACCTTGCGAAAAAGCCCGCCAGCCCTGTGGCGTCTTTTCACTCCACTTCACGCCATAACCATGAGAGGAACCGGAGTGTGGCGTCCTGCTCCGGCGCGGGGCGTGGCATGGAGGGACGACGATGGAGCGCGGCGCGATCGACGAGCCGGACACCCTCCCGGTGACCGTGGAATTCGTCCGGGACCGGATCGCGGACGGGAGCATGGTGCTGACCGACACGTGCGCCGTGTGCGGGCGACCGACCCGGGAAACGGTCTGGTTCCACCTCGAGTGCGACCGGGCGACGACGGTGGAAGCGCCGCGGCGGGCTCGGCAGCGCTCGTGGCTCGGTCGGCTGGCGGCAGTGATCGTCGGCCATGACGGCGCGGTCATCGAGCCACCGCGTTTCGGGATCGAGTGGATCCCCCTCGAGGTTCCGCTGAACATCCACCCGCTCTGCCGTGACGATCATCTATGGAAGCGCAGCGAGCATTCGCTGCGGA
>JAGWVR010000043.1 GCA_018970785.1 Planctomycetota bacterium
GGTCGGTCGAGCGCCGCGTCGAACGCGAACACGAGATCGGCCACGGGCAGGCCTCCATGCCGGTCCGCCGTCGGGTGATGGCGGGCGCCCGGACCCCGACCGGCCGGCAACCAAGCCAGCCGTCGCCGATCCGTGGCAAGCGGGGAAAACTCGGTGGGCAATGTACCCCCCGCCGGCTTTCCGACTCCAGCGCAAAAACCGGGCTGCAATCGCCGGGAAAACGCCAGCGGGATCAGGCGGTGAGCGGTGGTGGCTCGGCGTCGAGGTGGTCGAGGAGGCGGGATGCCCAGGCATCGTCGCCGGCGGTCGGGCCGACGGCGGCCAGCACGCGTCCGCGGAGCAGAACCCCCTTCTCGACGCGGCCGGAAAACAGCCCGCAGCGCACCGTCACCCGGTCGGGTGCGATGCCGACGGTGAACGACCGGCGATCGGCGGGATGCACGGCGATCAACACGGAGCGCTGGTCCGGGCCGCGGACCAGCGCGGCATTCGCCACCGGATCGGCACCGACGCGCCACCGCGGCGGATCGGCCGTGGACGCCGCCCAGCGCACGCAGTTCCCCGGGATCCGGCTGTCGACCGTGATCCGCGGATCGCTGTCCAGCAGCGCCGTCTGTGCCGACACCACGACCATCCAGGCGGCGATCCCGGCCGGGGCCGCGACACCGCTCTCCAGCCAACGCCACATCGCCGTCGTCCGCAACCGGCGGGCGTCAGCCGGTTCGTACACCGCGACGACGTCGTCGCCACGCACCCAGTGGTCGATCAACGCCGGGGCGGCCCCGAGATCGACGGCGAGGAGCCGGCATGCCGAACCGCCGGAGGGCCCGACGGCCAAGCCGTCCGCGGGGCATGCCGGATCGAGGGCTGCAGTCGTGCCGTCGCGGGTGCCGCTGAGGCCGTGTTCACCCACCGACCATGTCGGTCGCACCGTGGTCGGATTCACTCGCCTGCTCCAGGGAAGGGGGAGCGACGCGATCCCCTCCGGGACGAACGGTCGCCGCGTCGGCAGTGTACCGCCCGGCTCCAGCGGCGCGGCTTTTCCCCGGCGTCCACCCCGGCACCGCGGCTACACTTCCACTTCGATCCTGTGCCGCACCGGAGAGCCCGCATGCCCGATGAACTGGAGGTCTGCGAGGCTGCCGCGCGTGCCGGGGGCCGGGTGCTGCGGGAATGGGTCGGCCGGTTCGGCGTCTCCGCCAAGGGACCGCGCGATTTGGTGACCGAGGCCGATCTCGCGGCACAACAAGAGATTCGCGGGATCCTCCTCGGTGCGTTTCCCGATCACGGGTTCATCGGCGAGGAGGGGGGCCATGTCGGCGGCGGCGCCGACGCGCCGTGCTGGTACGTCGATCCGCTCGACGGCACGACGAACTACGTCCACGGCTTCCCCGCCTACTGCGTGTCGGTGGCACTGGCGCGCGGCGACGAGATCCTCGTCGGCACGATCTACGATCCGCTGCGTGACGAATGCTTCACCGCCCGTTCGGGTGCCGGCGCGTGGCTCGACGGCAAGCCGATCCGGACCTCCGGCACGACCTCCGCCGCCGACGCCCTGGCGACGGTCGGTTTTCCTCCCAACGTCGACCCCGACGAGCCGGCGGTCGCCGATTTCCTCGCCGTCCTGCCGGTCTTCCAGGGTATGCGGCGAACCGGGTCGACCGCGCTCAACCTCGCGTTCGTCGCCTGCGGCCGCTGCGATGCCTTTTGGATCCGCCGCATCGCCCCCTGGGACGTCGCCGCCGGGCTGCTCCTCGTGGCGGAGGCCGGCGGCGTGGTGCTGCCGATCGGGCCGTCGCACGGCTCCCGGGTGTCCCTCCAGCGCCCCGCTTTCATCGCCGCCGCCTCGCGCCCGCTCGCCGAGGCGATCGCCGCGGCGCTGCCGGGCGAGCGGTGATCCCCGGCGGCTGGAACACCGGTCGCAACGCAGGTGACGATCGTGCCGGCGGGACCGTGAGGCCCGCGGAGGCGGGGGAGGGTGCGTCACGTTTGCCGGCAGGCTAGTTTTGAACAGGGAATCGCGCCCGGATCACCCCGTGCGAGGGGGCCGGCATCCGGCGTGCCAGCGGGGGTCTCGAGTCCCCGGAGTCAGCCTGGACACAGCGAACCGACGAGATCGGGAGCCCGCGCGGATGATGTTGTGCCCCGATCACCGCCGCCCGAGCGCAGTCCGCGGTCGCCCGGGTTCGTGGTCCGCGCGGTGGCCGCGTCCGATCCGCGTACGGGGCCTCGCGCCGGCGTGTGTCGCGGTGGTCCTCGCGTGTGTCGCGGGGATCCCCGCCATCCCCGGCCAGGAACCGGGGAGCGGTTCCGGCAGTCCCGCGTCTGAATCCCTGGAGGGAAACGCCGGCCCGGTACCTTCTCCCTCCGCCGACCCCACGGCTGCGGCCGCGCCGGGGCGTGGCCAGGGAGTGCCGCTCCTGCCCACCGCGCCCGACATCTTCTACCTCGAGGACGACCGTGGTCGGCTCGTGCCCGTTCCGGGATTCGGTTACGCCGACTTCATGGAGATGCTCCGCCTCCGGCAGGGGCTCCCTGGCGTCGGCCAACCACCCCCCGCGCTGCTCGAGTCGCTGACGCTCACGCTCGACCTGCCCGGCGCCGGCGGTGGCCGCGACTGCCGCGCTGCCTTCGACGCCACGCTCCGGCAGACACGCGCCGGCTGGTGCAGCGTCCCGCTCGACCTGGCCGGCCTGATCCTCGACGGTCCACCGACACACGAGGGGGATGGCACCGTCGTCATCGATGCGGAGGCGATAGCCGGGCGCGGCGCTGACGGCCCGCCGGGCTACCGCTGCTGGCTCCAGGGGCCCGCCGACGGGCGCCACCGTGTCGCCGGCAGAGGGCGGCTGCCGCTCGAGACGGCAGGCGACGAGCTCTCGCTGTGGGTGCGGATGCCGGCCGCGACGGCGACGGCGCTGGTGCTCCGCACGGCCCAACGGGATCCACTGGTGACGCTGACCCCGGCAGGCGTCGAGCCGCGCGTCGAAAACGTTCCCGACGGGGGCAGCGTGGTCACCTGTGTCGGGCTCGTCGGTCCGACGCAGGTCCGCATCGGACCGCGCGGCACCGCGCCGGCCACCGCCGGCGCCGCGCCGGAGGCGTCGGTGGAGAGCTTGGTGCGGATCGACGGCCGGATCGCCGCCTGGCAGACGCTGCTCGCGCTGCGCAACCTCCCCGCCGACCTCTCCCAGGTGACGGTCGCGCTCCCGCCCGGCGCGACTGCCCGCGGTGTGCGCGGTGGGACGATCGCGCGGCGCGAGACCGTCGCGCCGGCACCCGCCGGCGAGTTGCCGGTCGAGCGGCTCTCCGTGGACATCTCCCCGTCCGCCGACGGCCGGGCCGTCGTCGAGTTCGACGCCGAACGGTCGATCGATCCGGAGGCGCGCGTCCTGGAACCGCTCGGGTTCATGGTCGAACAGGTCCTCCCCTGGCGGCAGCACGGGCGCGTGAGCCTCGCCGTCGAGGGGGACTGGCAACTGGAGTGGGATGACGCCGGGCGCGCCCGGCGCGTCGATCCCCCACCGGCGGCCCGGCGCCCCGGGCTGTCGGCCGCGTTCGCCTACGACACCCAGCCGGCGACGCTGCCGATCCACGTCCGGGCCCGCGGCAGCCGGGTGGTCGTCGAGCCCGAGTACCGCTATGCGGTCGATCCAGGGCGGATCGGCCTCGAGGCGCGGATCCGTCTGTCGGTGCGCGGTGCGCCGATCAACCGTCTCGCGCTGCGGCTCGACGACTGGGCGATCGACGACGTCGCGCCGGCCGGCCTCGTGGACACGGCGGCGATCCGCGTCGAGGACGGGGTCCTGTTCGTGCCCTTCCTCCAGCCGCTGGCCGGCGATGCCACGATCGATGTCCGCTGCGGGCGGGCCGTCGATCGCGAGGAACGCCGGCTCACCTGGACGATCCCGGTTCCCGAGGCCGACCTTGTCGCCCCGGCGAGCGTCACGGTCTCGGCGGCCAGTGACATCGAGATCGTGCCCGACGGTGCCGCGATCCGGGGCCTGGTGCGGCAGGCCTCCCCGACGGCGCCGCGCGATGCCGCCGAGCGCTCGGTCCTCACCTACCGGCTCGACGGCACCGACGGGACGTTCGTCGCCGACCGCCGCTACCTCTCGCAACGAATCGAGGCGGCGGTCGCGACCACGATCTCGTTGACCAGCGACGTGGCGGTCGTCGACGAGACGATCCGCTACACCGTCGCCCACGTCGCCCTCGAGTCGATCGACCTGACCGTGCCCGAGGCGGTGGTGGTCTCCGGCGCGCTGGAACTGCGCCAGAGCGGGCAACCGCTCAACCCGTTCCCGGTCCCGACCACGGGGCGGAGCGGGACGCGTGCGGAGACGCCGCCGTCGACCGACGGGACGGGGATCGTCAACCTCCGCGCCCTGCTTCCCCAGCCGCTGCTCGGCTCGGGAGAGCTGACGATCCGCTACGAACTGCCGATGCCCGCCGTGCCCGCCGACGCGACGGCGGCGCTCGACGTGCCGCTCGTGCTCCCCGCCGAGGGCAGGATCACGCGCCAGTCGCTCGGGCTGGTCGTGGAGGGCGCGCTGGCGGTCGACGTCCGTGCCGCCGGTTGGGAGCGCGACACGCTGCCGTCGAGCGCGGCTCGGGCCTGGACCAGCGCCCGGCCGCAGGCCACCGTCCCATTGGCCGTGTCGGCTCGGCAGGGGACGTCGAGCGGCGACACCGTCGTCGAGGGGGCGTGGTTCGAGACACGCGTGCTCCCCGACGCGCGCGAGGACCTGTGCACGTACACCGTCAGCAGTTCGGCACGCCGCTTCGAACTCGCGATCCCCGAGGCGTGGCGCGCCGACGGGACGCGGGCCGCCAGCATCGACGTCCGCGTCGACGGCCGCCCCGTGCCGACGGTGGTCCGTCCGGACGGCCGGCTGACGGTCGAGTTGCCCGTCGACGGGAACGACGCGGGGGGGCGCGGCGCGTGGGTCGTGGCGATCGAGTGTCGCAGCAACCGCGACGCCGTCGGTCCGGCGTGGTTGCACCTCGCCGGCTGGATCGGCCCGTTGGCTCTCGAGGCACCCCTCCCTGCCACCGGCGTCGTCCAGCGCCGCTCATACTGGGAACTGCGCCTCCTCGCCGACGAGCACGTCGTCGTGCCGCCGCGGCGCTGGACCAGCCAGCAGCGGTGGACGTGGAGTGGGGGCTGGTTCGAACGGCGCCCGGTCGTGTCGCGCGAGGCGTTGGCCCGGTGGCTGGAGACCAACCGCCGCCTGGCGGCCGATCGCACCGCCGGCGGGGACACCGGTTCCGCGGTCACCGACCTCGACCCGCCGCTCGCCGAGCGCCGTGCCGTCTGGTCGGCCGTCGGGCCGCTGCCCGAGGCGCAGGTCTGGCTGGTGCCGACGTGGTTGCTCGTCGCGGTGTCCTCGGGCACGATGCTCGCGCTCGGCCTGCTGGCCGTCCATGTCCGCTCCGCGCGGCAGCCCGCGGTCGTCGTCGGCGTGATCACGGCGCTGCTGGCGGCGGCGGCGTTCCGCCCCGAGCTCGCTCCGCTGGTCGCCCAGGCGGCGATTCCCGGCGCCCTGCTGGCGGCACTGGCCGGCGCCCTGCGGAGGTGGAGCACGGTCACCGCGCCGCGTGTCGTGGCGCCGCGGCCGTCTTTGATCGTCTCGCCGCAGTCGTCGACGCGCCTCGTCGTTCTCGCCGACGGTGCCCGCCCCGCGCTTCCCACCGAGCCGCCGACGGCGGCGGGACGGGCGCTGCCATGAGCGGAGCCACCAGCACCGGACCCACCGGCCGGGTCGGTTGCCTGCTGGCAGCGCTGGGGCTGGCGACGATGGTCGCCGCCGGCGCCGAGCCGGAGCCGGACCCGCTGCGATTCACGCGCGTCCACGTCCCGGCCGGCCGGCTCGGCGACGTCGATCTCGGAACCGAGCGGCGGGTGCCGCTGCCGGTCGCCGACTTCGACCGCCTCGTCGCGGCGGCGCTGGCGGCCCCGTCTGCCGGCGGCGCCACCGACGCGCCGCGGCCGCTGGCCGACGCCGGACGGATCACCTGCCGGTTCGATGCCACCGGTCGTCCGGTGGGGACCCTCGTGCTGTCCTATCCCGACGGCCCGACCACCCCGCCGGCCGACGTGGCACTCGGCCGGTTCGCGGTCCGCCGCGCCGCCCGGGAAACGGCCGAAGGCACCGGCCCGGCCCTGATCCACGCGCTGGCCGACGGCGCCACGGCTCTGCGGATCGCCGGGCCAGGCACCTACCGCTGCGACTGGGAAGGGGATCCCTCCCGGCCGGTGGCTGCCCCGGGCTCGGCGCCGGTGGTCGTCGATCTGCCGGTGGCCCCTGCGTTGGCAACCGTGGTCGAGATCGAGGTTCCGGAAGGGCGCCGCCCCGTCGGCGGCGGCGTGGCGTGGGAAGCGATCCCCGCCGAGCCGCTGGCCGACGTCGTCCCCGGCGCCGTGGCCCCCGGGCGCACGTGGCGGGCGGTGGTCGGCCCGGTCGCAGCCCTGGCGGTGCGTTTCGCGTCAGCCGGCTCCGAACCGGTCGGGCTCCGGTCGTGGACGACGTACGACGTCGGGCCGGGCGCCGTGACGGTGCGAACGGTGCTCGAACCGGTGTCCGACTGGATCGACGGCGTCGTGGCACTCCGCGTTGATCACGGCGTGACGGTGATCTCCGCCGCCGTCGCCGCCGGAGCGGAGCGCGGTCGGGTGCTGCCGTGGACCGAGCGCGAGGGAGCAGTGGGGGTGTCGCTGCCGGCGGCGCTGGCGGGGACACGGATGCCGTTGGCGATCGTGGGCATCGCCCCGACAGGCGCGGACACCGTCGCTCTCCCCCGGTTCCTCGCCGGCGCCGACGAATGGCGCGGTGGAGGCATGACGCTGCGTGTCGATCCCGCGCTGGCCCTGGCCGGTTTGGAGGCCGATGAGGCGATCCCCGTCGCCCCCACCGCGGCCGCCTCCTGGCCCGCGCTGAGCGACACCGAACCGGGGACCGACGCGGCGCTGCTGCATCTGTCGGCCCAGGGCCCCGAGGCGCGCGTCACGGTCACCGTCGAGCCGCGCGGACCACTGCTCGACATCGCCCGGGCGACGACGGTCGACATCGCCGCGGCCCGGGTGATCGGGGTCGCGATCTGCGACGTGCGTGTGCCCCGCGGCGAGGCCTTCGTCCTCACGGGCCGGATCGGGCCCGGCTGGATCATCGATGCCGTCGAGCAGGGAGTGCCGGGGGGCCGGCCGGGGGACGTCGTCGCGAGCCGCCCGAACGCCCCCCCCGACGAGGCGATCGAGTGGCGTGTCAGCGCCGACGCCGCCGGAAGCCGGCTCCGCGTCGGTCTCGCCGCCGCCGCCACCCCTGCGCGACCGTTGGTGCTGCGGATCACCGGCCACCGTACCGGCCTCGACGTCGGCGGCGCGCTGGCGGTGCGCGACCTGGAGATGGTGGCCCTCGATGGCGAGGGGGAGGGACAAGCGGCGCTGGTGCTTCGACCGCCGACCGACGCGATGCTCGACATCGAGCCCGCCCCGGCGGCGCTGCCGCCGCCGGTGTCGCGCGTCGCGGCGTTGTTGGGCAGCGAACCGATCCGGTCGTGGCTACCCGCCGGATCGGCCCTGCCGGCCGCGGAGGTCCGGCTCGTCCGGCGCCGTCCGCCGGTCACCGTCCACTGCCGGGTCGGGATGACCGTCCGCGACGACCGCGTCGCCGAGACCTACGTCTTCGAGTGCCAGCCGGGGGAAGCCGCGCTCGATTCGCTCGTCGTCCATTTCTCGGAGCCGATCGAGGAGTTCGCCGAGTGGACCCTGCTGCGCCCCGGCTCGGGGAGCGTGGTCGCCCGTCCGGTCGACCTGCCGGGGCGGCGGGGTGGCGAGTCGAGTTGGCTGATCGACCTCGTGCCACCGGCGCGCGAGACGGTGACGATCCGGGCGGCCCGCTCGGTGGCCCTCGCCGGGGTCACGCCGGTGCCGCTGGCGCGGGTCGAGGGCGCGGTCGCATTCGCTGGTGAGGTGGTGGTGCGGACTGCCGGCCGGCGGCGCCCCACCGTCGTCAACCGCCGGCTCACGGAACTGCCCCCCGCGCCGACGCGCCCCGGTGACGCTGACGCGATCGTCGCCGAGTTCGGCTTCGACGGCGACGTGGTCACGGCCGCGGCCGCCGAGGGGCCGGCCCTGGAACTGGTGCCCGACGGCGGCGGGGGCGAGCGCGACGCCGGGGCTTGGGTGTGGAGCCAGACCGTCGACTGCTGGTGCCACCGTTCAGGCCTGACGGAGGTCGAATCGCGGTTCGCGATCGAGAACCACGGCCGGCCCTCACTCACGCTCCAGCTTCCTCCTGGCAACCGGCTCCAGGCGATCCTCATCGACGGTCGGCGCGTCGTCACCGACCGCGACGGCGCGGTGGGCGAACTGTCGCTCGACCTCCCCGTCGACCAGCGCCGTGTCGCGCTCACCGTCCGGTCGATCGCCGCCGACGAGGCTGCTGCCGGCTGGTTCGTTTCTTCGGCGGGGGCGACCGTCGACCTGCCGGTGCTCGAGCGCGCGTGGCGGGTGTGGCTGCCCCCCGGTGTCGAACTGTTGTCAAGTCCGCGGCGCCATCGTGAGGTCGGTGCTCCGGGCCTGGATTGGTGCCGCCGCCTGTTCGGGTTCGACATGCCGTCGGCCGGCGCGGTGCCGCCCGAGGAATCAGCCAGTGGCACCGGTGGCCTCGTCGCGGGATGCCGGGAGCGCGTGTTCGTGCCGCTTCCCGGGCCGCCGGCCGACGACCGCGTCGGCCTGATCGCCAGCGAGGATCTCGAGCGGATCGCGTTTCTCGCCGGCACGCTGCTCACCGGTTGCCTGCTGGCGGCCGCGGCGTGGCGACCGGGGGTGCTGACGCTGGGGCCGTTGGTGGCGGGGCTGGCGGCGCTGTGGGTGCCGGCGCCGTGGCACGTCGTCGCCCGCGCGGTCTGGTGGGGGATGGCGGCGGCGCTCCTGGCGAGCCTGGCGTCGCGACGGTGGCGCCGTGATGCCCGCGCTTCGGCGCTGGTCGCCCTCGCCCTCGTCGCCGGTCGCGCCGACGGCGCCGACTCGACCGGCTTGAACGTGATCGTGACCCCGGTCGGGGGCGTGCCGACGGCGCTGGTTCCGGAGTCGCTCTTCGACCGGCTCGGGGCGGTCGGGTCGGGTGCGCGCCCGCGCGTCCTCGGCGTCGAGCTGACGATTCCCGGTCCGCAGGCCGCGGCCTGGGGTGTACGCGTCGAGATCGACGCCGATCCCGGGTCGAGCCTCGTGGTCCCCCGGGCGCCCGGCACGGTGCCCGCCGAGGGAGTCGTCCTCGTCGACGGGCGCCGGGTGCCGTTGTTGGGGAGCAACCGTGGCGAGGCATGGGTCCCGATCACGGAAGCGGGGCGACACCGGGTGGAATGGAGCGTGATCCCCGAGCGGATCGACCGCGGCGCCGTCACCGTGGAGATGGCGGCGTTTCCACCCGCCCCGCGCGCCGTCGCCACCGTCGGCCCCGGCCCGCTGTCGCGCGGCCCGCTGGTCGAGATGGCGCGTCCGGGGGGGCCGTTCACCGCGGCGCCGCGCGACACGGCGTGGTCGGAAGGCGCGCTGGGTGCCTACGACGTCGCGGGTGCCGACCGCGTGGCTCTCGTCGTGGCGCCGCCGGCGGTCGTCGTCGATCCGGTGCCGCGCGCGGCGCGGAGCCGCAACGACATCGTCTGGGGTCCGACGGCGTGCCGGCTCGAGTCCCGGTTCGAGATCGAGATGGGCGACGACCTCGTCCCGGCGGTCGTTCTCAACGCCGATCCGCGCCTCGTGCCCGAGCCCGTCGACGATCCCGCGATCGCGCTCGAGCCGCTGGCGCAGGGACGGTTCCGCGTCGTCCGCGCGCGACCCGAGCCGGGGCCGTTCCGGTTCGGGTTGGCCTGGACCCTGCCCCTCGACGAGCCGACGGGTGTCCACCCGCTGCCCGAGGCGTGGCTCGAGGCGCCGCGGGCCGACGAGCGTACCGTCCGCCTCACACCCGCCACCGGCCTGCGGGCCGCGCTGCTCTCCTCCGGCCCGGTGCCCGGCGCGCGTCCGGTCGCCAGTGGCGCGGAGTTGTCGTGGCGCGTCGACCGTGGGGCCGCGGATGCCTCCGCCCCGCCGCTCGACGGGCTGCCCGCCGCCACGGGGGCGATCGGCGCGGGGCGCGTCCTCGTCACCCGCGCGCCGCCGGTCACGCGGGGCACGCAGCAGCTGCGCCTCGCGCTCAACGCGGGCCGGATCGACATGACGCTGCAGGCGCGGATCGAGGCCGACGGCGCCGTGGTCGCGATCCCGCTCCGTGCCCGGGGCGACGTCCAGCTGGGCAACGTCACGCTCACCGACGAGACGGGGGCCGAAGGGACGCGTCAGGCGCTCGACGTGCGCCTCGTGGCGGGAAAGGGAGCGGACGGACGCGGCACCTGGTCGGTCGTCCTCCAGCGACCGCGGGCGGGACGGCTGCGCCTCGACGTCGAAGCGTTCGTCGCAGCGCCGCTGTCGGCCGAGGGCGACCTGCCCACCCTCCAGGCGTTGCTCGAGGGGAGCGGCCCGCTGGTCGTGACGTGGTCGGCTGTCGACGGCATGGCCGCCGAGGTCGCGGGCGCCGAGGCGGCAGCGGCGGGGGTCTTCGAGCTGCCGCCCGACGCGACGCCGACCGGCTACCGTCTGGTCGCCGTCCCCCGGCGCGGCGACGAACCGGCCGCGCCGGTCCCCGGTCCGACACCGCCGGCGGCTCCTGCGGCGCCGAGCGGGCCGCGGCTCGAGCTTGTCGATACCGTGCTGGCGGTCGATGCCCGGGGGCGCGGCTGGGGCGTGGCGCGGCTCGACGTCGTCGCCCTCGATCCGATCCTCAGGCTCTCCTTGCCCGGCGGGTGCCGCCCCTACAAGGTGTTCGTCGACGGCCGTTCCGTCTCCGATCCGGTGCCGGTCGGCAGCGCCCAAGCGCCGCGCTGGGAGATCAGGCTGTTCGACGTCCGCTGGCCGCGCTCCCTGGAAGTGATTTTCGCCGGCGAGCTGGGGGCCGGGATCGACGGCGGCGACCTCACCGCGCTCGACGCGCCGGGCATCGACGGCCTGCCCGCCGCAGCGACCCTGTGGACGATCATGGTGCCGCGCGCGACGGCGCTGCGCGTCGCTCCCCCCGCGGCGATCGTGCCGGTCGAGGCACTGGCCGGCGAACGCGCTGCGGCACTCGAACGGCTTGCGGCCGATTTCACACGGGCGATCGCCGCCGTCTCGCCCGCGGAGGCCACGCGCCTCGGTGATCTCCTCACGGCGCGACGGTCCCCGCCGTCGCTGCACGGTTTCGACACCGCCTCCGTCGGGACGACTGGCGCCGACGCGTTCGCCGTCGGTGCCGCGGTGGTCGGTCCAGGGAACGGCGCCCCGCTCGTGTTCCGCCTCGTGCGCGGCACCGACACGACGGCCCCGTCACGGGCCCTGGTGTCAGCCGCCGCGGTCGTGGCGTGCGGCATCCTGCGCGTCGTGTGGCGCCGCTTCTTCCCGGCCGAATCGGCCTGAAAAGCGGTCTGGCACCGCTCCGCGCCCCTCCGCTAGTGTCCCCGCGCTCGTGGGCCGCGGCACCCCGTGTGACGACGCGGTTCGCGGTTCGCCGCGGCGGGATCGTGGCCCGAGGGTCACGGCTGCGGCGGACCGGTTCACACGGAGGTGACGACGGACATGGTGCGTCGAGTGTGCGGGCACGGATGGCTGGCGGCACTGGTCGCTCTCGCCGCCGCCACCGGGGCGGAGGGAGCCGGGTACCGGACCGCGAATTTCATCGTCGACGCCCCGACTCCCGATCAGGCCCGCCGGATCGGCGACGCCGCCGAGCAGTACCGCCACGACCTGGCGATCGAATGGCTCGGCGCGCCCCTGCCGCGGTGGAGCCGGCCGTGCCCGATCCGCGCCCAGGTCGCGCCGAACCTCGGTGCCGGCGGGGCGACGAGCTTCGTGTTCGACGCCGGCGAGGTGTTCGGCTGGACGATGACGATCCAGGGGAGCGAGCAGCGGATCCTCGACTCGGTGCTCCCCCACGAGATCACCCACACGATCTTCGCCACCCATTTTCGCCGCCCCCTGCCGCGCTGGGCCGACGAGGGCGCGTGCACCACCGTCGAGCACCCCGTCGAACGCGCCCGCCAGCACCGGCTGCTGATCGAGTTCCTCACGACGCAGCGTGGCATCGCCTTCCCGCAGATGTTCGCGATGCGCGAATACCCGGCCGACGTGCTTCCGCTCTACGCCCAGGGGTATTCGCTGGCCCGGTTCCTCATCGAGCGCGGCGGACGGCGGCGGTTCGTCGCCTTCGTGGGCGACGGTCTGGCCGGCGAGGATTGGTCGGGTGCGCTGGGGCGCCACTACGGGCTGCCCGACGTGCCGCGGCTCCAGGGGTTGTGGCTCGACTGGGTCCGGCAGGGCTGCCCGGCGCCGCCGACGGCGAGCATCGCCGCCGCCACGCCCCCGGTCGCCGGCGACTGGGCGGCGCGGGCCCGTGGCCAGAGCCCCGATCCAACGCCGGCACCGGCTGCGGTCGCCGCGCTTCCCGGACGGCGTTCGATCTACGCGCTCCAGGCCCGCCACGCCGGCAGCGGCGATCCGTCGGAGCTTCCCGCCGCCGTCGGTCAGACGCCGGCGTTGCCCAGCGCCGCAGGGCCGGCCAGCGCCAACGTGAGGTGGTAGAAGACCGGCGCGGCGAAGCACAGCGAGTCGATCCGGTCGAGGACACCGCCGTGGCCGACGACGAGCGTGCCATGGTCTGAGACGCCGCGGTCGCGCTTGATCGCGGCCATCGTCATCCCCCCGGCGAAGCCGAGCAGGGCGATGACGAGCCCCGCCAGGGCCGCCTGCCAGGGGCCGTACGGCGGGGCGAACCACCACAGCGCCGCCCCCAGCGCCGCGGTGCAGGTGGCGCTGCCGACGAGCCCTTCCCAGGTGCGGACGGAGCTGACGTCCGCGGCGACGAGGTGGCGACCGAGCAGTCGGCTCCACACCCGCTGCGACGCGTCGGCGAATTGCACGAGGAGGACGAGGAAGAACAGGAGAGGGAAATTGCCCGTCGGCGGCGAGCCCGCCGTCTTGATCTGGAGGAGCGCGGGGGCGAACGAGACGCAGTACACGCAGACCACCAGCCCGGCCTGGATCTTCGCCGTCCGCTCGAGGAACCGCGTGTAGTCGCCGGTGAAGGCGACCCGGGCCATCACGAACAGCGTCGCGTAGACCGGCAGGAAGACGCTGAACACGTCGTAGCGGTTGTAGGCCACGAGGACGTAGTGCACCGGGGTGAACAGCACGAACACCCAGAACAGCGCCCGGTGGTCGCCGCGGCGGGTCGGCGTGAGCGTGATGAATTCGCGCAGCGCCCAGAACGACAGCAGGCCGAACAGCGTGACGGTGGCCGTCACTCCCAGCCAGCAGGCGGCGGCGAGCAGCCCGCTCATGATCCACCAGCCGCGGAGCCGCTGGTTGAAGGCGCGGATCGCGGCCTGGTCGAGGCCGCGGTCGGTCCGCCGGGCGAGGAACTGGCCGACGGCCGTGGCCACCGCCAGCAGGCCGAGCACCCCGGTGACGAGGACGGCCGTGCGCAGGTCGTTCACCCGCTACTCCTTCAGCGCCAGGACCGCACGGCGGGCGCGGGCGAGGAACTCCGCCTTGGCCTCGTCGCGCTCGAGCCACAGCGGCGGACCGAAACTGATGCAGGAGAGGAGCGGCACGGGGAGGAACTCGCCGCGGGGCAGGACGCGGTTGAGGTTGTCGATGTGGACGGGGACGAGCTCGATGTCGGGGCGCTTCTTGGCGAGGTAGTACAGCCCGCTCTTGAACTCGCCGACCTCGCCGGTGACGCTCCGGCTGCCCTCGGGAAACACGATCAGCGACCTCGTGGTGCCGATCTCGCGGAGCATCAGGTCGACGGGGCTTTGGTGGACCTTGATGTCGGTGCGGTCGATGAGCAGCGCGTCGAACACCTCCTCCGCCAGCCAGCGGCGGACGACACCGCGCGACCAGTAATCCTTGGCCGCGACGGGGCGCGTCAACTCGCGCACCGGCTGCGGCAGCGAGGCCCAGACCACCAGGGCGTCGAGGTGGCTGGTGTGGTTGGCAAAGTAGACGCGCTGGCAAGTGTCGGGCTGGCTGGAGATCCAGCGGACGCTGGCTCCCGACAGGAGCCGGGCGAGGGCAGCCAGCATCAGCCCCGCTCCGCGGCACAGCGGCGATCGGGCCCCGCGCGCGGTGTCGGCCTGCGGCGGCGGCGCTGGCGCGGTGATGTCGGCGGGGGAGAGCATGCGGCAATTGTCCGTGCGGTCGGGTTCGTCGGTCAATCGACGGCGGGGACGAACGGGTTGTGGATCCGTTCGTGGCCGATCGTGGTCGGCGGCCCATGGCCGGGGAGGACGACCGTGTCCGGGCCGAACGCGTAGAGGCGCGAGCGGATGCCGGTGGCGAGGCTGGTGAAATCGCCATCGGGGAAGTCGGTCCTGCCGATCCCCTCGTGAAACAGCACGTCGCCCCCGAGGACCACGATCGGGTGGCCGGCGAGGACGAAGACGACGTGGCCGCGGGAGTGGCCGGGGAGGGCGATCACGGTCAGCGGAAGGCCGGCGAGGTCGAGCTGGTCGCCATCGTCGAGCAGCCTGTCGGCAGGGGGGGCGGTGATCGCCACCCCGAACGCAGCCGACAGGTTGGCGACCGCGTCGACGAGTTTGTCGGCGTCGTCGCGGCCGACGAGGATCGGCATCCCCGGCCAGCGCCGGCGGACGGCGTGGCAGCCGGCGATGTGGTCGGAGTGGCCGTGGGTGAGGAGGATCGCGGCGGGAGTCAGGCCGCGCTCGACGATCGCGTCGATCAGGTCGCCGGTCTCGAAGCCGGGATCGACGACGACGCAGTCGCTGCGGTCCGGGCGATGGACGACGTAGGCGTGTTCGGCGAACGGAGCCGACTCGACGCGGACGACCGCGACGGAGGGGGCGGGGGTGAGGGAGCTGACCGTGGCCATGGCGGCGGGGGGAAGGGGCGGGATCTGTCGAGCATGCTCGTGAGCCGGGGAGAGGGCAAGGGGCCACCCGGGCCGGCAGCGGAAAAAGTCATCGCGGCACGTCGCCGGCCGCCGGACGGACGGCGCCGTTCCGGGGGGTCGCCCGTGAAAAACGCGACGAGTGTTCCCGGTTGCCAACGGTGCCACGAGTCGCGAAAACAGGCTCTAGGCGACCGAAATCGCCATGGTTTCACGCCCCTACGACCGCTACACTCCCCGCGGCCGGCAGGATTGGCGGCGTTTGTGGGGTGACCCTGACGCCGCGTTGGGAGTGGTTCATGCCCGTTGGCGGCGACGGCGATGAAACCTGCTGACGCACACGGACGACGCGGCGGGAGCAGGCTCCTTCCGCCGAACCCCGAAGACTGCCAGGGAGCGCTTGCCAGGGATGGCCGGCGCCACGCCGGTTCGATCGATCCACGGAGGGTGAACGTGATGGCTTCGCAGCGCGGGCTCGCGGGTTTGGTGTTCGGCGCCGCACGGGGGTGCCTCGTGCTCGCGGTGCTGGCCGTGCCCGCCCGGGCGCAGCAGGCGCTCGGCCCCGGCCTGCTTCCCCAAGGGGGGCTGCCGGAGGGCAACATCGGCGCGCCCGACGCGGTTCCCGCTCCGGCCGGTGTCCATCCGCTCGACGCGGCCGTCGAAGTCGCCCGCAAGGGGCTGGCGGGGATCGAGGGGGGGATCCAGGACTACTCGGCGACGGTCGTCAAGCGCGAGCGGATCGACCGCAAGCTCGGCGAGCACGAGTACATGTTCGCCAAGATCCGCCACGCGCCGTTCAGCGTCTATCTGTATTTCCTCGGCCCCGATTCGGTGAAGGGCCAGGAGGTGATCTACGTCGACGGCCGCAACGACGGCAACATGCTCGCCCATGCCGGCAGCGGCGTGAAGGCGATGGTCGGCACGGTGTCGCTCAAGCCGCAGAGCATGCTGGCGATGTCGGGGCAGCGCTACCCGATCACGGAGCTGGGGGTCGAGAACCTCACCAAGCGGCTCCTCGAGGTCGCCGAGTACGACAAGCAGTTCGCGGAGTGCGAGGTCAACTTCTTCCCCGGGGCGAAGGTCAACGGCCGCGTCTGCACCTGCATCCAGGTCACGCACCCGGTGCCGCGGAAGAACTTCCGCTTCCATCTGGCGCGGGTCTTCATCGACGACGAGTTGCAGATCCCGATCCGCTACGAGGCCTACGACTGGCCGACGGAGGCGGGGGGTCAGCCGTTGCTCATGGAGGAGTACACCTACATGAACGTGAAGATCAACAACGGCTTCACCGACGCCGACTTCGACCCGCGCAACACCGCCTACAAGTTCGGCGCGAAGTGATGCTGCCCGGGTTGAGCCTCAGTCGCGGGGGCGGAACCAGCGCGGCACCAGGGCCGTCGGCTCGACACCGAGCAGCGTGCGGACGAAGAAGTCCTGCCGCTTGCGGACGAGATACGGCGTCTCGCCGACGCCGTGGCCGCCCCCCGGTACGACCACCATCTCGAACTCCTTGCCGGCGTCGATCAGCGCCTTGGCCACCTGAAGCGTCGACGACGGATCGACGTTGGTGTCGAGCTCGCCGACCGTGAGCAATAGCGCGCCGGAGAGCTTCGCGGCGTGGACGACGTTGGAGTTGGCCGCGTACTCCTCCCCCACCGGCCAGCCCATCCAGGCCTCGTTCCACCAGATTTTGTCCATCCGGTTGTCGTGGCAGCCGCAGTCGGCCGCCGCGGCATCGTAGAAGTCGCCGTGGTGGAGCAGGGCCGCCAGCGCGTTCTGCCCGCCGGCGCTGCCGCCGAAGATGCCGACGCGCTCGAGGTCGAGCTCCGGATGGGCCGCAGCGGCCGCCTTCAGCCACGCGATCCGGTCGGGAAAGCCTCCGTCGGCGAGGTTCTTGTGGCAGACGTCGTGAAACGCCTTCGAGCGCCAATTCGTGCCCATGCCGTCGATCTTCACGACGATGAAGCCGAGCTCGGCGAGCGTCCGCTCACGCTGCTGGAAGCCCCACTCCTTGGGCACGTGGTGGTCCTGCGGGCCGGCGTAGATCGACTCGATCACCGGATAGATGCGGTCGGGGGCGAACGTGCTCGGACGGATGATGATCCCGTGGATGTCGGTCGTGCCGTCGCGCCCCGTGGCGACGAATCGCTGCGGCGGGCGGAAGCCGGCTGCCAGCAGGTCGGCGGGATCGTCGCGCCCCAGCTCAGCGACCAGGGAACCGTCGGCCGTGCGGCGCAGTTCCGTCACCCACGGCTGATCGACGCGGCTCCAGCGGTCGATGAACAGGCTGCCGTCGGGTGAGATCGTCCATTCGTGCGTGCCGTCGGCCGCCGTGAGGCGTGTCAGCCGGCCATCGACGATCGCGACACGGACGAGATGCCGGTGGTAGGGGTCCTGTTCCGGGTCGATCCCCATCACCGTCAGCCAGACCTCGCGGCGCTCGCCGTCGACGCGCTCGACGCGGCGGACGTTCCACGGGCCGCTCGTGAGCTGGCGCGCCGACCCGGTCGCGACGTCGACGACGTAGAGATGGTTGTGGCCGTCGCGCTCGCTCATCCAGACCAGTTCGCGGCCCCCCGGTAGCCAGTGGAGAAAGGTCTTCTGTGAGTAGTCGATGAACGTCGGGCTCGTCTCCTCGACGATCGTGCGGAGGGCGCCGGTCGTGGCGTCGATCGCGACGAGGCGGAGGAGACGGTGGCCGCGGCGGTTGTAGAGGCAGGTCACTTCGCGCGAGTCGTCGGCCCAGCGGACCTCGTCGATGCTCCAGGGATCGGGAAACGCTCCGGCGTCGATCGGGATCGGTCGCCGCGCGACGAGGTCGAAGAGACGCGGCCGCGGCACGGCGATCCGGTCGCCCGGCTTGAGGTAGTCGATCCGCCTGGTCTTCGGCTGGAGGCGATCCGTCGGCGACGACTCCACGAGCACCAGTTCGCGCCGCTCGGCGGGAAGCGTCTTGAACCCGAACGCCCGCGTGCCGTCGGGCGAGACGTGCCACGTGCCGGCGTAGCTGTCGTCGGCACTGCCGTCGGTCGTGAGCCGGTGCTGGCCGTCGGCGGCGACGAGGACCAGGTCGTGGTCGCGGACGACGACGCGCGGGACTGCCACTTCGGGCGCGGCGGGCGCCTCGGGCTCTCGCGCGGCGGCCGGCTGCCCGGTCGCCCGGGCTCGCGAGGCGTCGTCGAACACGGCCCGCCCGCCGGCCGACGTCGCGACGAACACGCCGGCGATGTCGTCGGCGGCGAAGTCGCCGAGCCAGACGTGGCCGGCGAACGTGTGCTGGCGCTTCTCCGCCCCGGGGTCGAGCGTGCCGTAGGCGCGGGGGCGACCGTCGGAATCGATCCAGAACAGCCTCACCGGCCGGTCGAGCGCGTTGACGAGCACGATCTCCGTCTCGTCGCCGCCGGGCCGACTCGGGCCCCACGATCGCCGCGGCTCGAGGACCAGCGGGGCGGGCGGCGCGAGCCCCAACTCCGCCGGCGTCGCCCCTTCGCGGCGGGTGCCGTCGGCGGCGATCGTCACGCAGCGCGGTCCGTCACGGGTCGTCGTCTCGAACCACATCCCGCCATCGTCGAGCCAATGGATCCGCGGCTTGAAGGGGCGGTGCAACCTCTGGTACCGGGGAACGAGCTCGGCACGGCGATACCCGGCGCGCGTGTCGCGCACGATCGTCTCGTCGGTGGCAGAGCCCTGCCCATGGACGGGAGGGGCCGCAGCGGCGACGACGATCGCGAGCAACGGCAGCAGGCGGCCGGCCAGCGATGCCGAGCGGGAGATGGGCTGCCGATGACGCACGCGCATCGCGGCAGTGTGGTCAGCCGGCCGCGGCCGGTCAATCCGCGCCGCGGGGGCTGCCGATGGCGGACGGGGCGGGCACGAGCCGCGGCCAGGCTCCCTCGAGCCGGCCCACCGGCGGGATCTCCAGACGCGTCCCCGGCACGAGCGACACACCCGGATCGACCTGGCGATTCCAGGCGTAGAGCGCCTTGTAGTAGCGGCCATCGCCATAGGCGCGCTCGGCGATCGCCCACCACGAGTCGCCAGGCGCCGTCACGTGGGCGTCGCGGAGCGCTGCCGGCACGGCTGCACTCGTCGCGCGCGGCGCGGCGACCGGCGGAGCACGGAGCGGGGAGGCGAGTGGGGATGGAGCGGGCGCGACACGGGGGGCGGCGTCGGAGCGCGACGCTGCCGCCGCGGGGGAACCGGGAGGAGCGAACCCAGCGGGCGGGAGGAGATCGTCGCCGGGCCTCACCGGCGGCGCCAACGCGGCGGGAGTGGACGGCGCGCCACGATCGGAGTCGGGCGTGGCATGTGGCTCGTCGTCCACGATGGCGACCGGATCGGTCGCCGGCGGTGGCGGTGGCGAATCCGGCGACGACGGTGCGGACGGTGAAGGTCGCGAAGGCGGTGAAGCCGGCGGAGCCGATTCCATCTGAGCGTCGCCGGTCGGGTCGTCGAGGAACGCCGCGGGAGCGACCTGCTCGTCGCGCGTGGCGAAAGCGCTGCGGCTGGCGTAGCGGTCCGGCGCACGTGGCGCGTCGGACGGTGCGGCGGCAGGGTGGGGGCGGTCGTCGGGAGCGTCGAGCGCCGGCGGTTCGACGACGAGCTGCGGCTCTGCGATCCGCGACGGCGCGTCGATGTCGGGCCCGGCGCCCGCGGGCGGCCGTGGGATGAACAGCTTCGCGCCGAGGATCGCCACGAAGCCGCCGCACAGCAGCCCGAGGAAGCCGAGGAGGATCTGCTTCTCGCGGTTCATGGGAGCCGTCGCCAGGACTGACCGCACGGGAACAATGGCCTGCCGCAGCCGCCCTGTGGCCCCGGTCGCGCAGACTATCCCCGATGGCGTGCGTCACGGCCAGACCGATCCCGGTGCGTGTTCAGCGCTGTTTTCAGCTGAATCGCGGAGCGAGATCGCGGTGCGCGGCCGTCGCGACGGCCACGCCAGCGCCATCGTCCCCCTCCCTGTCACGGGACCCGCGAAGCCCCTCCGCCGTCGCCCTCGCATCGGCCCGTCGCCCCGTGCTGCGGGTCGATGCGAGGGCAAAGGCGCGAGGGGCGCCCCCCCTCTGTCGAGCCCGAGCGGAGGCTCCCCGGCGCGGTGGCCCGTCGAACCGCCGAAAGACCCGATCCCGTCACCCCTGCCGCCGCGCCGCGCGGAGCTTGGCCGATCGGCTCCGCGGGTTGCGGGCCACTTCGTCGGGCCCCGCCTCGACCGGCGAGCGCGTCAGCCGCTCCCACGTCTGGGCGTTGAGGAACGCCTGCTTCACGATCCGGTCCTCGAGGGAGTGGAACGAGATCACCGCCAGCCGTCCGCCGGGGCGGAGCCGCCCGGGAATCCGCGAGAGCGCGATCGACAGACTCTTGAGCTCCTCGTTGACGGCGATCCGCAGCGCCTGGAACGACCGCGTCGCCGGATGGATCCGCGCCGGTGGATGCTGCGGCGGGACCGCGCCGGCCACGATCCGGGCGAACTGCCGGGCGGTGCGGATCGGTTCCTTCTCGCGCACGGTGGCGATCCGGCGGGCGATCCGCTTCCCGTAGCGCTCCTCGCCGAAGCGGTGGAGGATGTCGGCGAGCGTCTCCGGGCGTAGCCGGGCGACCAGCCGCCACGCCGGCTCCCCCTCGGAGACGTCGAAGCGGAGGTCGAGCGGCCCGTCGGCGTCGAACGAGAACCCGCGCTCGTGGTCGGCGAGCTGGTCGCTCGACAGGCCGATGTCGAGGAGGACGGCGTCGACGGTGTCGATCCCCACCGCGTCGAGCACCTCGGGGATGTCGCGGAAGTTGGCGTGGGCGAGGCGCACCGGCCGGCCGGCGAACTCCGCCGCCGCGCGCTCGATCGCGCCGTGGTCGAGGTCGCAGGCGATCACGCGCCCGGTCGGGCCGACCGCGTCGAGGAGGAGCCGCGTGTGGCCGCCGCCGCCGAGCGTGCCGTCGACGACGGTCATCCCCGGCTCGAGCGCCAGCAGGCCGAGCGCCTCGGCGGCGAGGACGGGGGTGTGGACGGTCGCGGCACGCCGCGGCGGGGGGGCGTCGGGGGCGGCGCCGTCGGCCGGTGCGGCGTCGTTCACGGCGCCGCCAGGTTCACGCACACCAGCTCCTTGTCGTTGCGCGCGAAGACGCGGCGGCCGGCGAACGCGGGGTGCGACCAGCAGACGCCGCCGCGCTGCGGCAGCTGGTCGGTCGTCGGCTCGAGGATCGCCGCCCGGCTCGTCTCTTTGAAGCCCGCGGGCGTGAGCCGCGCGACGATCAACTCGCCGCGCTCGTTGAACATCCACACCCCGTCGCCGTCGCCGCGCTGGACGATGTGGATCGTGCTCCAGCGCGCCTTGGGGGTCGCCGTCAGGTCCTCCCACACCCGGTCGCCTGTAGCGGCGTCGAGGCAGCGCAGCTCGCCGTAGCTGTCGACGCCGTAGACGTGGCCGCCGAGGAACAGCGGCGTGCCGATGATCGAGTGGAGCGCGTCGGTCTGGCGCTCGCTGGCGCCGACGCGGTGCCAGAGGACGGTGGCGGTGGGGGCGTCCTGCCCGAGCCGGAGCATCATCGACCCGTCGTAGAAGCTGGTGAGGAACAGCCGGTCCCCCGAGACCACCGGCGTGGCGACGCCGATCGGCATGTTGCGCGGCTTGAACGGGACCTGCCAGAGGACGGCGCCGCTCTCCGGCGCGAGCCCCGCCACGCTGTCGCCGGTCCAGACCACGAGCACGCGCCGCCCCGCCTGCGTGACGATGATCGGCGCCGTGTACTGGCCCCGGTCGGCGAGCGCCCGCCAGAGCTCGCGGCCGGTGGACTTGTCGAGCGCCACGACGCACGCGCCGTCGCTGCCGCCGAGATGGACGATGAGGCGCTCGCCGTCGACCAGCGGCGCGCCGGCGATCCCCCAGATCGGCATCTCGACGGCGTAGTCGGTGCCAAGGTCGCGCTGCCACTCGACGCGGCCGTCGGCGGCGGCGAGGCAGTGGAGATGGCCCATCGCCCCCAGGGCCCAGACGCGCTCCCCTTCGACCGTGACGCTCGCCCGGGGGCCGGCCTCGTAGCCAATGTTGCGGTAGACGCAGGGGTATTCGTGGGTCCACAGCGCCTTGCCGGTGTCGGCGGCGAACGCCAGCACGCGCTCCACCTGGGCCGGCTTCGTCTGCCTGTCGGTGACGAACACCCGCCCCCCGGCGACCACCGGGCCGGAATAGCCGGGGCCGATCGGGGCCCGCCACGCCGGCTCGAGGCGCGGCGCCGCGAAGGCCTCGACGGTGCCGGTCTCGCGCCACACCCCGTCGCGCTGCGGGCCGCGCCACTGGGGCCAGTCGTCTCCCCGGGCCGTCGGTCCGGCGACGAACAGGGCCACCGCCGCCCAGGCGAACGAGCGTTGCATGCGACGTTGCTCCCACGACCGCCCGAGCGCGGCGGCGTGCCGCGCAGGTTCGTCGGTCCTCCTCCGCAGGATACCAGCCGCCGTCAGCGGCCGATGCAGACGAGCTTCTCGCGGCGTCCGTCGGCGCCATGGAATGCGACGCGGAGGTAGATCCGTCCGCCGCAGACCGCCGGCGAGGCGAAGCATTCGTCGCCGAGCGTGTTTTCACCGACCGCCTCGAACCGCGCGGGTGCGGCCTTGAAGAGGCGCGTCGTGCCCGATTCGTCGGTGGCGAGGATCGTGTCGCCGACGAGGACCGGCGACGCGCTGGCGTTGCCGCCGAGGCGCTGCTTCCAGCGCTCCTTCCCGGTGGCGGCGTCCCAGCAGGCGGCGATGCCGGCGTCGAGGACGCCGTAGAGATGGCCGTCGCGCACCAGCAGCGACGGCACGTAGACGCGCTCGCCGTTCTCCCAGTCGAGCGTGGCCGAGCCGTCGGCGCGGATCGCGGCCACGTGGTTGCGCGGATAGCCCCCCGAGGTGTAGATCCGCGTGCCGTCGGTGACCGGCGTGGTGACGCATTCGGTGGTCGCCCCGGCGCGTTCCCAGAGGACGGCGCCGGTGGCCGGATCGTGGCTGGTGACGGCGTCGCAGCCGATGAGCACGAGCTGGTCGCGGCCGAACAGGCGGTGGACGATCGGCGAGGAATAGTTGGGCGCGGGAGGGCGGTCGCGCCGCCAGCGCACGGCGCCCGTCGCGCGGTCGAGGGCGGCGACCGCGCCGCCCCCCTTGTGATCGGCGATGACGATCACCGTGTCGCCGTGGACCAGCGGCGAGGCGCCGTAGCCCTGGTGGATGAGGTAGTTGCAGAGCCGGTGGCGCCAGACCACGTCGCCGCCGCGCGACAGGCAGCTGACCACGACCGCGCCGTCGTTGGGGAAGGCGATGAACAGCCGCTCGCCGTCGCCCGACACGGTGCCCGACGCGCCCGTCGAGCGCTCGTGCTTGCGCATCGCGCCGGCGGCGTGGACCTGACGCTGCCAGCGCGTCGCGCCGGTGGCCCGGTCGTAGGCGATCACCGACTGGCTGCCGGTGGCCTCGTCGCAGGTGGCGACGTAGACCGCGTCGCCGATCACCGTCGGCGAGCCGTTGCCCCGGCCGGGGATCTCGGCCATCCAGACGACGCCGCGGTCGGCCGACCAGGTCGTCGGGATCTCCTGGCCGGCGGCGGCGACGCCGTCGTGCGTCGGCCCGCGCCACCAGGGCCAGTCGTCGGCCCCGATTCCCGGCAGCCCGGGAGCGTCGGCGGTCGCCAGCGCCGCCGGGAGGAGGGCGCCGGCCACCACGGCCGTCACGAGCGCCGGCACGACGCCACGCTGCCCGCACGGCGAACCAGGCAAGCGGCGGCGAGCGTCGCGCATGATCATCGGTCGGCTCCGGGGGGTGTCACGGTGGGGGCGGCCCCGGCGCGGCGGTCGAGGAAGTCCTCGATCGAGCGCCACAGGTGGACGCCCAGTTCGGGGCCGGCGATCCGGTGCGTCTGGCCGGGATAGACCATCATCTCGAACAGCCGGCCGGTCCGCTGCAGCCGCGCGGCGAGGGCGGCGCTGTTGTCGAAGACGACGTTGTCGTCGGCCATGCCGTGGACGAGGAGGAGCGGGTCGGTGATCCGGTCGGCGACAGGGACGACGTCGGAGCGGTCGAACGGAGAGCGGTCGAGCGCCGGGTTGCCGAGGTAGCGCTCGGTGTAGTGGGTGTCGTAGAGATCCCACGCGGTCACCGGGGCGCCGGCGACGCCGGCGGCGAACGCCCGCGGGTGGGCGGCGAGCAGGCGGAGGACCATGTAGCCACCGTAGCTCCACCCCTGGACCGCGATCCGCCGCGGGTCGACATCGTCGCGGGCCGCGAGCCAGGAATGGCCGAGCATTTGGTCGGCGACCTCGATCGCGCCCAGGTTGCGGTGGATCGGATCCTCGAAAGCCTTGCCGCGGCCGCTCGTGCCGCGGTTGTCGAGCGAGAACACGTGCCAGCCGCGGCGCACGAAGTACTGCGCCATCAGGCTCCCCCAGCGCCGTGCCGCGAGCGGGCCGACGCCGGGGCCGCCGTACACGATCACCAGCGCCGGCGCCCTCTCGCCGGCGGCCAACCGTGGCCGGAGATGGGAGAAATGGAGCGTCGTCCCGTCGGGCGTGACGAGCGTGCCGAACTCCGGCGCGACGTGGCCGGCCATGAACGGCGCGTAGGGGTGATCACCCTCGGGGCGGTTTTCCTCGATCCAGCGGAGCCGTTTGCCGGCCGCGTCGGCGAGGTAGGTCTGCGGCGGCTGCGTGGGCGTGGAACGCGTGACCAGCGCGCGGGTGGCGGACCGGTCGAGGGCCGCGTCGTGCCAGCCCCCCGGCTCGGTGAGCCGCCGTGGCGGCGTCGCCGGGCGGCCGTCGCGCGGGAGGTCGACGGCGTACAGATGGCGCTCGAGGGGCGTGTCGGTCCAGCCGATGAAGAACACGCGTCCCGCGGCCGCGTCGAAGCCGACGATCTTGTCGAGGGCCCAGGGGCCGCGCGTCACCTGCTCGGCGGCCGCGCCGCCGACGAGCCACACGTGGCGGAAGCCGTCGCGCTCGCTGGAGAGGAGCACGCGGCCGTCGGCCAGCGGGCGGAGCTCGTCGCCGAGGTTGATCCAGGTGCCGTGGGTCTCGCCGTCGACGACGGCGCCGCGGCCGGTGGCGGGGTCGAAACGGACGAGCTCGAGCCGCTGCTGGTCGCGCGACTGGCGCTGGACGAGGACCGAGCGGCCATCGGCGGCCCAGGCGACCCGGGCCACGTAGACATCGGGGTCGGCTCCGAGATCGAGCCGTACCGGCGCCGTGCCGGCGGGGGCGCCCGGAGAGAACACGAACAACTCCACGCGGGCGTTGGCCGTGCCGGCCCGCGGGTAGCGCTGGGTGTGGACGCGCGTGCCGTCGGCGCCGATCGCCGCGCGTGTGACCAGCGCCACGTCCCCTTCGTCGACCCGGGCGGCCACGAGGCGCGTGCCGTCGGGGCTCCACCAGACGCCGTCGCTGCGGTCCATCTCCTCCTGGGCGACGAACTCGGCCACGCCCCACGTCACCGCGCCGCCACCGTCGGTCGTCAGGGCGCGCTCGGTGCCGCTGGCGAGGTCGTGGAGAAAGAGGTTGTGGTCGCGCACGAACGACACGGCGCGGCCGTCGGGGGCGATCCGGGCGTCGAGCTCGGTGGCCGCCGTCTCGGTGAGCCGCGTGACGGCGCCGTCGGCCGCGGTGACGACGTACAGGTCGCCGTCGAGGGGCACGAGGACCCGGCTGCCGTCGGCGCTCCAGGCGTAGTCGACGACGCCGCGCGTGCCGCCGAGCCGGGCCCGCTCGCGCCGCATCTTCTCTTCTTCGGAGACCTCGGCGCCGCTGCCGAGGACCGTCGAGTCGACGAGCATCCGCTCGGCGCCGGTCGTCGTGTCGATCGCCCACAGGTCGTAGCGCTCGCGGTCGGCGGCGCGGGGACGGAGGAGCGTCGCGAGCCGGCCGTCCGGCGCGAGCTTGAGGCCGCGGGGAACGGGTCCCGACAGCGCCGGGCTGCCCATGATCCGCTCGAGCGCCAGGTCCGCCGCCGGGGCGGCCGCGGCGCAGGCGACGAGCCCGGCGAGTTGCAGCAGGCCGTGGCGTGCGATACTGACGAACGTGACGGATGGCATGGCAGGAATGTAGCACCGCGCGGCGCGGCTCCGGGAGCGGGTCGGCGGGGAGACGGGGAGGATGGCACGGATGGATCGGCGAACGGCGATCGGCACGGGGCTCGGCGTCGTCGGGGGCCTCGCCGCCGGGCCCGCCGCAGCCGCGATCGACCGCGCTGCCGCCAGCCTGGCCGGCGCCGTGGCCAGCGGCCGGGTGCGGGGCGCGGTGCTCCACGTCGCGGGCCCCGACGGCGCCGCGACGCATCCCTTCGGCGTCGCCGCCGACGCGCCGTTCCTGCTCGGGTCGATTGCCAAGCCGATCAGCGCCGCGGCGGTGATGACGCTCGTCGCGGGCGCGGCCGCCCGGCTCGACGATCCGGTGCACCGCTTCCTCCCCGACGTCGCCGGCGCGGGGCGCGAGCGGATCACGCTCGGCCACCTGCTGACCCACGTCTCGGGCCTCCCCGACCAGCTTCCCGACAACGATGCCCTGCGGCGCGAACACGCGCCGCTCGCCGAGTTCGCCGCCCGCGCGGCGCGGACGCCGCTGGCCTTCGCCCCCGGTGAGCGCTATCGCTACTCGAGCATGGGGATCCTCCTGGCGGCGCGGATCGCCGAACGGATCAGCGGCGAGAGCTTCCAACCGTTCGTGGCCCGGACCGTGTTCGGGCCGCTGGGGATGACGCGCTCGGCGCTCGGCATGGGGCGCTTCACCGCCGCCGAGGTCGTGCCGGTGCAGACCGAGCATGCCGCGCCCGAGGCGGGAGGGGGCGATCCGGCGGCGCGCGACTGGGATTGGAACAGCCCCTGGTGGCGGGCGTTGGGAGCGCCGTGGGGGGGCGTGCAGGCCTCGGCCGCCGACGTGGGCACGTTCCTCGCCGAGTTCCTCTCGGCCGGCGGGCGGCTGTGCGCTCCCGACGTCGAGCGCCTCATGGTCCGCAACCACAACCCGCCGGCGATCCGCCCGCGCGGCCTCGGATTCGACGTCGGCAGCGCTGCCGGCAGCCCGGGCTGCTCCGCGGCGACGTTCGGCCACACCGGATCGACCGGGACCATCGCCTGGGCCGACCCGGCGACCGGCACGGTGTGCGTCGTCCTCACGTCGCTGCCGGCCCGGGCCGTGACGCCCCACCCGCGCGACGAGGCGGCAGCGCTCGTCGCCGCCGGTTGACGCCGATGAGCGACGCCATGCCGACCGCCGACACGACCCCGGGCGAATGGACCGCCGACTACGACTACGTGCTCCCGGCCGAGCTGATCGCCCAGGAGCCGCTCGCCGACCGGACGGCGGCCCGGCTGCTCGTCGTGAGCCGGGCGACCGGGGCGCTCGACC
>JAGWVR010000132.1 GCA_018970785.1 Planctomycetota bacterium
AGCGGCGCTCCGGGCGGCCCTGCGGATGGTCGCTCGTCACTCCTGCCGCGCCCCGGCGGCGGCGGGGGCGTCGACCAGCTCGATCTGATCGACCAGCTCGACCTTGATCTGCGGCTTCTCCTTGTAGAGCTCGATCGTCCCCGTCACCCGGACCGTCTTGTCGAGGAAGTGCTTCGACGGATCGGCGACGTCGGCCTTGGCAAACTTCTCGAGCCCCTGCTTGAAGATCACCGCGGTGAAATTGTCCTTGTCGCGGTGGTCCTTGTGGGAGTTGAGGTAGCAGCGGCCCGCGTCGGCCATCAGCCGGCTGCTGGTGACCTTCATCGTCACCACGGCCCACTCGCCGACGTGCTTCGCCGCCTCCTCGGGCTTGACCGGCTTGGCCTCGACCACGAGCGAGCCGTCGCGCCGCGGGGCCGGCCCCTGGGCCGGCGCCGGCAGGGCAAGGGCGGCCAGGGCGAGCACGGCGGCGACGGACGAGAAGCGGCGGACGAGCGGCGGCATCGGTGACCTCGTGGGGAGGGATGGAAGCGGGCGGCAACCGCGCGGGCGATTGCCCGGGGATCAGGGAAGATCGGTGAACGTGCGCGTGCTCTCGACATGGTCGGCGAGCTCGGCCGGATCCCACCAGGTGGGCTTCATCACGCGCGGGCCGTAGAGCTTCTCCGCCTGGTCGACGTGGTGGGGCGAATCGGGATGGCCCGACTGCCCCCACGGCGTGCAGGTGAACGACTCGACCTTGCCGTCCTTGAAGAACATCAGGATCACCGACATCGAGCCGGAGTTGGCGACGTAGCGCTTCGGATCCTGCGGGTCCTGGTTGCTGCGGACGTCGAACAGCGTCTCGGTGAAGTTGGCTTCCTTGTCGCCGGTCGAGTAGTCGGCCCCGCCACAGGGGAAATAGCGGCCGCTGCGGCCGACGACGTGGACCGTGCCCCAGGGCACGTCCCAGCGGCCGTATTCCTTGTTCAGGAAGTCGATCGTCTCGCGGAACAGCGCGACGATCTTCGTCCGCGTCGCGTCGTCGAGCCGCCCGTCGCGCACCAGCGCCGCGACGTCACACTGCGCGCCGCACTTGAGGCGCCAAAACTTGAACAGCGTCGTCGCCGTCGCCTCGGGGGTGTATTCGCCGTCCCAGGCGAGGACCGCCTCGACGGCGCGGCGCAGCTCGGCGTCGCCGGCCACGGTGTCGCTGGCGGCGGCGTAGGCCCGGGCCAGCTCCCCCTGCCAGGCCCGCGCGAGCCGGTCGTGGACGTCGAGGGCGTAGGCCTTCGCCTCGTCGCGCGTGACGCGCGGGTCGTTGTGGAGGACCTCGATCGAGCGCCTGCCGCGCGGGTTGTCCTGATCCCAGGTGGCGTTGTAGACGTGGCCGGGAAACCGGTCGGGCGTCAGCTCGCAGTCGACCATCATGTTCTGCGGGCTGATGTTGCAATTCTGCATGTAGCCCTGGCGCGGATTGAGGATCCGGACGAGGTCCTCCTGCGGGTGGATCCCCTTCCACGCCGTGGCGCTGGTCGTGCCGTCGACCGGGCGCTTGAAATCGAAGCCCTCGGGGCGGATCGGCGTGGCGCCGTTGCGGACGTAGGCGATGTTCCCCTCGACGTCGGCGCTCATCACGTTCTGCTCGTTGTATTGGTGCAGCGCGAGGGCGGCGTTGATCTCGTGGACGTTCCGCGCCCGCGCCATCCGGTCGAATTGCTCGTAGAGGCCGGTCTGGTCGAAATACGGGGAGGCGCCGACGTAGGCCGTGCCGCTGGCCATGTCGGGCGTGGCGATCACCGGGCCCAGGTGGGTGTAGAAGGCGGGGCGCGTCACCGGGTCGCCGCCGCGGACGGGGATCGTGAACGACTCGATCGTCACCGGCTTCCACTGGCCGTCATATTCGTACTCGGGGCGCGGCGCGACGCGGAACTTGATCCGATAGACGTCCGACGTGTCGGGGCCGCCGGTCGTCAGCGCCCAGCCGGCGTGGCGGTTGTGGCCGATGCCGAGCATCGGCGAGCCGATCAGCCAGAACCCGGCCATGTGGAGGTCGCCGGCGTGGACGCGCGCCTCGTAGAGGACCGCCAGCCCCTCCCACGTGAGGTGCGGGTCGGAGAGGAGGATCGCCGAGCCGTCGGCGCTCCGCGCGGGGGCGACGGCCCACTGGTTGCTGCCGGCGGCGGGCTGGGCACGCTTCTCGGCGTTCTTGAGGTCGTCCATCATCGTCCCGATCGGCCAGCGGAGGATCATCGCCCGGCCAATCGCCAGCGCGTGCCAGGGCTCGACGTCGATCGCCACGTCGGCCGCCTCACCGGGATGCTCGGCGATGTAGCGGCGGATCCCGGCGGTGAACGCGGTGACGTTCTCGCGCAGCCTGGCCGGGGCCTTCGTGGCGAGGTACTCGGCGTGGAGGGTGTCGTTGCGCGCCAGGCGCATGATGTAGTCCTGCTCGAGGAGCCCCGGCCCCTGGACCTCGGCGAGGCGACCGACCGCGGTGCGGATCGCCAGGTAGATGTCGGCGAGACGGTCTTCCGCCTGGGCGTAGCCGAGGGCGTAGAGGCCGGCCGCTTCCGAGTCGCTGATCACGTGGGGCACTCCCCAGGTGTCGCGGTGCAACGTCGCCTCGGCGGCGTCGGCCCGCAGCATGGGCCCGACGAGCACGGCCGCCACCACACCGGCCAGCCATCCCCCCTGCCCCGACCGCGCGCGTGCTGCCGCCATCTCGGAATCCTCCCTGCGGAATGGACGGTCGACCGAGCCGACCGTCTCCCGGCGATTGTCGCCGGAAGCCGCCGGCTGACAAACACCCGGCGGAGTTTTCGCGCTGCCGTTGCATCGCCGCCCCGGCGCCGCGCCGGAGGGGGTTGCGCACGACGGCGACCGTCGCGCCGGCGCCCGCCCCGCACGCCCGGGCGAACGCCGCTATACTCGCCGCCGATTCGGATGGATGCCCCGGGGGGAACGGCAATGCGGGTTTCGATCGTGTGCGCGGCATGGTTCGCCGTGGCCTGGG
Source organism: Planctomycetota bacterium (assembly GCA_018970785.1). GTDB lineage: Bacteria > Planctomycetota > Planctomycetia > Pirellulales > UBA1268 > F1-20-MAGs016. Next base: position 2,996 of record JAGWVR010000132.1, read on the forward strand.
GCGGAGTCGTGGCGCTGGCGCAGACGCCGGCCGAAGCCCCTCCGCCCGAGCCGGCGGGGATGCGGCCCCTGTTCAACGGCCGCGACCTGGCCGGCTGGGACGGCGACGAGCGCCTGTGGGCCGTGCGCGACGGCGTGATCCACGGCGAGACGACGGCCGACCGCGTGGCGACGGGCAACACCTTCCTGATCTGGAAGGAGGGAACCGTCCGCGACTTCGATCTCCGGCTCTCGTTCCGCTGCAACGCGACCAACAACTCCGGGATCCAATACCGCTCGCGGCACGTCACCGACGCCAGCGCCAAGAACAAATGGGTCGTCCGCGGCTACCAGCACGAACTGCGCAACGAAACCACGCTCCCCAATGTCGCCGGTTTCATCTACGACGAAGGGGGCAAGCGCGGGCGGATCTGCCTCGTCGGCGAGCGCGCCACGTGGGGGGCGGCGGGGAAGGAGGTCGCGGCGGCGAACCTCGTCGACCAGGAGGCGTTTACGAAGCTGTTCCGGCTCGACGACTGGAACGACGTCGTGATCGTCGCCTCCGGCCCGCGGATCCGCCACTACCTCAACGGCCGCCTGATCCTCGATTTCACCGACGGGCCCGAGACGCTCCTCTCCGAGGGCGTCCTGGCGCTGCAGCTCCACGCCGGCAAGCCGATGTGGGCCGAGTTCCGCGACATCCGCCTGGCGACGGCCGAAGCGGGGCAGTCGGGCCGATGAGCGTACGACCGGCTCCCGCCGCGCCTCTCCCGATCGCGCCTGCCGCGCGCGTGCGATGGCTCGCCGCCGGCCTGTCGCTGGTCGCGCTCGGCTCCGCCGCCGCTGCCCAGGACAGGATCGAGATCTACGCCTCGTCGCGCCTCAAGCACGTGCCCGGCGGCTGGTCGGTCCTCGACATCCTCGCCACCAACCGCACCGACGCCGAGGGGGAGGCGACGATCGTCGTCTCGTTCCCCACCGGCGACGGGCGGCAATTCGCACGCCGCGTCTGGCTCCCGGCACGCAGCGAGCGGATGACCTGGCTGCCCGTCCGCATCCCCGCGGAGGTGCCGGCGGGGCGGACGACGATGCCGATGTCGGTGATCACGGTCGAGGGGGATGGCGGCGACGAACGGCTGTCGCGGTCGGACGGGGGCACCGGCTTCGTGTCGGAGGACCTGCTGCGGATCAGCGACGAGCCGGTCAGGACCGCGACCTACCTCGACCGCCAGGTCCTCGACGACGCGCCGCTCGTCGCGGCGCGGTCCGACCAGTGGACGACGACGCTCACCGCGGCGCGGCAGTCGGTGCAGCTCTCGACGACCCTCTCCGACCTCGCCGACGATTTTCTCGCTCCCTGGCCGGCGTCGCTCCGCGGCCTCGACCAGATCCTCGTCGCCAGCGACCGGATCGCGACCGACACCGCCGGCGCCGCGGCGCTCCGCGGCTGGGTCCGCGACGGCGGGCGGATCTGGCTGGCGCTCGACGCGGTCCGCCCCGAGACGGTGGCGCTCCTGCTCGGCGACGACTGCCGTCTCGAGGTCGTCGACCGCGTCGAGCTCGACGACTTCGTCATCGACGGCGTCCGCGAGGACGGCAGCCCGATCACCGAACGCTGCACCCACGACCAGCCGGTCGATCTGGTGCGCGTCGTCACCTCGCACCCCGACGTCGTCGCCCGGATCGGCGGCTGGCCGGCGGC
>JAGWVR010000044.1 GCA_018970785.1 Planctomycetota bacterium
GGATCACCTCCGACGCAACGCTGGGCGCCGTGAGCGGCACGCTGCGGAACCTGGGGGGCGAACTGGTCGCCGCCCAGACCGTGTCGGGGGGCACGATCAGCGGCGTGACGCTCAATTCCTCGCGGGCCGTCCTCATCGGCAACGGCACGACGAGTGCCTTCTCCGCCCAGACCGGGCTGTCGCTGACCTACGGCGGGGCGATCGGGGAGGAGAACGGGGCCGGGGCCGCCGGCAACGTCCGTGTCGGCTTCGCCGGGCCCCGCGAAGGGACGGTGATCTTCACCGGATCCAACACCTACCAGGGTTCGACCCTCCTCCACGCCGGCGTGCTCGAGGTTCCCACGCTCGCCAACGGCGGCCAGGCCAGCCCGCTGGGCCGTTCGAGCAACGCCGCGGGCAACCTGCTCATCGGCAGTGCCACGCTGCGGTTCACCGGGTCGAGCGCGAGCACCGACCGGCTGTTCACGATCGCCAAGGAGGCGACGACTGTCCACAACAGCACGATCGAGGTCGCCAGCGGCACGCTCGCCTTCACCAACACCGGCTCGATCGCGATCAGCGGCACCGGCCAGCGCTCGCTGACCCTCACCGGCAGCGGCTCCGGCAGCATCGCCGGCTCGATCAGCGGGACCGGGACCGACGCCACCGAGGTCTTCAAGAAGGGCACCGGCCGCTGGCTCCTCTCGGGCAACAACTCCTACACCGGCGACACCCATGTCGACGCCGGCCGGCTGGTGATCGACGGGACCAACCAGACCGCGACGGTGATCGTGGCCGCCGGCGCGACCGTGAGCGGCAAGGGCACGATGAGCGTCGCGACCCTCTCCGGCAACGGCACGGTCGAGCCGGGCAACAGCCCCGGGATCCTCACGTTCGCCGACATTACCGCCTCGGGGTCGCTGTCGTTCGCGTTCGAGTTCACCGGCACCGGCAGCCCGACCTGGAGCAACGCCGCGGCGAGCGTCAACGACGTCCTCCGCCTCACCGACACCTCGACGCCGTTCAACACCACGTTCACGGCCAGCAACGTCATCGACCTGTACTTCGACATCACCGGCCCCCTGGCGATCGGCGACACGTTCCGCGGCGGGTTCTTCACCGACAAGAACGCCGACTTCATCGCCTCGGTGCAGAACGCCGACTTCAACTTCTGGGTCAAGCCGTTCGCCGGCCAGTCGGCGACGCGGACCTACAACGGCGTCGGCTACGTCTCCGGCGACCAGTACTTCGCCGCCCCGAGCACGTTCCAGGTGGCCAGTGCCAACTTCTCCGGCGGCACCGTCTCGGGCGGCTACGTGATGCAGTTCGTCGCCGTCCCCGAGCCCTCGACGTGGGCGATGGGGATGGTCGGGCTGGTCGTCGTCGTCGCCCCGCAGTTCCTCCGCCGCCGGGCCCGCGGCTGAGGCTGCCGGGAACGCCCGGGTGACCGCCGCGGGAGTGCCGCAAAACGCGGCGCGACCCCGGAGTGGTGGTGCAAAGTGCAACACCGGACCGGTCCAGCCGCTCCAGCCCACCTGAGCCGTGACGAACGCTGAACAGCCGGTTTTCATGGTGAAGTTGGCGAAACGCGCCGGTTCGGAAAAAATGCCCGGCGCGTGGCATGTCGCTTGCGTTCCGGGAGGGCACGCTCGGTCGCCATGAGGCGACGGGGGGCCGCAGGCGTCCGTTGGACGAGCGGCGGTCCCCGGCGTCAGGTCACGAACACCACGAAGGAATCCTCCGATGGCCAGGCACGCTCTCGACGGCGCGCAGCGACGCATCCGCACCTCCCTCGCCAGCGGCTCCCGCCGCCGGCCCAGCGGCCAGGGAGCTGGCAACCGCGTCGGCATCGAGCCCCTCGAGGATCGCCGTCTCCTCGCCGTCGCGTTCGCCGACGGCGAGCTGCTCGTGCAGTTCGCCGCCGACGCCTCGGCCGAGACGCGGGCCGCCGCCCGGGCGCTGCTCCAGGGAGACTGCGCCGAGGAGATCCACACCGTCACGATGCGCGAGCAGGGCTGGGGGGCGATGGAGCGGGTGAAACTCGGCAAGGGGTTGGGGGTCGAGCAGGCGGCCCGGGCCCTCGCCAACCGCCCCGGCGTGCTCTTCGCCGAGCCCAACTGGCGCCTCTCGATCGACGCGGTGGCCGACGACCCGTCGTACACCGGCGGCCAACTGTGGGGGATGTACGGCGACGACCAGCCGGCCGCGGTCGGCCCCGCGGGGACGACCAACGCCTTCGGCTCGCAGGCCGAAAAAGCCTGGAACGCCGGGTTCACCGGATCGCGCGACGTGGTCGTGGGGATCGTCGACGAGGGGTTCCAGATCGACCACCCCGACCTCGCCGCCAACGTCTGGAACAACCCCTTCGACCCCCGTGACGGGATCGACAACGACGGCAACGGCTATGTCGACGACGTCAACGGCTGGGACTTCGTCTCCGGCGACAACACCGTCTACGACGGCACCGCCGACGACCACGGCACGCACGTCGCCGGCACGATCGGCGCCGTCGGCGGCAACGCCCTCGGCGTGGCGGGGATCAACTGGGCGGTGACGATGATCTCCACCAAGTTCCTCGGGTCTACCGGCGGCACCACCGCCAACGCCGTCCTCGCGCTCGACTACCTCACCGACCTGAAGACGCGCCACGGGATCAACATCGTCGCCTCCAACAATTCCTGGGGGGGAGGCGGCTACTCGGCGGCGCTCCACGGGGCGATCATCCGCGGGGCCAACGCCGGGATCCTGTTCGTGGGCGCCGCCGGCAACGGCGGCAGCGACGGCATCGGCGACAACAACGACTCGGTCGCCAACTATCCCTCCAACTACTCGACCCTCGTGGCCGCCACCGGCCAGCCGGCGGCGAGCTACGAATCGGTGATCGCGGTGGCGGCACTGACCAGCTCGGGCACGCTCGCCTCCTATTCCAACTACGGCGCGACGACCGTCGACATCGCCGCTCCCGGCTCGAACGTCACCTCGACGCTCCCCGGCGGCACCTACGGCGCCTACAGCGGCACCTCGATGGCCACGCCCCACGTCACCGGCGCCGTCGCCCTCTACGCCGCCGCCCACCCCGAGGCCAGCGCCGCCGGGATCCGTGCCGCCCTCCTCTCCACCGCCCGCCCGACCGCGGCGCTGGCCGGCAAGACGGTCACCGGCGGCCGGCTCGACGTCGCCACGGCGCTGGCGGTCGTCCCCCCGACGGGGATCTCGATCACCGGCGGGAGCGTGACGGAGGGCAACTCGGGGACGACGAGCATCGTGTTCACCGTCGCCCTGTCGGCCGCCGCCGCCGATCCGGTGACGGTGTCCTACGCCACCGCCAACGGCACCGCGACGGCCGGCAGCGACTACGCGGCCACCAGCGGCACGCTCACGTTCGCCGCGGGCGAGACGACGAAGACCGTGGCCGTCTCGGTCACCGGCGACACCGCCGTCGAGGCCAACGAAACCTTCACGATGACGCTCTCGGGGGCCTCGGCCAACGCCGCGATCGGCACCGCGACGGCGACCGGTACGATCGTCAACGACGACGTCGCCGCGACGCCGGCGCTGGCGATCTCGTCGGTGGCGGCGCTGGAGAGCGCCGGGAGCCTCGTCTTCCAGGTGACGCTGTCGGCGGCGAGCACGGGGACGGTGTCGGTGCGGTTCGCCACCGCCAACGGCACCGCCACCTCCGGCAAGCGCGGCGACTACACCGCCACCAGCGGCACGCTCTCGTTCAGCCCGGGGCAGACGGTGAGGACGATCACCGTCGCGATCGTCAACGACACCACGATCGAGCCCGACGAGACGATGTTCGTCAACCTGTCGAGCCCGACGGGGGCGACGATCGCCGTCTCCCGCGGCACGGGTACGATCCGCAACGACGACGGCGTTGCGGGCGCCGCCCAAGCGCGGGCCTTCGCGGCGCTGGCGCTCGACGAGGCGACGCGGGTCGGCGGGCTCGCCCCCAAGGGGCTGCGGTGGATGCGGTAGTTTTCAGGGGACAAAGCCCTCCATGGCCTTTGTCCCCACGGGCGACCGCGGGAAACGCCGAGGGTTTCCCGGGTCGCCGGCGGCCGCATCCAGCGGCCGATCGCCGTGTCGATGGCCTGCTGGCTGGCAGGGGACAAAGCCCTCCATGGCCTTTGTCCCCACGGGCGACCGCGGCGCGGGGAGCGGGCCGGGGAGCGCGGCGATGAGCCATGCGCCCGCGGCCGACGATCCGTTCGCCCCCGCCGCGCTCCGCGCCGCGCTACGACCGCTGTTTCCCGCGGCCTTCCCGCCGCACGGCCGGGGGATCGTCGCCTGCCGCCCCAACGAATACGGCTCCTCCTCGCGCGGCGCGGTGGTCACACTCGGCGCGGCGGACGGCACGACCGCCGAATGGCTCGTGAAACTCGAGCGCGACCGCCCCGATCCGCCGCCGCGCAGCCGCCACGGGATCGCCTACGAAGCCCGCGTCTACGCGACGCTCGTCGCCGCCGCGCCGGTGATCGCACCGCGCGTGGCGGGAACGGTCGATCTCGGCACGCCGGCGCGGCGGGCGCTGGTCATCGAGCACCTGCCCGGCTGCCTGCGCGTCGGCGAGGCCCCCGACGACTCCGGGATCGTCGCCGCCGCCGCGTGGTGCGGACGGTTCCACGCCTGGAGCGCGCCGCGCGCGGGGGCGACCGATCTGGCGTTCCTCGCCCGGATCGACGGCGCCACGCTCCGCGCCTGGTCACGCCGCGCGCCGGCCGTGGCCGCGGCCGTCGGGGCAGTGACGGGCTGGCTCGGGCGGCTCGTCGCGCTCCACGACGAGCGCGTCGGCGCCCTGCTGGGCAGCGACGCGGCGGTGGTCCACGGCGAGTTCTCGGTCGGCAACGTCCTGTGGCGCGACGGGACGATCGTGCCGGTCGACTGGGAGTCGGCCGCCGTCGGCCCCGGCGCGCTCGATCTGGCGGCGCTGGTCGCCGGCTGGCCGGCGGAGGTCGTCGCCCGCTGCCGCGCGGCCTACGCGGCGGCGCGCGGAACCGGGGATTTCGACACGCGCGCGTGGGATGCGGCCGTCCTCCACACGGCGTTCCGCTGGCTGCCGGCGGCCGACGGACCGGGGGGAGAACGGTTGCCGGCGGCGCTCGCAGCCCTGCGCGCCGCAGCCGACGCGCTAGAGCTCGGCTGACGGCCGGCCGCGCCTGTGCCTCACGCCGCCGTCACGCGTTCGAGCAGCGCCGGCAGGACGATCCGGTGGTCGAACACCGCCGCGGCCAGCTCGCGCGCGGCGCGGCGGTGGCCCGCGTAGTCGGCGGCGAGGGCGTCGATGGCGGCGCGGGCGTCGGCGACGGTCGTGAAGGCCAGCAGGCCGTGGCCGACGGGCAGTCGCGAGCCGAAGCCGGTGTCGTGGGCGATCACCGGCCTCCCCGAGGCGAGGTAGCAGACGCTGCGGTCGCTGAACCAGCCGCAGCGCGAGACGACGTACCCCTGCTTGGCGATCGCCAACTCCCCCCACGAGCCCTGCACGAACCTCCGGTAGTCCCCCGGCGTGGCGCAGACCGTCGCGGGGTCGAGCCAGCGCCAGCCGTGAGCCCGCAGCGCCGCCAGGTCGGCCGTCTCGGCCGGATGGATCGCCAGGGCCGGCAGGAGCGGGACGGCGCTGTTCGACGGCAGGTCCAGCAGCCCGCGCCAGGCATGGGCCTTCTGGCCGTGGAACACGCCGTCGTGGGTCACCGAGCCGTAGCTCCGCCAATGGCCGACGGTGGTCAGCGCGGCGTGCTCGACAGCGCCGGCGACGGGCCAGTGGTCGAGGACGACCGGCTGCGGCGTCGTGATCCACTCCCGGCCGCAGACCGGGACGGTGCACCCCTCCCGGCCGATGTTCCAGGCGATCGTGACGAACCGGTCGTGGCGGTCGAAGCCCATGTCGATCCCCTGGGCGTGCCACATCTGGTTGAAGGCCGGATCGAGATCGACGAACACGCGCCGTGCCACCGGCTCGGTGAGCGCCGGGTCGCGGAGCAGCCCCGACAGATTGAGGAGCAGGTCGGCGCCTGCCGCCCGGGCGCGGAGCTGCGCGTGGGGCAGGCCGACCGTGGCCGTCGTCCCGGCGCGGAGCAGCGCCGCGTCGGCAGAGAGGCCGAATCCGGCGACGAGCGTGCGGAAATAGGCCGCCGCCGGCGCGGCGGCGAAGTCGGCGCCGGTCGCCTGATCCGGGACGGTCGCCGGATCGACGAGCGTCACCTCGTGGCCGAGATCGCGGAGGCCGAGAACGTATTGCAGCACCGCCCACGCCGCCCCCCCCTGGCCCGGATGGGAAGCGACCATGCCGGCGACGAGGATCCGCAGCGGCGTCACGGGCGCTCCTCCGCGAGCAGGCCCGCGGCGAGGTCGACCGCCTCGGCCGGCGTGGCGGCGAAGCGCACGGCCACCCGCGGCGGCGGCCCCGGCGACGGCGCCGTGAACCAGGTGTCGCGGTGGGCGAAGAGCTTGCCGTTGGCGGTGTCGCAGACGACGTGCGGGATCCCCGCCAGCAGGCAGAGGAGGTGGGCGTGGAGCCGGTTGGTGAGCACGACGCGGCCGCGGGCGAGGATCCGCAGGCCGCGCAGCGCCCGGTCTTCGGCGAGCTGATCCCAGGCCCAGGGGAGATGCCGCCAGGCGATCCGGCGGCGCAGGGGGCAGGGCTCGGCTTCCGGCGGCGGCCACGGCGGCGGCATCCCGACCCACTCCTTGAACGACCGCGCCGCGGTCGACAGCTCCCGCGCTTCTTCCGCCGGCAGGATCCCCCCGGGCACGGTCCAGTCGCGCTCGACCCACCCGGCAGGGAGCGCCGGCAGGGGCCCGCACGACTCGCCGTCATGCCGCCACAGCGCCACCACCGGAACCGTCGCGGCGCGGGGCACGGCGGGCAGGTCGAGGGCGAGGGCCGTGTCGGGGCAGAGCCGCGCGGCCGTGCCGGGGAACTGCTCGCGCGCGAAGGCGAGGCTCGCCGCGTCGCGGAGCAGGAGCGTGCAGGCGCGCTGCCGGGCGAGGAGCGCGGCGGTCTCGGCGACCGCGGCCGGCGACCGGAAGGCGATGCTCTGCGGCAGCTGGACGATCGGCCGGTCGGGGAAGTCGGCGAGGATCCGCGTGCGGAGCGACTGCTCGCGCGGGTAGACGTCGCCGAAATTGCCACCGCCGAGGATCAGGATCGGCCCCTCGGGAACGGCGGCGCGCAGCCCCCCCGGCGCGTAGCTCCAGGGATCGCAGGCGTAGTCGACCGCGACACCGAGCTCCGCCAGGAGCGTGCGCGTCGCCCACCAGATCGCGGCGTCGCCGGCGTTCCAGTGGTCGGGGTAGAGGGCCAGGGCGCAGCGCGAGCCGGCGGGCAGCGACGCCCGCCACTCGGCCGCGAGGATCGATCGCCACGTCGCCGCCACGCCGCTTCCCGTCCGCCTGCCCGTGTGCCCCGTTCCCGCCGAGGATACAACGAAGCGGGCGGCACGTGACCGCCCGCCCACGGAACGCGGCGATGCGCATCGGACTGCGTCACGACGACCTGACTGCGGCTCGAGCCGCGGCGGATGACGCGCGGCTCGAGCCGCGACCGCGCCTGTATGGGATCGGGATGGGAAAGACCGGCACCTCGGCGCTGGCGAGCCTGTTTTCCTCCCTGCCGGCCGCTCACGAACCCGAGGCAGGTGCCGTGATCGACGCCGTGCTCGGCTATGAGTCGGGCCGGAGCGACTGGCGCGCGTTCCGCGCGTGGGTCGGTGCGCGCGACGGTCGGCTGGCGCTGACGGTCGACGTCTCGAATCTCAACATCTTCCTCGTCGATCTGCTCGTCGACCTTGCCCCCGCGGCGCGATACGTGCTCACGATCCGCGACCCCTACCGGTGGCTCGACTCGATCACCAACCACTATCTCGCACGCCCGCCCAACGCCCGGTGGCGCGCTTTCGCGATCCACCGCTTCGGGGCCGACGGCGCGTCCCACCCCGCGGCGGAGCGCGTCCTGGCCGAGGCGGGGCTGTTTCCGCTGGCCGGCTACCTCGGCTACTGGCAGGCCCACCTCGCGAAGGCCTTCGCGGCGGTCCCCACCGAGCGGCTCCTGGTCGTGCGCACCGAGCGGATCGCGGCCGACGCCGACCGGATCGCCGCCTTCGCCGGGTTCGATCCACATGCCATCGCCCCCGCGGCGGTCCGGGAATACCGCAATCCCGCCAAACGGCCGATCGTGGAGCGGATCCCGCGCGGTCACCTCGAGGAGCAGGTTCACCGCTACTGCGAGCCGTTCCTCGGCCGCCTGTTTCCCGAGATCACGTCGGCCGAAGACGCCGGATTCCCCGCTCCATGATCATCTCCCAGACCCATCGCTGCATCTTCGTCCACGTCCCCAAGACGGCCGGCACGACGATCACGAGCCTGTTCGATCGCCAGTCGCGCTGGAACGACCTCGTCCTCGGCGGCACCGGGTTCGGTGAGCGGATCAACGCGCCGTACCGGGAAAAGTTCGGGCTCTTCAAGCACGCCCGCGCCCGTGACATCCGCGCGGTGGTCGGAGAATCGCTGTGGGACGACTTCTTCTCGTTCGCGTTCGTGCGCCACCCCTATGACAGGCTCGTCTCCCTCTACACCTGGCAGCGCGACGCGGTCAGCCGCGCGGCGCCCGACGCGCCGGTGTGGTCGTGGCCGGCGACGCAGGCCTACCTGCGGACGGGAAGCTTCTCGGCCTTCATCCGCGACGGGCAGTTCCTCGGGTCGCTCGTCGGCCAACCCCAGGCCGAATGGGTGTGCGACGACGGGGGGCGATGCATCGTCGATTTCGTCGGCCGATTCGAGACGCTGGCCGCCGACATCGCCACCGTCGGTGCGCGCATCGGGTTGACGGTCACCGAGCTCCCCGTGCTCAACCCCGCTCCCGACCGTCCGCATGCCCACCGGTTGTTCGCCGGCGAGGCCGACTACGAGTTCGTGTACGACACCTACCGTCGCGATTTCGACCAGTTCGCCTACGATCCCGGCTGGCGGCTGTAGCAGCCCATGGATCCCCTTCCGATCACGCCAGCCCGCGGTGCCGCTCCGCCACCCCGAGTCTGCCGAGCAGCCCACCGATGACGCGGTCGGAGTCGAAGTGCTCGGCGGCCAGTGCCCGGGCGGCGGCCCGGTGCTCCGCGGCACGGGCGACGATGTCGGCGATCCCGGCGGCCGCGTCGTCGGCGGTGCGGAAGGGAACCAGGCCCGTTCCCACGGGGAGGTGCCGCGAGAAACCCGTGTCCTCGACCAGCGCCGGCCGGCCGGCGGCCAGGTAGCGCACGGTGCGGTCGCTGAACCAGCCGCTCGCCGTGTCGACATACACCCCCTGGGCGACCGAGAACTCGGCCCGCGACCCGGCGACGTAGCGGGCGAAGGCGCGGGGGTCGGCGGCCACCGCGGCCGGGTCGACCAGCCGCCACCCCGCCGCGAGGAGCCGCTGGCGATCGGCGCCGTCGGCTGGATGGATCGCCAGCGCGATCTCGAGCGGCTCGGACACGCGCCCCGGCAGGTCGAGGACCTTGCGGAACTGGTGGACCTTGAGGCCGAACACGCGGCCGTCGTGGTGGATCGGCCCGAACGGCCCGCGCCAACTGGCGACCGTCGTGAACCGCTCCCCCGGCCCGGCGGCGACCGGCCAATCGTCGAGGACGACCGGCGGCAGGACGTGGATCCAGTCGCGCCCGCAGGTGGGGATGCAGCAGTCGGCGGCGCCGACGTTGAGGCCGATCGTGACGAAGGCGTCGTGGCCGGCGAGCCGCGCCCCGCCGATGCCCTGCGCCTCCCAGAACTGCGTGAACCCGGGGTCGATGTCGAGGTAGACCCGGTTGGCGAGGCGCGACACCAGCGGCGGCCAGTCGAGGTGGCCGGAGACGTTGAGGAGCACCCGCGCCGCGCCGGCCTGGCGCCCGAGCTCGGCGCGGTCGAGGCCATGGCAGATCGCGCCGTCGTCGACGATCACCGCCGCCGACCCGGCGAGGCCGAAGTCGGCGACGACGCGGTCGAAAAACCGCCGGTTGACGCTGGCATCCCAGGGGGCGGGGCGCCCCGCCGCGTCGACGCAGGCGCTCGAGGCGATCTGCTCGACGAACACGACCTGCCACCCCAGGCGGACCAGGCCCCGGACCCAACTGAGGCGGACCCAGGCCTCGCCGCCGTTGCCCGGCTTGTTGGCCAGGGCACCGGCGACGAAGGCGATCGGACGGGAGGGCATCGGGGCGCGGGGAGCGGGAGGCGTCGGGCTTTCACCCCACTCTACCGCCCCTCCGGCCGGCGGTCGCTCAGGCCAGGGCCGCGGCGATGAACGGCGGCAGCACGCGGTCGGAGTCGAAGTGCTCGACGGCGAGATCGCGGGCGGCCCGGCAATGGCGCCGGTAGTCGCGCCCGATCGCCTCGATCCCGGAAGCGGCCTCCTCGGGGGTGGTGAACGCGATCAGCCCCGTGCCGAGCGGATACGACTCGGCGAGCCCCGTGTCGCGCGCCACGACGGGCCGGCCGCTGGCCAGGTAGCAGCAGCTGCGGTCGCTGAGCAGCCCGCCGCGCGTGGCGACGTACATCTCCTTGGGGACGACGAACTCCCCCTTCGACCCGCCGACGTAGGCCCGGTAGCCGTCCGGCGTGCCGGCGACGGCGCGCGGGTCGACCAGCCGCCAGCCGTGGGCGAGCAGGGCGGCATGGTCGCGCGCGTCGCCGGGATCGATCGCCAGCGCCTGCTCGAAGACCGCGCCAGGGCAGCGGCCGGGAAGGTCGAGGAACCGGCGGAACTCGTGGCAGCGCAGGCCGTAGGTGCGGTCGCCAAACGTCACCGGGCCGTTGGGCCCGCGCCACGCGCCGACGCTGGTGAACGCGCCGCCGGGACAGGGCTCGACCGCCGGCCAGTGCTCGAGGACGATCGGCTGCGGCAGCGTGATCCAGTCCAGGCCGCAGGTCGGGATCGTGCACCCGGGGCGGCCGATCCGCCGGGCGAGCGTGGCGCAGCGCTCGTGGCCGGCGAACGCGTCGTGAAGGCCGAGCTCGCGCCACATCTGCGGGAATCCCGGATCGATGTCGAGGAACACGCGCCGGCCGACCGCGCCGCGCAGGTCGGGATCGTCGCAGTAGCCCATCACGTTGATCAGCAGCGCCGCGCGGCGGGCCCGGGCGAGCAGCTCGCGCCGGGGGATGCCGACGCCGTCGGCACCGGCGACCGACAGGCTGGCACGGTCGGCGAAGCCGAATTGCCGGACGACCTCGAGAAACCCGCGCCGCTGCACCGACTCGGCGAATGGCACCGGCCGTCCGGCGCCGTCGGTGCAGGTCGTGGCATCGAGCCGGTCGACGAGCAGGACCTCGTGGCCGAGGCGGCGGAGGCCGAGGAGGAACTGGAGGTGGAACCATGCCAGCCCCCCCTGCCCGGCGGCCTGGGCGACGGCGCCGCAGTAGACGATCGTCTCGGGCATCTCAGCCCCCCACCGCGCGGCGCACCGCCTCGAGGTAGCCGCGGCCGTGGCGCAGGCAGGGCTCGAGGTGGTTCCCCTCGGCCCACTCGTTCCAGGCGTTGACGAACACCAGCCGCTCCTCGGCGGGCTGGTGCTGCACCGAATCGATCATCTCCCGGAGGCCCGCCTCGAAGGCCGCCGGCGTGGCGCCGGTGAAGACGATGCCGTTGGCGCCGCGCCGGGGGGTGTTGTCCCACGAGACCATGATGCAGGGGTGGGCCGCGGACGAGCCGCGGGCGTGCGCCATCCGGGCACGCGACGCGGCGTAGTCGTGGACCTTGAGACCGTCGCCGAGCGGATCGGGGATCACGCCGAGCTGCGGCTCGAACTCGACGTTGCCGTCGAAGCCCGCGGAGCGGTAATCGGCGCGGTGGTGCGAGGAGATCCCCAGCAGCAGCGGATCGGCAATCCCCGACAGGGCGCAGGCACGGCGGACGACGTCGGTGAACCGGCGCGGCTCGGGGAGGTCGAGCGGGCGGTAGACGAGGAACACGGGCCGGCCGTGGACGCGCAGGGAGCGGCGGTCGGCAAACGCCTCGACGAGCCATCTCGCGTGGCGCTCCTCGTCGGCCGCGGAGTAGGTCTGCTTGAGGAGGATCTCCTTCTCCTCGCCGAGCCAGCGGCGCGACCAGGTCTCGTTGGCCCAGGCGAGGCAGAACGGGAAGTCGGGTTCGCCGGAGCCGAGGACCTCGGCGAACGGCCGCTCGAGCAGGCGGCGCCCCTCGAACCAGTAGTGCCAGTAGCAGAACGCCTCGATACCGTGGGCCCGGGCCAACTCGGCCTGGGCGGCACGCGTCTCGGGGACCCGCAGGTCGTAATACCCCAGGTCGGCCGGCAGGTGGGGCTGCTCGTGGCCGGGGAACAGCGGCAGCGCCTTGGTGACGTTGGTCCACTCCGTGAAGCCGCGCCCCCACCAGGCGTCGTTCTCGGGGATCGGATGGAACTGCGGGAGGTAGAAGGCCACCAGCCGGGCGCGGCGCACGCTCATCGCTCCGCTCCTCCGTCGACGGGATAGCCGAACGCCGCCAGCCCCGCACCGAGCGCCTCGAGCGCCCGGGCCTGGTCCGCGGCGGAGAGGACGCGGCCGAAGTCGGAGGCGAGGACGTCGGCGGCGATGTCACGGGTCGGCGTGCTCAGCGCGGTCCGCGCCGCACGCTGGCGGAGGCAGAACGCCTCGACGGCCGGATCGGAGGGGATGCCGAGGAACGCGAACAGCTCCCGCGCCTGTGCGCTCTCGTCACGGACGAGATCCTCGTAGCGCAGCTCGAGGTACGCTCCGTCGTCGAGGGTGCGGCCGAAGCCGCGGGCGATCGCGGTGTGCTCGCACCACACCCGGCAGGCGGTGGGCAGGTCGGCCCAGGGCCGGCCATCGGCGTGGTGGCGGCGCACCAGCGAAGCGACCACGTCGCGGCCGTCGCGGACGATGTGGACGAACTTCGCCCCGGGAAACAGGGCCCGGACCGTTCCCAGGCAGCCGCGGTTGGCGGGGTCGGCGTAGTGCGGGTTCTTGTCCCCCCAGTGGTCTTTCCCGGGGAAGCGCTCGGCGTAGAAGCCCCGGATCAGCGGCGCGAACGAGCGCCGCGCGTGGGCGAGGAACTCGTCGCGGTGGGTCACGAGGAGCCGGTCGTCGGCGGCGGCGGTGACGAGGCAGTGGTGGGCCCAGGCGAACAGCCGCATCTCGTGGGTCACGTGGACCCGGGGGTGGGCGTTGACAAGCTCGTTGAGGAACGTCGTCCCGGAGCGCGGCGCGCCGAGGATCACGATCGGATCGGGGGCGATGCTCACGGCCGGGGGACCCCCGCGCGTGTTGCCACCCGCCGCGTGGCCTCGAGAAAGGCCCGACCGTGACGGCGGTCGGGCTCGAGGTGGGCCCCCTCGGCCCACTCGTTCCAGGCGTTGACGAACACGATCCGCTCCTCCGCCGGCCGGGCCGCGGCGCGATCCACCGCGGCGCGCAGCCAGGCTTCGTAGCTCTCCGGGGTGTTGCCGTGCACGACCCAGGCCTGCTCGCCGCGCCGCGGGGAATTGTCCCAGCCGGGGAACACCGTCTCGAACCGCGGGTACGGCACCGGCGGCGGGGCGGCCAGCACCGGCCAGGCCTCGTCGTAGGAGAAGACGCGCGTCCGTGGCGAGCCGACGTCGAGGCGCGGCACCGTGCCGAGGAGGCTGAACTGCGGCTGGAACAGCAGCTTGGCGTCGAAGCCGACCGCGGTCGCGTCCCAGCCGGCGTCCCAGCCGGTCTCGACCGCGACGAGAAACAGGCCCGGCAGGCCGGCGCGGGCCGCCTCGCGCCGCCAGGTGTCGGTCGTCGCCCGCGCGTCGGGGAGCTGGTCGGCGCGGTAGACGAGGAACAGCGGTTTGCCGTCGATGCGGATCGCGCGCGGATCGGAGAGCGGCCCGATCAGCCAGCGGATGTGCGCCACGTCGTCGTCGGATGAATACCCCTGCGGCTGGAGGACCTCCGCGTCGGTGCCGTCCCAGCGCCGCGACCAGGGCTCGTTGGCCCAGCAGAGGCAGAAGGGAAAGTCGGGCTGGCCGCTGGCGAGGACCTCGGCGAACGGGCGGTCGAGGAGCCGCTTCCCCTGAAACCAGTAGTGGTAGTAGCAGAAGCCGTGGATCCCGTGCTCCCGCGCCAGCGCCGCCTGGGCGGCGCGCGACTCGGCGAGGCGGAGATCGTAGAACCCCAGATCGGTGGGGAGTTGCGGCTGGTCGTGGTCGGGAAACAGGGGGCGGGCGCGGCAGACGTTGCGCCACTCGGTGAATCCGCGCCCCCACCAGGCGTCGTTCTCCGGGATCGGGTGGAACTGCGGGAGGTAGAACGCGATCAGACGGACCGCTGGCGCGGCGTCGCCGGCCCGCGCTCCGGCGCCGGCCGGCACTACGGCGTTGGCCGCGTCCGGCCCGGCCGATGCGGTCCGCGCCGCGTGCCAGCGGGCGGAGCGGAGGTGGTAGTCGAGGACGGTGATCTCGTCGGCGATCCCCGGCTTCACGGGCGCGCCGAGGACATCGGCGACGGCCGCGGTCAGGGCCGCATGGGCGGCGCGGCGGCTGCGGGCGCGGCCGACATGTTCCTGCCCCGCCGTCGCGAGCCGCTCCCAGAGGGCGTCGTCGGTGAGGAGCCGTTCGATGCCGGCGGCGAGGCCCGCCGCGTCGGCGGCGATCAGGGCATGCGTCCCGGAGACGAGGTCGAGCCCCTCGGCGCCGACCGGCGTGGCCACCGCCGGCGTGCCGTGGACGAGCGCCTGGACGAGCTTCCGTTTCGTCCCCGCGCCGTGGAGGAGCGGCACCACGGTCGCCCGGGACCGGTGGAAATAGGGGACCACGTCGGGCACCCAGCCGACCATCTTCACGTGCGGGTGATCACCCGCGAGCCGCACGAGGCGGTCGTCGAGCCCCGTCCCCACCACCCACACCGGATGGCGCTCGAGGAGCCGGGCGTCGACCAGCGGCAGCACCTCGTGGCAGAAGAAGCCGAGCGCCTCGACGTTGGGCGGGTGGTGGTAGCTGCCCAGTAGCAGCACGCCCCTCCGCTCCGCCAGCGCCAGGCCGCCGGGGACGGGATCCTCGCAGTCGACCACCGTGTGGGCCCGCACGGCTGCGCCGAGCCAGGAGCCGAGCAGGTCGCGCTCGGCGTCCGACACGGTGAGGACGGCGTCGGCGCCGCAGTAGGCATTGAGCTCGCCGACGAAATCGGTGCCGAAATGGCCGTCGAAGCGCACCGGCTTCGCCCCGGGGGCGCCGCCGAGGCCGCTCCGCCGCCCCTCGCGGAGGAAATGGAGGTCGACCGAATCGACGATCACGCGCGTCGCCGGTGCGAGCCGGCGCAGCACGGGCAGGTAGAACTCCGCCACCGGCCAAAAGCAGAGCAGCGCCAGATCGAACGGCACGGCGGCGACGAGGTCGGGAAAGGTCTCGTTGCGGCTCCACGAGCCGTCGGCCGCCTGCCGGAACGAGTCGTCGTGGACCACGATGCCGAGGCGGTTGAGGGCCCGGGCCTCGGCGGCGTGGTGGCCGAGGCCGTGGAGGGCGACGAAATCGACGGACCAGCCATCCGCGACGAGGAACGTGAGCAGATCGTGCAGCCGACGCCCCCCCGAGTCCTTGTCGGGCTGGGGCGGATGGTAGGAGGCGACGAGGGCGCGGCGCATGGTCATCGCTCCCCCCGGCCAGGGCCACGGTGGAAGAGCCGGGCCCAGGAGGCGGCGGTGATCGAAGCGGGGCGCGGGGGATGGGAGGCGAGCGCCGCGGCGTGCCGGGCGACGAACCGCCCGCGGTTGATCTCCTGGAACCGCTTCATCCCCTGCGCCGGATCGGTGCCGGCGGTGGCTCCCTCGCGGTGGACGACGACGGCGTCGGGCTGGAAATAGACCTTGGCACCGGTCTGGCGGACACGGAAGCAGTAGTCGGTGTCCTCGTAGTAGCCGGGGGCGAACGCGGGATCGAAGCCGCCGCAGCGCTCGAACAGCGCCCGGGGCGTGGCCAGCAGGGCACCCGACACGTAGTCGACCTCGCGGCACTGGCGAAACAGCGGCGCCCGCGCGTCGGCCTCGCCACGGCCGAAATGGCAGGCCGAGCCGTCGGCGAACACGATCCCCCCCGCCTCCTGGAGACGGCCGTCGGGGAACAGCAACGTGCCGCCGACGACGCCGGCGTGCGGCAGCGTGGCGAACGATCCCGCCAGCGCCGCCAGCCACCCGGGCAGGGGCACGGTGTCGTTGTTGAGGAACACGAGCAGCGCGCCGCGCGCCACGATCGCGGCCGCGTTGCAACTGCCGACGAAGCCCACGGGGGCCGCATGGCGGAGCACCACGAGTCGCGGCTCGGCGGCGGCGAGGGTCGCCAGCGCCGTCGGCGTCTCGTCGGCCGAGCCGTCGTCGACGACGATCACCTCGACGTCGCACCCCTCGGGGATCGTCGCCCAGATCCCCTCGAGGCAGCCGCGCGACAGCGGCCAGTTGCCGCACACCGGCACGACGATCGACACGCTCGGGAGCCGCGCCGCCGGAACGTCGCCGACCCATTCCCAGCGCGGCTCGCCCGAACAGTCGACGACGGCCAGCCGGGCCACGCGCCGGGCTTCGTCGAGCATCGCGGGAGCGGCGACGGCGACGATGTCGATGCTGGCATCGACGTAGGGGAGCGGCGGATAGGGGCCCGGCGGCGCGAACACCGTGGCCCCGGCGACGAGGTCGGCCGCGCGGCGGCCGGCGCCGAGGTCGAGGAGCTGCGGCGGCCGGCCGAGCCGCTCGGCGAGGGGGATGGCAGGAGCGTTGCTCTCCGCCGCGGCCGGGCGGGCGAGCAGCGCGTAGAGCACGCCGGCTCCCGGCCGCCGGGCGACGAGCCGGTGGCGCCGGTCGAGGTGGCGTTCGAACCCCGGGTAGGAGGTCAGCCACCAGGCATAGGTCTCGGGCACCAGCAGGAATTCCGCCCCCTCGGCGCGCAGCGCCTCGAGGTGGGCGATCGCCGCCAGGTCGCCCGCCGGATACCAGCCGGCGTAGGCGCCGGCAGCGGTGCGGGGGAAATGCCAGCCCGTGGCGGCACCGAGCCGGAGCAGGTCGTCGTCTCCCTTGCTGATCACGGCGACGACCGCGCCGGCGGGCACGTGGCCACGGACGAGGTCGCGGCAGCCGCGGATCGCGGCACGGTAGCGGGCGCGTTCCGGCGACACCCCGCCCCCCTGGCCGAGCCGGATCTCCTCGAGCCGGTCGCCGAGCTCCTCGTCGCGCGTCGCCAGCTCGCCGCGGAGGCGCTCGAGCTCGCGGCGGACGTCGGCCCACGGCTCCCCGTCGCGTCCCGCACGGCCGCCACCGACCGCGCTTCCCGCGGCGGCCAAGCCACGGCGCAGCCAGGCCGTGCCCCGCGGATCGCCGTCCTCCGCCCCGTCGCCGACGTCGGTGGCGGGGAAGCCGGCCTCCGCGCAGAGCCGGGCGTAGTCGGTGGTGACCTCGTCGGGCAACGCGAACTCGGCGAGGGAACGCCGCGACAGCCGGACGTGCCCCAGGCCGGCGCGAAAGCCTGGGGCCGCGCCGCGCGCCTGACAGCCAAGCGCCGCAAGCACGCGGTCCGCCTCGCCGACGGCGTCGCGCGCATGGGCGCGGTAATGGGTGACCACGCGCAGCGAAGGCTCGACGGTCTCGAGGATGGCGCGCTGGTACGCCCCGACCACGTCGAGGGCCGTCGCCACCGAACAGCCGCTCCGCGCGTGGAGCGAGAGCATCACCTCGAGGGGATGGCGCACGACCACCAGTGCCCGCAGCCCGGTGATCGCATCCCGCCAGAAAGGCCAGGTCAGCGTCGTGGCCGGGTCGTGCCATCCCCACGGGCAGCCCCGGTCCGCCCCGGCCGCATCGGAAAGGGCGACCGCAGCGGCGTGCAGCGGGGCCAGCCCCGGCGACCGCTCCCAGCCCTCCGGAAGGTGCGGGGGCCTGTCCCAGCCGCCGCCATGACGGGCAAGCAGCGTTTCATTGAGGGCGGAGAAGGCATCCTCGTCGGCGCCCGCGGTTCCGGCGATCGTCACTCCGTGACACCGCAGCGACGCCGCGACCAGGCCGCCACCCGAGCGCGGACTTCCGAGGATGGCGAACGGCATCGCGATGGGGGCAACCAGCCAGGAAGACCGACGGGGGAACCAACCGTGCCCTCCTACGCTACGCCGCCGGGGGGAGATGTCAATTCGCCCGGCTCGGCCGGTGTGCCCCGTGAGCGTCACCGGGGTCGGCGAGCCCGAGCCGCTCCATCTCGGCGCCGGCGACGTCGCGAAACAGGGCGCGCCGCTCGGCCGACCAGCCGGCCCAGGGATCGGGGCGCCGGTAGTCACCGGCGGGCACGCCCCCGGGCGGCGTGAAGCTCGAGTTGATTCGCTCGCGGCGGAGGAACGCCGCGGGCCCGGGCTCGTCGGCGGCGGCGAGGAAGCGCAGCACCGTGCCCATCACGCGCTCCGGCTCGCGCTCCAGGGCCCGGTGGACCACGGTCATGACGCGGTCGGGGCGGCGCGTGGCGAATCCGTCGGCCGCACGCACCGCGTCGCGCCACGTCGTGCAGGCGGCGTGGAAATCGTGGGCCCACGGCGGCAGGAAACCCGCCGCGCGCATCGCCGCCACCTCGTCGGCCGAGAGGGTGGCGGCGACGTGGATCATCGAGTTGACGACCTCGCGGCCGTCGCGGAGGACATGGACGAAGCGCGCCCCCGGAAACATCCCCGCCAGGGTGTCGGCCATGTGGCAGTGGTGGGGCGTGTGGTCGACCCAGCGGCGCTCGCCGGCGCGGCTCGTGAACAGGGCGTTGATCCCCAATCCCGCCGCGGCGAGAAACTCCCCCTCCGCGACCCCCTCGCGCCGCAGCCACGAGCTGCTCGGGCGGCCGGCCCAGCGGGCGAACACCTCCTCCAGGCGGCGCTGGGCGAACAACTCCCAGAGGAAGAACGTCTCGTCGCCGACGAAGAACGCCCCGTGCGTCCCGAGGGCGCGGGCCAGGGCGGTGGTCCCCGACCGCGGGCTGCCGATGACGAACACCGGGTCGGGGCAGTAGCGGAACGTCTGTGGCGGGCCGCTCATGACGCGCCGTGCTCCGCTGCCGTGACGATCCCCTTGAGCTTGAAGGCGTCGAACGTCCAGCCGTAGAGCCGGTGCAGCTCAGCGCGACGGGCCGGATCGACGTGCCCCGCCCCGACCTCCGCCTCGAGCTCCCGGACCCGCGCCACGCGCCCGGGCAGCTCGTCGCGGACCGCCTCCCAGCGGCGGACGGCGTCGACCGTGCCGCACCACTCGGCGACCACCGGATCGGTCGACACGCCGGCGAACTGCCACTGCGACACCCCCTGCCGTTCGCAGCGCCGGCAGAAGTCGTCGTAGGTGAGCGCGCGGATCACCTGCTGCCGGGCGCCGCGGTCGTAGACCACGACCAACCCGACGGCATCCGCGGGCGCCGTGCCGCCGGGGCTCCGGTGCCAGGCCAGCCAACGCGACATCCGGTAGGCCGCCTCGATGTCCTCCGAGCCGAAGGTGAACATGCGGCGGAACCCGCCGGCGGCGACGAGCAGGGAGCGTTTGCAGCTCGACCGGCCGCCCCAGAAGAAGCGCCAGTCGTAGCGGCCGCCGTCGCGGAGGTGGGGATAGCCGAACAGGTAGCAGCCGATCTCGGTGACGTAGCGCATCACCTCCGTGACCTCGAGGCGCGGCGCCCAATCGGTGTGGCCGAGGACCGCGACCTGCTCGAGCGGGTGGCGGCGGTGGGCGGCGAGGTGCCGGGCGAGGAGGTCGGGAGCGGCGACGTCGTCGTCGTCGAAGAACAGCACGATCGGGGCGCTGGCGGCGGCGACGCCGAGGTTCTTGGCGGCCGCGATCCCCGCCGGTGGCGATCCGACCACCTCCAGCGGCAGCCGCTCCGCCCAGCGCCGGCAGACGGCCGCGGTCTCGTCGGTCGAGCCGTCGTCGACGACGATCACCTCGTAGCACCCCGCGACGTCCTCCTGCGCCGCCAGGCTCGCCAGCGACTCGTCGAGCAGCGCGGCCCGGTCGCGGGTGGGGATCACGACGCTGATTTCCGGCCGCTCCGTGGCACGCGGCCCCGGCCGACGCATGGTCCCGGCGGGCAACTCCACGGGGATCGCCGGGTCGGCCACGGGCCTCTCCGGCGGCACCGCCACGACGCCGGTGCCGGGGCCGGCGCCGCACACCGCGGCGACCGCCGCGAGGAAGCGGTCGCGGACGACGGCTCCCGAGTGATCGCGGAGGACCCGCTCCCGGGCCCGCCCCGCGACGGACGTCCAGAGGACGTCGTCGGTGAGCAGCCGTGCCACCGCCTCGGCGAAGGACAGGGGGTCGTCGGCGACGAGCACGCCGTCGCCGTCGCCGATGGCGAAGCCCTCGATGCCGACCGTCGTCGACACCGTCGGCGTCCCCGTCGCCAAGGCCTGGATCAGCTTCCGCTTCGTGCCCGCGCCGTGGAGCACAGGCAGCAGCGACACCCGGACGCGCTCGAAGTAGGGCTCGACCCGCGGCACCCAGCCGACGAGCCGCACGCCGCCGGTGGCGGCCGCCAGCGCCCGGACCCCATCGGTGAGGTTGCTGCCGGCGACGAACAGCGGATGGGCGGAAAGCAGCCCGGGCCCGAGCCGCGGCAGCACCGCACCGCAGAGGAAGCGCAGCGCCTCCTCGTTGGGCGGATGCTCGAAGTTGCCGACGAAGAACAGGCCGCGGCGCTCGGCCGGACCGAGCGGCGAGGGGGCGAGATCCTCGCCGTCGGGCACGACGTGCACGCGCCGGCGGTCGCCGATCAGGTCGGCGACGAGGTCGGCCTCCTTGGCCGAGACGGTGAGGACGGCATCGGCCGCATGGTAGACGCCGATCTCCCGGGCCATCGCCGTGCCGAAATCGGGCGGCAGCAGATCGAGGCTCCGCGGCGCCCCGCGGAGCAGGCGCCGGGCCTCGCGGAGGAAATGGAGGTCGCCGGAATCGACGACCAGCCGCGTCGCCGGGCTGATCTCGCGCAGCAGCCGGACGAGCGGCTCGGCGAAGTTCCAGAAGCCGAGCAGCGCCAGCGCGCAGGGGGCCTCGAGGGCGGCGCGGCGCACGTTGTCGGCATGGCCGGCGAATCCGGCGGCGACGGCGACTCCCGCCGCGCGGAGGCGGCGGCCGTGAAGCTCCTCGCCGCGCGGGCTGCGGGCCACGCAGCTCACCTCCCAGCCGGCGTCACGGAGGCAGCCGACGAGGTGGTGGAGCCGCCGCGAGTAGCTGTCGAGGTCGGGCTGCGGGATGTAGTGGGAGCAGACCAGGGCCCGCGGAGCGCTCATCGACGAGCCTGCGGCACGATGAAGCCGTTGCGGCCGGCGGCAGCGTCGTTGGAGATCGGCTCGACGCGGATCACGTAGCCGGGCCCGGCCGCCCCGGGCGGCGCGATCTCGACGACCGCCGCGGAGGCCATCCGCCGCGCCTCGGTGCGGCGTGCCTCGTCACCGGCGCCCAGGGCGACCACGTCGATGCTCCGCTCGAGGTAGGGGAGCCGTGGCGCGTTCGCCTCGACCGGCGGAAACACGGCGTGGCCAGGAAGGAAGTCCGGCAGATCGGCGCCGGTGTCCCAATCGAGGATCGCCGGGAGCCGGCCGGTCTCGCGCCCGAGCCGCGCCAGCAGGTCGTCGACCGCGTTCCACGGCCCGGGACGCGCCGGGTCGCGGGCGAAGACGAGGCAGGTGTCCGGGTCGTGGTGGAGCGCGTGCCAGTCGCGGTGGAGGTGGATCCGCAGGTCGCGGTAGTGGTCGAGCCACCAGGCCGACGTCGCGGGGACGACCAGGTGGTCCCAGCCGCGCGCGGCGAGGGCCTCGAGGTGGGCCACCGCGGCGCGGCCGTCGGCGGGATACTCGCCGGCGAAGTCGCCGGCGGCATCCTGCGGAAAGTGACCGGCCCGGCGCCCCGACAACTCGACGAGTTCCTCGTCGCCACGGCCGATCACCAGGACCCGGCCCGTGGCCGGCACGTGCCGGCGCACCACTTGCCGCAGTCGCGCCACCATCTCCAGGTAGGCGGTCCGGCGGGCGACCTCGTCGGCGGGCCTGCCGAGCGCCGCCAGCCGCGCCGGCTCGAGCGCCGCGCGCAGCCCGTCGAGCGCGCCATCCGTGCGGTCGGCATGCGCCGCCAGCGCGGCGACCGCGGCGAGCAGCCGGTCGAGCCGGGCCTCGACGACGGCGAGACGTTCGTCGAGGCCGCGCGACGGAGTGCCGTGGGGGTCGCCACCGGCCGAGGGGAACTGGGGCGGGGAAGCGTCGGGAGCGGCCATGGATCCCATGGTAATTCCCCGCTCCGCCGGTGCAGCGCTCGGTTCACACCCCCAGATCGGACAGCATCGGCGGGAGGACCCGGGAATGGTCGAAGCACTCCCGGGCGATGCCGGCAGCCCGGCGGGAATGCCGCTGGTGGTCGGCATTGATCCGGGCGACCGCCTCCGCCGCCTGCTCCACGCCGTCGAACCCGAACAGCCCCTCTCCGGTCGGGAGCGCGTTGCAAAACCCCGTCTCCTGCGTGACGACCGGCCGGCCGGCGGCGAGGTACTGGGCGCTGCGCTCGCTGAACCAGCCGCTGCGGAGGCGCACGTTCTGGTCCTTGGCGACGGTGAACTCGCCGCGCGAGCCCTGGATGAAGCGGCGGTAGGCGTCGAGATCGGTGGAGAAGGCCATCGCGTCGCTGACCCGCCACCCACGCCCCTCGAGGAGCGCCCGGTCTTCGGCGCCGTAGCTGGCCAGGGCGAGTTCGAACGGCTGGTCGACCCGGCGCGGGAGGTCGAGCACCTTCAGCCACTCGTGATGCTTGCTCCAGTGGTAGATCTCCCCCTCGAACTCGATGTCGCGGTAGTCCTGCCGCCAGTTGCCGACCGTCGTGAAGCACGGGCCGGCCGCCACGGCGGGATCGTCCCACAGGTCGCAGACGACCACCGGGGGCATCGGCTTGAAGTCGAACGGCTGCGGCACGGGGACCCGGCAGTCGGGGCGGCCGAGGTTCAGCCCCCAGGTGTAGAAGGCGGCATGGCAGGCGAGGAAATCGATCGTCTCGCGGCGCCCCTGGCGGACCTCGATCTCGATGTCGACCGGATCGGTGCCGAGGTACACCAGCCGTCCGCCGGCGACGTGCTCGGGCCGGGGCACCGTGCCGCCGTGGTAGTTGATGATCAGCGCGGCGTCGCGGTACAGCCGCTCGAGATCCCCGGCGCTCATGCCGTAGACGCGGCCGTCGTCGTGGAGGGCGTGGAAGGCCCAGTGGCCCGCCAGGTCGAAGCGTTCCATGACGCCGCCGATGTAGGCCGCGGCCAAGGCCGAGCCGTCGTCGGTGGCGTCGGTCATCAGCATCGACGGCGTGCGCGCGTGGGCCTCGACGTAGTAGGGTTCGTAGCCGAGGCGCCGCAGCCCCTCGAGGTAGTGCATCGTGCCCCACACCGCCCCGGCGACCGGGATCTTGGTCATCATCCCGAGGAGCACGATCTTCCGCCGGGTGCCGCAGCGGGCGTCGCCGATCGGTCGCGTCACGGTGCGGTCTCCCCGGCGGCGAGCGCGGCGAAGGTCGTCAGGCGGAAGCCGTGGCCGGCGAGCTCGTCGCGCAGGCCCGGGCTGCAGAGGGCGTCGACCTCCGTCCGCCGTTCGGCACGGTACATCGTGTCGAGCCCGTCGTCCCAGCCGGGATGGCAGCCGAGCTCGACGACCAGCGCGGCGGGCTCCCCGGCGACGTGGCGGAGGAGCACGTCGACGAGGGCCCGGGGGGTGATCAGGCCGGGGGCCGGATCGCCGCGGCCATCCTGCCCGTAGAAACCGCCGCAGTGCGACACGCGCGGAGACAGGTGGCGCAGCGGCACCCCCAGCTCGGCGGCCAGGGCCAGCGCCGCCGTCCGCACCGGCTCGTGGAGGTGGACGTGCTGGTGGGAATCGAGGTGTGTCGGAGGGCGGCCGACGAGGGCCTGGAAACGCTCCACCTGGGCGCGGCATTCGGCGGCCACCGCCGCGGCGTCGCCCCCGTCGACCACCTCGTAGAGTGGCTCCCAGCGCCGATCGCGGAACACCCACTCGCCGAGGTCGAGGTGGACGCCGAGGTCGTGAAACCCCACCGCCGCGGCCCGCGCGACCGCGTCCGCCGCCGCCGGGCGCCTGACCATCAGGCTGGCGCTGGTGACGATCCCGTGGGCGTGCGCGTGGAGGATCCCGTCGGTCGTCGCCACCGTGTAGCCGAGGTCGTCGGCGTTGACGATCACGCACCGCACGGCCGCCATCGGATCACGACTCCCGTGCCGTGCCGCGGACGGGACAGGGGACGAACCCCAGCTCGGCAGCCGCATCGTCGAACGCCTCGGCGATCTGCGCCGCCAGACGGACACCGCGGCCACGGATCGCCAGCGCCGCCAGGACGGTGATCCCGGCGAGGGCCGCCCCGACGGCCGGGTTCCAGGCGAGCGCCAGCGACACGCTCGACGCCGCCGCCGCCAACGCCGCCCACGCCACCCAGGTGAAGCGCAGCCGCGAGCGCAGCCGCACCAGCCGCCGGCCGGAGCCGTGCTCCTCCTGGACGGTGGTGACCTCGAGGCTGGTCCAGGGGTGGCCGAAGACCCTCGCGTCCCACTCGCTCCAGCCGGTGTCGAGCGTCACCCCCCAGCGGTCGGCGCGGAGCGCCGCGATCGCGTCGCCGAGCAGACGGGTGCGGTCGCCCCCCCGCTCCGCCCACCAGTCGGTTTCGTCGCGGCCGCGCCACCAATTCCAGTGCCGGTGCACGCCGTGCTCCGTGGGATGCGCCGTGATCGCCGCGTAGGAACTGAGCCGTGTCCGGTAGTGGGCCAGCGCCCGGACCAGCGGCTGCACGTAGCTCAGCGCCGCGACCGTCGCCCGCGCCCCGGGCCCGTCGTGCCGGGCCGGCAGGCGCGCCTGCACCGCCTGGAGCAGCGCCACCGCCAGCGACAGCCCGAGCATCGCCAGCGCCACGATCCCCGCCGGGCGCCAGACGAGCGCATTGACCAGGGCGAAGGCGGCGGCGATGTGCCACTCGAGGCTCGCCGGGACCATCGCCCAGTGCGCGGCCGGCGGCTGGTAGAGGCACTGGAAAAACCCGGTGCCGAACGTGCCGCGGTAGACGAGCGCCTCGCGGAGGTGGAGGCCGCGGAGCGAGGCTCCGTAGAGCACGCCCCGCCACTTCCAGCCGCCGCGGCCGTTGAACTTCTCGGGGTGCTTGAACCGCAGCAGCGCCTCGGCCTCGCCGTAGCCCGACTGCTGCCGCAGGTAGGCCCGCGGGGTCTGGCGGCGGTGGTGCCAGACGACCGCGCCGGGCGCGAACGTGATCCAGTGGCCCGCCTGCTGGAGGCGCCAGCAGACGTCGACGTCGTCGCCGGCGCGGAGGAACTGGGGATCGAAGCCGTTGATCTCCTCGAGCGCCCCGCGGCGGAAGGCCATGTTGCAGCCGGGGACGTGCTCGGCCTCCTGGTCGCTCTCGAGCACGTGCGTCGGCTGTCCCGGCGAGGCGGCGATGCTCGCCGCGAGCCAGCCGTCGTCGGGGGCGATGTTCGGGCCGCCGACGGCGTCGGCGCCGGTCGACTCGAGGCGGTGCACGAGGTGGGTCAGCCAGTCGGGATCGGCGAAGCAGTCGGAGTCGGTGTAGGCGACGATCGCCCCCGTCGCCACGGCCAGCCCGGCGTTGCGCGAGGCGCTGAGGCCGAGGTTGGTCTCGTGCCGCACGACCCGCACCTCGGGAAACCGCCGCGCGATCGCCGGCGTGTCGTCGGTCGAGCCGTCGTCGACGAGGATCACCTCGTAGTCGGGATAGTCGAGCCCGCCGAGCGACTCGAGGCACTGCGCGAGCGTGCGCCCGCCCTGGTAGGAGCAGACCACCACCGACACGCGCGGCCGGGCGGCGAGCAGGCCGGCGCGGCCCGTCGTCGCCAGCCGCGCGACCGCGTGGCAGGCCGGCTTCGGCGTCCGGTCGGCACGGGTGATGCCGAACCGCCAGTCCTCGACGAGGTGGCCGCCGGTGTGCCACAGGTCGGTCCAGGCGAATACGAACGAGCCCGCCAGGCCGAGCAGGTCGGCCTCGCGGAGATGGCCGTCGAGGAATGCCGCCTGCCCCTCCTCGCCATGGCGGAGCGTGTCCATGCCCAGCTCGCCGAGCACCAGCGGCACGTCGCCGACGAGATTCTGGAGGCGCAGCAGGTAGCGGCGGAAGGCGCCGAGATCGTGGAGGTAGACGTTGAACGTGGCGAAGTCGAGAAACGGGAGCTCGAGATACTCCGTCGGGGGGAAGTTGGCGTAGGTGACCAGGGCCCCGGGATCGGCGCGGCGTGCCGTGTCGGCGAGCGACGCGAGGAACGCGGCGACCCGCCCGGCGCCGTGCCAGCGGACGATCTCCGCCGGGATCTCGTTGCCGATCGAATAGCCGAGGAGCGCCGGGCTGCCACGGCAGGCCTCGGCCGCGCGCTGCACGGCGGCGCGGGCCTCGTCGCGCGCGTGGCGCGAGTCCATGAAGCACAGATGCTTGCCCCAGGGGATGTCGGCGAGGATCGAGATCCCGTCGGCCCGGGCGCGCTCGAGGAACCACGCCGGCGGCACGCAGTAGGTGCGCACCGCGTCGATCGCGAAGCGGCGCATGAGGCCGAAGTCGGCGGCGACGGTGATCGGCTCGGGAAACGGTTCCCCCGCCGCGTTGGCCGGGAATGGCCCATAGGTGACGCCGCGGGGCACCTGCTTCCGACCGCCGCGGACCAGCGCCCGCCCCTCGACGCCATACCGCGCCGCGGCCGCCGGAGCGGCGACGCCGGCGTCATCGGCCCGGCCGCGCGCATCCCGGGGCTCGGCGCCGGCCGAGGGCAGCGGGCGCGGCGGCGCCTCGGCGAC